>DATNMU010000074.1:0-54404 GCA_035602195.1 Candidatus Acidiferrum sp.
TTTCGAGCGGGGCCAAGGTGCTGGTTCTTGGACGGCATGGCTATGAAACGGCCGTGGAGGGGAAGAACGGTTTCGTGTGCCTGGTGGGACGATCATGGGATTTACCGAAAAACAATCCGGCTTTTTGGGATCCAAAGATACACGGTCCGATCTGCCTGAGCGCTCCGGGTGCACGGTCTTTTCTTCCGACCTACCTCAAGAAGACCGAACTGGCGATTGCCGGACGTTCGAACACTCAGATAGAGGACGCCATAATAGACGGCATCGCGAAAGGTGAGTTGCCCACGCCCGAACCCGGTTCGGTGTCCTACATGATGTCAAAGCAAGGGTATTTGAATGCCGGCGTCAAAGGACCCTGGCTTCCCCACGTGATGTTTTTTGTCCCCGAAATCGACCCTAAAGCCTTGGGATCCGACTTGGGGGATGACGTCCCGTTGGACGCGCACGAAGAAAAAATAGGCCGCTATACCACAATTGACGTTCCGGTAAGCAATTGGTCGGACGGAACGCCATCGCCGCTTAATGGCGGCAGCCATTGAAGGAGTGTGCGGTCAAAGGGAGGCAGCGATGTGAACCGACGAGAATTCAGCCAACAGTTATGCGGCGCGGCTTTGAGCGCAGCCTTCGCCGGGGGCATTGCAAAACCACGCAGGGGCCGAGGGAGGAGCAGCGCCTGATTAATGCCCGAACGCCCGCTCAAGTTGCACGAACAGAAAACGATTTGCAACCTCCAAAGGAGAAAATGATGCGCAGCCGAAGATTCCTTGTATTTGCCTCTCTGATCTTTGCCTTCATGTTGGGGCTTTTCGACGCCGTGGCGGATGCAGGCGCAAGACAATTCAGAGCAGTCTACGATGCTCCCCCTCGATCAATACCTTATGGGCCGCGATGCCGAAATTGCCTTGGCGCGAAGCGCGGCTCCGCCATCCGTTGCCCGCGAGGCCACGATTATGGTCCTCGGAAGGCATGGCTATGAAACTGCGGTCGAAGGCAAAAACGGCTTTGTCTGCAACATAGACCGCTCGAGGATGGACCAATTCGAAAACAGTCCCGAGTTTTGGAACCCTAAGAGGCTCGGTCCGGTTTGCTACAACCCGCAAGCTGCCAGAACGGTGCTGCCGATCCTTTTGATTAGGACAAAATTGGCATTGGCTGGAAAATCGAAAGCCGAAATGAACGAGGGTATGAAGGCCGAGATTGAGAAAGGGGAACTGCCGGCCCTCGAGCCTGGCGGGATGGGCCTGTATGCTGTCGAAGCAATGTTCCTTAACAGCAGATGCGGGAACTGCGCTCCCCATCTCATGTTTTACGTTCCCGTGAAAGACGCTCACACGTGGGGTGCAGGCGCGCTGGGCTCTGGCTCTGACTCCCCGGTTCTGCTGAGTCCACACTTTAATGGTGCTCCGGAGCCAGTGACCGAGTTCATCGTTGGGGTGTCCGAGTGGTCGGACGGAACGCCGGCGAACACGGATGCTCACTGACGGTCCGATCCTAACGCGAATTCAAGTCATGACCATGCGAAGAAAATCGGTGAAATCTTAAGGCTCCGGTCCCGAGCGGTCAGGCAAAACGTGTACGCCGGACGGAACAGAGATGGATGAGTGGAAACCATGCGCGTGCTGATCGTGGATGATGAGCGCCTGGCCCAAACGGCTTTGGCAAATGTCCTGTCGGCAAGGAGCGACGTGGAGCACTTCGATTCGGCCAACGATGCGATCGAAGCGCTCGAGAAATTGGCCACGGACTCTTACGATGTTTTGCTTCTCGACATCAATAATGCTGGACTGTCGGGCACTGAACTAGTAGACCAGCTCAGGGAACGAAACCTTCCGTTGCCGTCTATCGTGTTTGTAACGGCACACGTTGAACAAGCGGTCGCAGCGTTCGAGAAGCACACCGTGGACTACGTGCTAAAGCCTTTTTCGAACGAACGCATCGGCGAAGCCTTGGACCGGGCCTCTCGGAGAGCAAAGGGCGAGCAAGCCGCGAAATTGATCGAGGCTTTGCCGCATTTGCAGAAGCTGTCTCGTCCGCAGTACCCGAGGATCGCAATCAAAACTAAAGGAAGGATTCTCTTCATCAATCCTGGAGATGTGGTCGCAGTTCAAGCTGAGGGCAATTATGTGTCACTGCAGCGGGAATCGGACTCCTATCTCCTGCGCGAATCAATCTCGATGGTGGCCGAAAAGCTGAAGCCGTACGGATTCATTCGGATCCATCGATCCGCGCTCGTGAATACCTCGTTTGTGGTAGAGATCAAACCGTACTCGACAGGAAAGTGTGGCGTCCGCGTGAAAGGTGGGAAGGAATACGCAGTTACTAGCAGTTACAAGAAGAATCTCAAACCCCTCACAGAATTTCGGATCGGTAACGGTGCGTTCCTCGCGGAATAGCCTACTCATAGACAGTTTGGACTTCGGCAGCGGACAGATTGAGTTCCTCTAGATTTGTTTGACAATCGGTTGCAGGCACTCAACTTCACTATGCCGACCATCCGCGAACTAGCTTAGTTGGTGATCACGAGGGTTCTCGCTTTCTTTAAGGGACCATACTCGGCTGGCTCTTAAGGTTTGAACGCACGCCATCGTTCCCCTCCGACATTGAGTCGGGATGTTACTCTAACTTTCGGTGCTATGCTTTGGTATCGGTCGCGGGGGCAATCGTGTGGAGCGTCAACAACGAGAATAAACCTCTGTCGGAGTTTGACGTTCACTCTCTCCTGAAATCTCCGACCGTTACCATAAGGGACACGTACTGCCGAGGAACTTGCCGATATCAGAGCCCAGAAGAGTACACCGTTACCACGCAACTTGTGTTTCCTTATCGCGGCGTCTACGTTCGACACGTCGGACAGAACCAGGCCGTCGCCGAAGCGAACCAAGTGCTCTTTTTCAACGCGATGGAAGGTTACCGGGTCAGCCATCCTGTGTCCGGCGGCGATGCCAGCCTAACGTTGGTCATCGAAGAGGCGCAATTGCATGAGCTCGCGCCGCCCTCTCTCCTTGAGGATGGACCGAGAGTGGCATTTCGTCAACCGCGTCACAGAGTTGACGCTCGGACTCAAGCGCTGGTGGCGCTGCTCCGGCACAGCGTGCGCGAGAAAACTGCCGAACCTCTGGAGGCAGAGACCTTGGCGTTGACGCTCGTGCAGCGGTCCCTCGGACCACGTACCACGCGCGCCCCAGGCGCTACCTATGGTCGGCAGCGTCTCGTGGATCGTGTGAAGCTCGTGCTGGCGAGCGATCTGGCGCGGCGTTGGACTTTGGCCGACATTGCCGCTGAAGTTCGCGGGTCCCCGGTTTATCTCACACAGGTTTTTCAGCAAGTAGAAGGCCTTCCCCTATATCGCTATCAATTGCGCCTACGGCTGGCGCGTGCACTCGACCGTCTTGGAGAATACGAAGATCTTACGTCGTTGGGCCTGGATCTCGGGTTCTCAAGCCACAGCCATTTCAGCGCAGCATTTCGGCAGATCTACGGTCGCTCGCCATCCGAGTTCAAGCAGTCGGCGTTCCGTCGCTGATCCAACCTCCAGCAAATTGCTAAAGATTTTGACAGCGGGTTCGCTGCCGGCCATGGCCTACTTGTCTCACCCGGACCTCGGGTAACAGAGGAGAGAGTCATGGCTGAGAAGACTTGTGCGGCTTGTGACTGCAAGCTGGAGGGAGATTCGATCAAGGTGAAGATCGGAGGTAGGACGGTTGAGGTGTGCTGCGACGATTGCGCGCAGAAGTTGAAGGAAGCTAATTCCTCCGCGAGAACGAGGAGACATTGAGCTTTGGAACAAAACGAGGCAGTTGTCATGATTGGTGAGTGTCGGAGCGTTGCCAACGACTATGCGTTATCGATCGTTGTTGTCGTGGCGATGTTGCTTGGAATTTGTGGGACGCCGCAGTTAAGCGCCCAGGCGGAGACATGGATCGTTCGACATAGCGCAGATACGCCCTCAGGACGAATTAGCTATCTGGAGCAGGGCACGGGACCGGTTGCGTTATTCGTGCACGGCGTTTTGTTGAACGGATATCTGTGGCGGCACCAACTCGCGGATTTGTCCGATATCCGACGATGCATTGCTGTGGACCTTCCGGCGCACGGCGACACAGAAATCGCTCCCAATCAGGACGTTTCTGTGACCGCCAACGCGAAGATGCTCAAGGAATTTCTCGATGCTCTCAAGATCGATCAAGTTGATCTCGTCAGCAATGACAGCGGTACGGGTATCGCACAGAGCTTTGCTGCCTTGTATCACGAGCGCGTTCGCGGTCTGACCTTGACCGACGGCGACACGCACGATAACTGGCCGCCCGAGGCCTTCAAGCCATTTCTGGCAATGGCGGCCGCGGGAGGACTGCCGGGAACACTGAAGGCCATGATCGCGGACAAGAATGTGTATCGGTCACCGCAAGCTCTAGGGCCAGCATACGAGCATCCGGAACTGGTCAGTGACGACACCATCGAACACTATCTCTGTCCATTGGTGAGAAACGAGCAGCGCACGCGCGATTTTCAGCGTTTTCTGGCGGCCTTTGACAACAAGCACACGCTAGCCGTTGAAGACCGGCTGAAGACTTTGAAGGCACCCACCCTGATCGTCTGGGGAACTGACGATGTGTATTTCGACGTGAAATGGGGTCGGTGGCTGTCTGAAACCATCCCGGGCACCCGGAAATATGTCGAACTCAAGGGCGCTAGGATCTTCTTTCCCGAAGAACGCTGGCAGGAGTTCGACAAGGAACTCCGCCTGTTTTGGGAATCGATCGATGAGGCCGCAAACGCGAAACTAACCACCGTACCGGCGTTCGCCGCAGTTGTTGGGCAATGGAACGAGATTGGTCGAAAGCTGATTGCGATTGCCGAGGACCTGCCCGAAAAGAAATACGAGTACAAGCCGAATGCGCGATCGCGCTCGTTGATTCAGCAAGTCGTTCACGCCGCCGGATCGATGTACTACTTCACTGATGTAGCTCAGGGGAAACAAGCGCGATATGGCGACGACCCGCCACAGAGCGAATGGGTGACGAAGGATGATGTCGTGGCATTTGTCAGCCGGTGTGTGAAAGACGGCGCTGACCTGCTGGCGGCGAAGGGAGATGCTGGTTTAAACGAAGGCGTGGACGACGGATCGCCGCAGCTCGTTCGCTTGGCGGATCTCGCCTATCGAGTAATCGAACATTCGGGCGAAAACTACGGTCAACTGGTGGCCTATTACCGCATCAACGGTATGGTTCCTCCCGAATCGCGGGAGAAATAACCACCTCAACCTTTGGATCTTAGAGACAGACTAGCAACCGAGGGTAAAAACTCATGAATCGCCGAGAGTTCGTTTGCTTGAGTGCGGGCGCAATCACGATGTCGGCCCTAGGCGTGCGCGATCCCGAGTGCTACGCCTCTGGAGCTACATCCGCGCAAGGTCTGCATGAAATGTCGGTCGCGGAATTTCATTCCACACAGAAGTTCACGACCACCGACCAGGGCCGCATTGCATACATCGACAAAGGAAACGGACCGGCCGCACTATTCCTGCCCGGTTTTCCCTTGAATAGCTTCCAATGGCGGGGCGTAATTCCTCAACTTTCAAAAATAAGGCGTTGCATCGCTCCGGATTTCTTGGCGCTTGGCTACACGGAGGTCGCCGACGGACAAAGCGTTGCACCTCAGGCGCAGTTGAAAATGTTGGTGCAGCTTTTGGACAAGCTGTTGATCTCGTCCATCGACATCGTTGCGAACGATAGTGGGGGCGCAATCGCACAACTGTTCGTGGCGCATCATTCTGACCGGGTTCGCTCCTTGCTGCTGACAAACTGTGACACGGAGCCGGACAGTCCGCCTGCAGCAGTTTTGCCAGTGATTGAATTGGCGCGTGCTGGAAGATTTGCCGACGAGTGGCTGGTTCCCTGGCTTTCAGACAAAGCACTCGCAAGGTCAGAAAAGGGCCTCGGGGGACAATGCTATGCAAATCCGGCCCACCCGACTGATGAAGCCATCGAAACGTATCTTAGACCTCTAGTGAGTTCCCCGGAGCGGAAGGCGCTCACAAACGCTTATGCAATCGCTCTCGCTCCGAATCCGTTGGCCGGGATTGAATCCGCGCTCAGGAAAAGTCATGTTGCGACGCGGATTGTGTGGGGAACTGCCGACAAAATCTTCTCCCGGGCAAGCCCAGATTATCTGGCTCGCATGTCTGGCAACTCGCTCGGTATTCGCCGTGTATCCGGAGCGAAACTTTTCTTCCCAGAGGAAATGCCGAACGTGATTTTCGAGGACGCGAGATGGTTATGGAGTCTCTGAAATGAACAGGAAAGGACAGTAGATATGCAAAGATTTCAGCTTCAAGCATGGAATTGGTGGTTTGTTGGAGTGGCGATGGTTGGGATCCTTATCACTATGGGCTTTCGCGTCGCTTCAGCCTCAGACCACTTGGATACCCCCACGGTAATTGCAGATCCTGCGGCTGACATTGGCGACATCTTTACATGGACCTCGTCTGACGGAAAGCGCCTCAATCTGGTGATGGACATCGTTGCCCATCAGTTCTCCGATCACCTGCAATATGTGTTTCACGTGGATAGCGGAAAGAGCTTCGGCAAGACGACGGCAACGACATTGATTGTGTGCCGTTTCGACGTAGCGGGCGTCGCCGAGTGCTGGATCGGAGACGCGGATTACGTTCACGGCGATGCCAGCAACATCACTGGCATCGAGGGGAAAAAACGGCGGTTTCGACTGTTCGCTGGCCTGCGCGACGATCCGTTTTTCAACAACGTCAAGGGCGCGAGAGCCATGTATGGAGTGGCGGGTTCTGCCATCCAGCACGGAACGCGAGTGGACAGCGCCGGCTGCCCGGAGTTCGATGAACAGACATCTCGCTCGATTCTCGACACGTGGCGACACACCGATGGGGGCACGGCAACGAATTTTCTTGCAGGCTGGAAGTCGTCGTCCCTGGTGATCTCAGTCGATCTCGATGTGGTCACAACCGGCGGTGACCTCCTTGCAGTTTGGGGAGTAGTTCACAAGGCTCCGCATGGTGGGCCGTCACACGTGAAAGCTGCAGTGGGCAAGAAGCCCCCGATTCCGACACTCGGCGAGCCCATCGAGCGCACGGCGCGGCCATTGATTAAGAACGCCCTTGTGGGCGGGCCTCTGGCGCCTGATACCGAGAGCGATCAACGCAAGGAGGCGTACAACCGCGTCGCCCGAAACGGCTGGGCGAAATTCTCGTCGGACATTCAGAAAACGCTCGGATTCTATGATGGATTTGATGGCAAGTGCGGCAATCAAAGGCTTGCCGATACCAAAGGGAAACCATCCCAGCGATATGAACGCCTCGCCAAGCTCCTAGCTGATGATCGTGTTTGGGTGAACAGCAAATCGACTCTTTGCACGCAGTTCCTTGCGGTCGAGCTCACCGAATTTCAGACACCCGGCGCGTTGAGCAGCGACTGCGGTGGTCGGACCCCCAACTATGACGCCAGCAACATATTCCGGTCATTGTTGGTGAATGGCACGATGACCGGCGCCGACGACGGTCTCCATCACGACGACAAGGTGCACTCAACTACGGACTTTCCGTTCCTGGCGGCGCCATGAAAACACTCCGACTCTGGAAGGCATTTGTTGCAATCGTGCTCGCATCGACGACCTGTAGCGCTAAGAATGGCTCAAACGTCGCTGATTCCACGATCAACACAACAAATAGTGCGATTGCAATCGCAAACCTCGATCAACAGATTCACCAGGCGGGTAATGAGATCGGCGTGGAGGAATTACTGCTTCTCCGGTCGCGGTTCTTGGGTGACTACGAAGCATTGGACCGTGCGAGCGCGCTTGGTGAGGAACGATACGCGACAGGTCGGGAGCTCTTGTTACGCGCTCGAACTCGTTCCGCAGTGCACCGGTTCGCGGATGCTCTTTCCGACGTTGAAGCAGCGGAGCGCACTGGAGCAAAACCGGACGAGATTTCCGCGCTACGCGCATCCATCCTTGTCGCGATTGGACGTGCACCGGAAGAGATTCCACAGCTTGAAAAGAACCTACTCCGGCACCCAGGATTCTCATCGCGTAGTGCCTTGGCGCTAGCGTACACCGCGGTCGGTCGCCTTGACGATGCGGATCGCTTATATGCAGAAGCTCTCTCCAGTCTCGATACGACGCTTCCGTTTCCATATGCGTGGATTTACTTCGCGCGAGGTCTGATCTGGTCCGAGCAGGGAGGGGATCAAGCGCGCGCCGAGCGCCTGTACACACAAGCACTCATGTATGTACCGGAGTTTGTCACTGCGAACATTCATCTGGCCGAGATCGAGGCGCTGCGCGGCGACAGCGAATCGGCGATCGAACTTCTTGAGAACGTTGTCCGATCGAGTAATGAGCCGGAGGCACGAGCGCTGCTGGGAGTGTTGCATTTGAGGACCGGGGATTCAAAGCGTGGTAGCTCCGAGATCGCAGAAGCCCGGACAAGCTATGAGTTGCTGTTGAGTCGTGATGGTCTGGCGTTCGCAGACCACGGCGCGGAGTTTTATCTCGGACCCGGCGCAGATCCGGAGCGCGCCTGGGTTCTTGCGCAACAGAATCTTGACAATCGCCAGACGCCGCGCGCAGCAGCCCTGGCCATCAAGGCCGCGGAGGCGAGTGGTCACTATTCAGACGCGTGCGCTTTGCTGCGAAAATATCCGGATTCTGTAAAGTCCGTTCAGCTGCAAATCTGGAGTCCAGATCCAAAAATCGGTCCATCAGTCCGGCGATCAGGAGGGGAAGGTGCCTTTGATCCACGTCACACTAATTGAGAATGTGTTCTCGCAAACACAAAAGCAGAAGATGATTCAGAAATTGACAGATGCGCTGGTCTCGATTGAAGGAGAAAAACTGCTTCCTTGGCATGGGTGGTGATCGAAGAGGTTAAGGACGGCAACTTGGGTATTGGCGGGAAGCCGCTATCGAGCGGAGACGCTCGTGAGCTATCAGGCGGCAAGAGGCTACGCACGTAAAGACAACGAACGGGTGTGAATCAAAAGGAAGCCATGACAGCTTGCAAGGATTCTACGCAAAGTACAATTAGCGGCGGGGATGAAACTCGAGCCGAACAAAACCGTAAGGCCGAGACATTCCGCAACTTGCACATTCGAGGAAATCCGATTGTGCTCTTCAATGCCTGGGATGCAGGAAGCGCCAAGGCCGTCGCTGCAGGCGGAGCTGAAGCAATCGCGACCAGCAGTTGGTCAGTTGCCGCCGCCAATGGTTTCGTAGATGGCGAGCGGATTCCGCTAGATCTCGCGATGAACAATCTGCGCAGAATTGTGAGTGCTGTGGAAGTCCCGGTCACAGTCGATCTAGAAAGTGGCTATGGCGATGCACCTGACGCGGTGGGCATGACCATCCGTATGGCCATCGAGGTTGGCGCCGCAGGTTGCAATTTGGAAGACAGCTTTCCGGCCAATGGGGAACTCCGGAAATCATGCGATCAAGTAGATCGCATTTCTTGCGCTCGACAGGTGGCCGACGACGCGAACACCCGGTTCTTCATTAACGCCCGGACAGATGTATTCTTCCAGCGGCCTGCAGAGCACCACGACAATACGATGCTTGAAGAGGCGATCGAGCGAGCACGATTGTATGCTGAAGCCGGTGCGGACGGACTCTTTGTTCCTGGCCTTGTGGATATCCATCTGATCAGGCGCTTAGCGGAAGCATCCCGATTGCCAGTCAATGTCATGGTCGTTGATGAGAGTCCATCTGTCAGCATACTCGCGCAAAATGGCGTCGCAAGGGTAAGCTACGGGCCTCGCCCTTACTTACTAGCGATGAAGGCGCTCAAAGAGGCGGCGCGGGCGGCGATTTGATATCGATGTCCGGAAAGGCGTTCGGATTGTGGTGCGCACGAGAAAGACGCATGCGCAGAAGTTGGATCGCTCTTGTTCCGATGATGATCGTGCCTCTTCTCGCCATCGCGCAAGATGCAGCTATCAGAGGGCGGATTGTCGATCCTGCGGGAAATGCTCTGCCGGGCGCTGCGGTGCAACTCTTACAAGGAAATCAAGTCCTCGCGCAGACGCGATCCGAGGCCGATGGGCGATTCCTGCTCAGCCTACACGCAACCGGTGACTTCACGCTACGCGCTGACGTAGCAGGATTCCGCCCGGTGAGCCGGTCAGTTACCTTGCAGCAGAATAACAATCCTGAGATCACAGTCAGCATGGGTGAGTTGGCGTCGACAACGGAAAGCATTCTGGTGACCGCCGACGTGAGCCAAGAAGATATCGTATCGCCCGATCCCGCGATGAAAGTGTTTGCCACCGAAGATCTGCTCGATGCGAACCCAGGACGTCCCGGCGCCCCGATTTCCATTCCCGGTTACCCGATCGAGACCGCGTCGAGCGGCATCAAAGCGCCGCAATATTTTGCGCCGGGCGTGGCGGGCGATCACGGCGAGCCGATCGCACAGTATATTCAGGTGGGCTCGTACCTGGTGCCGAACAACTTGTCGGCGAATGCGCACGGTAACGGCTATGCCGATCCGAACATATATATCGCCGATGTCATCGAGAGCGTGCAGGTCGACGGCGGCGCGTTCAACGTGCGCGAAGGCAATCACGCACTGAACCTTGCCGCGATTTACGGACTGCGGTCTTATCTGAATCCCTTTATTACGCTGACAGCCGACTACCGGGACGCGACACTGACGGCGGGCATGAGCCCCTCCACAGGTTCCTGGGCCGCGATGGAAGGCTCGTTCGGCAATGGCTTCCTCGATCGGCTGGAACATCGCAAGCAATTCAAATTCAATAGTGGACGCGTCTTTCACGCTGGCGATCACACGCTGACGTTGTTTGGCGTTGCCTATCTGGGCTACGGCTACGTCGCCGGACTGAGGCCCATGTTTGGATTCAACTCCGTCGACGCTGCGGCCGGATGGGTCGACTATCCGGACACGATCGATCCCAGGCAGAAGGATCAAACGCACACGGCGCTCGTGGCGCTGAACGACGTTTGGAAACTGACCGCCAGCCAGGAACTGCAGCTTTCCGGGTTTTTTCGCACCTACAACCTTTCCCTTTTTTCTGATTTTGGGCTGGGGCTGATCCGGCAGAGCGAGTTCCGCACGGTCAGCGGGGGCAATGCTACGTACGTGAACAAGATCTCGAAGAGTTTCTCGCTGCTGGCCGGCGCGGATTACGAGCGCGAGGCGCCGCGCCGCGACGATCTCGACCACTACAACTTCTTCAACCCTGCCGCTCCCGGTTATTACGGGCCATTCGTCTCGATCGACGGCAATAATGTCACGGTTGCGCCTGTGACGCCTTTCATTGCCGGCGAGGGCGACCTGGGGAGCCACTTCCGCTACTACCTTGGATGGCGGCGAGATGAGATCAGCATCCAGAATCAGGATCTGCTCACTCCCGCGAATTCGTGGAATCGATGGGTGGGCCTGAACTTGCCGAAGGCGACCTTCACCATTCTTCCCGGCAACGCGCGGATTGCTCCTTTGATTTCCCTCAGCTTCGGCAAGTCCTTCTTCACCGAAGACCCGCGCCTGGGAACGGACCTGAACAATCCCATCAAGCCCAATCCGGTGGAGACGGCGCGCTCTTATCAACTGGTAGCCAGCAAGAGTTTTCACAGCACCGACCTGAAACTAACTTTGGGCCACGAGACGCAGAGCGCCGAATACGGCAAGATCGATCCGGATCAGGGCCTGCAGTTCGATCTCGGGCCGGGCCGCATCCGTTATCTCGGATTCACGCTAAGACAGAGGATCCCCGGCGGATCGCTACAGGCAACGTTCGAGCAAGCCGATGCGCGACTGGTTAACAAGTCTTACTCCATCGTGCCGGAGGCCCCGCGCCTGATCGGCGATCTCGTGGGGACTTATCAGAGGCTGCCTTTCCGCCTGCAGGCCAAGGGTGAATTCGAATACGTAGGCCGGAAAGTGGTTGGCAACGGCTGCGGCGAAACGGCCTACCTGAGCGGCGACTCGAATGCGCTCAACTACTATTGCCTCGGCGTCGCGAACAAGGAGTTGCGCCTGGCGGTGGTGCGGCCGTTCCTCGAAGGGAGGTTGAACGTCGGCGTGAGCATGATGATTGCCAGCGGCTGGACCGGGGAGAGCACCGAGAACTTTGCCATTGCCCGTGTCTATGGGCCGGGAAAAGTGGGATTGAGAAGCAACGGATCGATCCCGGCAAATCCAGTCAGCGAAGTGGTTGGCGTAAGAATTCCTTCCTACGCCAGCGTGAATATCACCTATCGATTTGGCAGGAATCCTGTCCGATAGGCGGGGCTCCGTTTTTCTCCAATGACTCGGAAGGTATTGGCAATCCAGAAATTGAACCGCGTAGAGCCGGGCGGCCATAAGTCGGCTTTGGGGAGATCTGCCCCGGCGCTGACATTCAGATATGGCATCTCCCCGAAGGCCGTTTATCGCTGGTAACTTGGGTGCGGACTGCTTCTTCAGCGCGGCCTTGACTTTTGTCCAACGTGCTCGCAGTGCCGCGCGGGCTGATGATGTGCGATACGGGCACTCAGGCAGCGATGGTAGGGTTGTACCGCCGATTCGACGTGCATGCCTGGAGAAATTAGGCGTGCCCAGGGTGCCAGGTTGTCTCTTGTCCTATCTCAATCACCATGAGATCTCGTTGCGGGCTTTCAGGAATTGCAAGAGCCGAACCGGACGCTTACGCGCTTCGCCTACACCTTCCTCCAGATTCCACCTCACGATGGACACCCTTGCCGTTCAGCTAACACTCACCCCTCGCCGGGGATGTGTAGAAGTCTTGCACCTCCAAGTGAGTGCGCACTACCGGGCGCACCAAAACGAAGGGGACGAGCAATCCGCCCCTTTTCGTGCGGGGCTCTTCCCTATGGTGCGGGAGGAATAGCGGTCATCTTTTACCGGTTCAACGTTTTCCCGATCGAGATCCCGCCTCTGCGGGAACGCCGCGAAGACATTCTTCCGCTCGTGAATCATTTCGTGTCAAAGTTTGCGCAGCGGATGGGCAAGGACATCAGCTTCATCTCCCGAAATGCCATGGACGCTCTTACGAATGCGCCGTGGAAAGGTAATGTTCGTGAGCTGGGAAATTTCATGGAGCGTTGCGTGATTCTAACTCAAGGGAACGAATTGAATGTGCCGCATCTAGAGGTGAAGGATTCTGCTGCGCGAAAGGTGGTACGAGTCGCATCATCGTTCCGGGAAGCTGAGCGACGCGTGATCATCGATGCTTTGAGCGACGCGTCCGGAAGGATAGCCGGGAAAGGCGGGGCGGCTGAGCGCCTCGGACTTAAGAGAACAACTCTTCTGAACAAGATGCGGCGCCTGAGTATCAGCCGCATTGATTATTTTGACCAGTACACAAATCGGATTGCTGGCCCCCAAGCAACGTCTTGACGACATCCGGTTTGCAAGCAATTGAGTTGGATCGAAGCCGTTGAGGGTTTTGCTCTGAACCTAAGATCGGAAAGTATCCACCACCAAAATGCGAGCGACGCCAAGCCCTGCGGGGCTGCTCTCTACCGCGCCCTATCTTCCTGATGTGTTTGTTGATCGGTCGATGTTCTTGGTCAGCAAAGGCGGAAAAAAGACAGCGTAGACGTTTCGATTTGAACTGCAACAACCTGTAAATAATAAGGATGCGATGGGCAGGGTGGGAGTTGAACCCCCGACGACCAGCCTTTTCAGGGGCTGGGCTCTACCAGCTGAGTGAATCGAATTTAGGCTAGAGGTGTGTTGGTGAACAGTGCGATTTGGCGCGATACTTGTAAGCAGTTGGAATCAGAGGGGATAAACAGAGCCAAAATAGCAGGGCAGCGTTCTAACCAACTGAACTACGTCCCCACGCCTTTATTACTTTAGCAGATGCGGAGATTTTGCGTCACTGCTCCGATCCAAGATCAATTAAAGATTTATTCTTGGAGTGAGGATCATTGTTGTTGCTGCTTTGCGCGTACGCGCCCCGGTGGTCTGGACCTTCGAGTGACACGCTTATTCCCTAATGTTTTGTTGGGCGCTCCTAGTCGTCAATCAAAACGATTTAGTCTGCGTCGTTAATCAAAGCAACTTAGTCTACGGGGTTCACCGAGTCCCTATTGCTACCGTTGTCGATACTCTCTATATTCCTAATGTTCTTGGTCGCGCGGACAACACGCTGAGTACTAGAATTGTCTTGAGCCGTCCTGTGGAAGAAGGTCTCATCATCGGCGTCGATGTTGGCGGGACCAAAGTGGCTGCCGGCCTCGTCGATGCAGCCGGTGAGATCCAACGGCAGGTGCGGAAGCCGATGGTATCTGACCAGGATGCGGAATCCGGGCTCGCGGCCGTGCGAAGAGCCATTGACGCGCTGCTGGGTGGTGAAGGGAAGAGATCTCCAAAAATACGCGGCATTGGGATCTGCGCTCCCGGCCCGCTTGATCCTACGACCGGTACTGTCATCAATCCTCCCAACGTAACTTGCTGGCGGAATTTCCCGTTGTCCCGGAAAGTTGAGAAGATTTACGGCGTGAAAGTTGCGATCGACAATGACGCCAACGCGGCGGCGCTGGCTGAAGCCATGTGGGGATCTGGCAGAGGATATCGCCAGATTTTTTATGCGACGGTGGGAACTGGAATCGGCACTGGAATTATTTTCGACGGCCGTATTTACCACGGCCGCACGGGCGCTGCGGGAGAAGGCGGGCACAACACGATTGATTACCGCGGTCCACGTTGCGGCTGCGGCAAACCGGGATGCATTGAAGCTTTTGCCTGCGGCCCAGCGATCGCCAGTCGAGCTCGAACAAAATTGGCGGAGAACCCGGCTCGCGGGAAGGCGCTGCTGGAATTAGCAGGAGGGGATATCAGTAAGGTAACGACTGCCATGGTAGGCCAAGTCTGCGCCGCCGATCCAGTCGCGAAAGAAACCATGGAAGAGATAATCGAATATCTATCGATCTGGCTGGGCAACATGGTTGATTTGCTCGACCCCGATGTAATCATAATCGGCGGCGGAGTGTCTGGAATGTTGAGTTCCTACTTCTGCGAGATTCGCAAGCGGCTGCCGAAGTGGTGCATCAATTCGCGCGCGCATGAAATCCCACTCTTGAAAGCCCGTTACGGCGCCGACGCCGGAATCGCCGGCGGCGCCGCTCTGTGTGCCGGGAGCCAGTAGAACCGCGCAATCCATGTCATTAATGTTTTGACTCTTGCGCTTCGGGCGCGGCGTGATCCTGACTGTTCTGCAAGTTCTGGAACTCCCTCATTTCGCGTTGCACCTCAGTGGTTTTGCCTTGTTTGCGATAAAGACCCGCGAGCGCGAAATGAGCTTGTGCCGCCAGAGCAGTTTGTTTCTCGATGGAGAGAAGTTTGGTCCACGCTTTTTCTGCGCTGGCGGCGTCGCCCCCGAGCGACTCCGCTTTCCCGAGTGAATAAAGCGTCTCCGGCATGTCTGGCATCAGTTTGTCTGCGCGTACGAGTTCCGCCCGGGCCTCACGGGCTTTGCCCTCTTCGAGCAGCGCGTTGCCAAGACGGTAAGCGGCTTCGGCGTTACCCGGCTGTAGCTTTGTCTGCATGCGAAATTGTTCTTCCGCTTTGTCCCATTGGAAAGCTCCGGCATACACTTCGCCTAAGGCAAGATGAGCCTCGGGCAGGCCCGGCCGAAGCCGCAATGCTTCGCGGTATTCCTTTTCCGCATCCGGCATGCGGCGAAGCACGAAATAGTTTTCGGCCATTGCCTGGTGGGCGCGGGCGGAGTCCGGATAAGTGGCGAGCAACGTGTCAATGGATTGTTTGGCGAGCAGGCCGCTGGCGCGGCCAAGATAATAAAGGAGGTCGGCATCGTTTGGATGTGCAGCGAGCGCTGCCTGGAGATTTGCCACTGCTTCGGTTAGCTGTCCGGTTTGAATTTCCGCAATGCCCAGTGCAGTTTTATCGGGAGAGCGCTGGAGATGCGGAATCGCTTCTGCAGCATAACCTTCAGCCAGCAGTGCGTATCCTATCAATTGGTGGGCCGGGAGCGAATCTGGGTTCAGTTCAAGGGCATGTTTGAGGGGCGCAATTGCGGAAGCATAATCGCCGTTCTCCATATAGGCTTGGCCTAAACTAATGAAGCCGTCGGCGAAGGTCGGATCGAGTTCTGTTGCTTCTTTAAATTCGTGAATGGCGACGTCGAATTGTCGCTTCTTTTCACCTGCAATTCCGGCTTGCATGTGCTCGGCAACCTGTGGCGAGGCACTCTGCAGGGCGAGCCACAATAATATGACTGCGCGGATCATTTAATTCTGCTTCTCCGGTTCACGCACTTCGAGGAACTGATCGGCGTGAACGTTATTCAACGTTTGGTGAGCGCCGGACGGCCAAACAATGTCCACCTTTGCAGTGTCGGCGGTGCCGAGTCCGAAGTGAAGTCGCTTGTCGCTGGCGGATAAATAACTTCCTGCCGAAGTTGCGAAGCGTGTCTGACCGTTGACTTGGACGCGCGCGCCAAATCCGTCGCGATTGCTGCGCGTGCCATGGAGCGTAATCGCCAGCCAGTGAAGTTTGCCACCGCGGTTGAGAAATACTTGAGGATGTCCGCCAAGGGTAGTCATTACCACATCCTGCCAACCGTCATTATTCAAATCGCCGAAAGCGACTCCACGCGCGGCCACCGGCGTGGTGCTCCCGGAGTCGACCCGTTCAAAACGCCCGTTGTGGTTCATCGCCAATAACGGCTGTTCCAGATAGTGAAGCGAGGGGTCGATGCGTTCCACATTATCCAACACATGACCTTGAGCAACGAATAAATCCTTCCATCCATCGTTGTCGAAATCTTCTAACCCCACGCCCCATCCCGAACTACCGCTCGACAGGGCTCCGAGCCCGGTCTCGAGACTGCGGTAACTGAACTGGCCATCGCCATCGTTGTGGTAAACCCCATAGATTTCGCGCGGCAACTCGGTGACAATAACGTCGGGACGGCCATCGTTGTCGTAGTCCTGAAATACTACCCCCATGCCTGAAAGGCGTCGGCCGTCCTGAGAGAGAGCAGCCCCTGATTCAAGACCAAGTTCGGTGAAGGTCCCGTTGCCATTATTATGAAAAAGATATTGCTGCATGCCGTCGTTGGCGACAAAGATGTCGGTGAATCCGTCACCATCGTAGTCGGCGAAGGCGACTCCTAAAGCGCGCCCTTTCTTGGCGGCGATGCCCGATCGCTGGCTCACGTCGGTAAAAGTTCCATCTCCATTGTTGTGATAAAGAATGCTGGTGGTAGCAGGGAATTCTTCCGGCGGGCAATAGGTATGATAATTACCGCCGCAATCTTTGCTGTGTTTCGTATCCCAATCCATATAACGGGTCACAAAAAGGTCCAGCTTGCCGTCGTTATCGTAATCGAAAAATCCTGCTGACACCGACCAACCACCGGCAGCGACGCCAGCTTTGGCGGTGACATCGGTGAAGGTTCCGTCGCCGTTATTGTGGTAGAGAATATTTTTTCCATAATTGGTGACGTAGAGGTCGGGATAGCCGTCGTTGTCATAATCTCCTACAGCCACGCCCATGCCGTAGTTCCCGTCGCCGGCGTTCGCCAGGCCGGCTTGCTGAGTAACGTCGGTAAAGCTTCCATCTTTGTTTTGACGGTAAAGGCGATTCCAGTAACGCGGATCGCGACGGTCGAAGTTCTCGGGTATCTGCATAGGGCTGGTGACGCGTCCGCCGTTCACAAAAAAAACGTCGAGCAACCCGTCGTTGTTGTAATCAAGGAGTGCAACGCCGCCGGGCATGGCTTCGATCAGGTATTTTTGCGGCGTCGGAGAATTCTGCAGTGTGAAATCGAAGCCAGGCGGGGGGGCTACATCGAAAACCGGCGCAGAGAGAACCGTGGCCAATGTTGCCAAAACTAAAACACAGCACGCCCGCAGCAAAATATTCACCAAGCCTGTTCCTTAGCAAGCTAGCATAACTCGCGGGCGGCGTTCTTGCAGCTTTTGCTCTTGCGTGCAGCGGATCGCAAAAGCGGACCGGCAAGTGCTACAGTTGCCGTCGAGTGGATTCTCGCTCGACAAGTGTCGGAGGAATCAGTATTTTTTCCGGCTTAATCGAGTGTTTAGAAGCGATCCGTGCCAGCAGGAGTTCAGCCGCAAGAGCTCCAATGCGGCACGTGCCCTGATCAACTGTAGTGAGCGGGACCGCCAGCACGTCCGAGTAATGAACATTGCCGGCGCCGACCATACAAACATCATCGGGCAATCTGAGACCGGCTTCCAGAATCGCCTTCATCGCGCCAATGGCAACGGGGTCGTTGTAACAGAAAACGCCATCGGGCACGGGGCGCAATTTCAGAAGATTCAGCATGCCCTCGTATCCGCTTTGATCTCCATGCCCTCCCGCCACAATAAGATCTGAGTCGCGATGAAGGCCCGCACTGTTTAAGGCGCGGCGATAACCCTCCAGTCGTTCTTCGGCGATGTCGATCTCAGGTCCACGCAGGTGAGCAATGCGGCGGCAGCCTCGCGAAATTAAATGCTCGGTCGCCAGGATGCCGATGGCACGATTGTCGACGCCCACAAAGCAAGCGTTGAGGCGAGCGACCGGACGGTCAATCAAAATGTAGGGCACATTGCGCTGTTGAATGCGCTTGAACATACCGCGGCACCCTGCGCGCTGGGACGACGCGATAATAAGTCCATCAACCTGCCGAGCCAGCAGCGCGTCGACTTCACTGGCTTCTAATTCAGGATCTTCTTCGAAACTGGAAAGGACCACATGATAGCCTTGCGGTCGAACCGTCTGGGCCACGGCTCGGGCAATTTCGCCAAAGAATGGATGAGTAAATTCCGGCAGGAGCAGGCCAATCGCGTAAGTGCGCCGCGTTACCAGACTCCGCGCCACCCAGTTCATCTGATAATTCAGCTCTTTTGCGCGGCGCAGCACGCGCTTGCGTGTAGCATCGCTGATGCGGCCCTGATGTCGCAACGCTTTCGATACGGTTACCACGGACACCTTCAGGTCTTTCGCGATGTCCATCATGGTAACGGTCATGCGCCGGGAAGCATAACACCGTTTCTGGGTTAACGATTACCCATTGAGAAAAAACAATTTTGTTCTTGACAATCGCCGTGGTTGTGAACAAGAATCCCGCCACCATTATTTGGGGACCTTTGGGGATTCCTGTAACAGAAAGAGACATCTATGCCACGTCGCATACTGTGGGTTCTGCTTGCCTCGGTCAGCCTGTTAGCTTTCTCACTTTCTCTTTACGGCCAAAGTACCTATGGCTCGATCGTCGGATCTGTCACCGATAGTTCCGGTGCCGTGCTTCCCGACGCCAAGGTCACACTGACGAATGCAGGTACGGGGGAAAAGCGCGCCCAATCGACGGGCAGCGACGGCCTTTTCACCTTCGTAAACCTATTTCCGGGACAGTATCGAATTGACGTGGAAAAGCAAGGGTTTAAGCACTTCGTCCGCCCGGAAGTGACGGTCGAGGTCCAGCAGAACACCCGCGTCGATGCGGCCATGCAGGTGGGCGAGGTCAGCCAAGTAGTGGAAGTAACGTCAGAAACTCCGCTGCTGCAAACGGAATCTTCGTCTCTCGGACAGGTGGTGGAACAGCGTAAAGCGGACGAGTTGCCGTTGAACGGTCGGAATATCTTCAACCTGATCATAATTTCGCCGGCAGCTGTTGCCCAGGGTGGTTCGGGCGGATCGCCGGTGGGACAGAATCCGTTCAGCTGGGGTAACTATCAGGTTGGTGGTTCGTTCGCCAACCAAGGCGCGGAGTACCTGGATGGTCAACCGCTGAACATTGGCTACATCAATTTACCGATCATCATTCCGACACAGGACTCAGTTGGGGAATTCAAGGTCCAATATAGCAATCTCGGGGCCGAGTGGGGCAAGTTCTCCGGCGGCGTTACGAACCTTAGCACCAAGTCCGGTACCAACTCATGGCATGGGTCCGGTTATGAGTACTTCCGCAACAGGGTGCTGAACGCCAATGAATATTTCAATAAGCAGACCGAGTTGTTGAGCGGCGCCAAGAATGAGGCTCCCCCTTGGACCCAGAACCAGTATGGATTCCAGGTTGGTGGGCCAGTAATCAAGGATAAAACGTTCTTCTACGTGAGCTGGGAGCAATACCGTCAGCGCACGGGTTCTCCGTTTACGACCACCGTTCCTCAGACCGCCATGCTGACGGGAGATTTTTCCTCTCTGTGTACGCTGCCGGTTGCCCAAGGTGGGGCGGGCGGCACTTTCAGCGGTGCCGGTGTGTGCAGCAACCCCGCCGGGCAGCTCTACGACCCATACAGCGCGAACACAACCGGGACGCGCACGACGGCTTACGCGAACAATCAAATCCCAGCTTCGGAATTCAGTACTGCCACCCAGGTGCTGTGGAAGAAATATTTTCCGGCTCCGAACCTTGCCGGCAACGTTAATAATTTTTTGAGCGCGGCGCCTTCCGGCGGAAATACCAATGAGTTCGTGGCGCGAGGGGATCAGAACATTGGCAGCAACACGCGCCTGTTCGGAAGGTTTGCCTACTATGGACTAACCGACTTGCCGTCGAATCCCCTGGGAACCGGCCTGTGCCTCGACCGCTGCGCTGAAAAATATCACACGAAGATGGTCGTGATTGGGGTAAATCATACTTTTACCCCGAACACGATTCTCGATGTGAATCTGTCGGGCAGCCGTTTCGTCTACGGCCGTCAGCCACTTCTCTCGGGATTTGATCTCACGACTCTGGGCTGGCCCGCGACCTACAACAGTCCACCGAGCACGATGCGAACCCCTCCTACCCCCGCGTTTCCTTTCCCCAACGATGTTGGAAAGACGCAGGGCAACAGCGCCATTGGCGATCACAACAGTCAGTACAACATCACGCCAGCGTTGACCTTGATCCGGGGCAAGCACACGATCCAAACCGGTGCCCAGTTCGAATACGGATACGATAACTACTTCCAGACCAACATTGCCAGCGGCGCCTTTGCCTTCGGCGGAAACTGGACAACAGCGGCTGGAGGGGCAGCTCTCATCACTAATCCTAATTTTGCGTTCGCTGATTTCCTGCTCGGCTTGTCGCAAAATGAAGGAAGTTTCGTTAATCAGACCGAAGGCGTTGCTCAGGTTCCCGCCCAGACCAAAGGCTTGCAGGTGTACCGCGCTTTATACGCGGATGACACCTGGCACCTGACCCCTAAGTTGACCGTCAATTTAGGTCTTCGCTATGAATTGCAGGGTACTTGGTCTGACGCTTTTGGACGGCTGTCCTATTGGGATCCGACGGCAACCAACGCCACGGTCACTGGCTGCGGCGGAACAGCCGGAACTTCTTGCCCGGGCGATGCATTCCTGGTAGGAACCGGCCGCAACACCAGCAACAACAATATCCCGATGGATAAGAAGGCTTTTTCGCCGAGGCTGGGCTTCGCCTACGCTTTGGATCAGAAAACCGTGATCCGAGGAGGCTTCGGTACTTTCTATATTCCGAACTATGTCTCATTCGGGCTCAATCCTGACAACGATGTGGTGAATCTCGCGAGTACCCCTCTCCACGCTACGAACGACTCATTTATCACTCCGAGCGCAATGTTGGATGGGGCCACTTGCTCCTTTGGAGCGCCCGCTTCGGTATTCCCGGTAAGGGGACCCAACAGCTTCGGCTGCGCACAGTCCGGTCCTTTTGGCAATTCAGGCATTCTCCCCCCACCGGGACGCAACTTTGCGCCCTTGGCTGGCACTTTGGCTCCTTTTCCTGCTGATATCTCAAGTTTCACGGCCTTTAGCGGCGGTCCGACCTTGGCTCCGTATTACGGGATCAGCGGGCACAGCAATCCGAAATGGGGATACGTCGAGCAATGGAACTTCGACATCCAACGTCAGCTTCCCGCTGGTTTCTTTGCGGATGTGGCCTATGCTGGATCTCACGGCGTTCATCTGCAGCAATACTCGACCCACGTAGACCAGCTTCCTGATACTCTTTGGTCCCAGGGTGCTGCGCTGACGGCACAGGTTACGAACCCGATGGCCGGCGCGAATCCTAACACCTCGCTGAGTGGACCGACCGTCGCAGCGGGTCAGTTGGAACGCCCCTATCCTCAATACAACGACTTGAACCTGGCTGGCTATGGTTGCTGTGAGAGCAGCTACAACTCTCTGCAAGCAAGTGTGACCCGCCGCTTCCAAGGTGGTGGAACACTGTTGGTTGCGTATACCAATGCGAAGCTCCTGAGCAACACTGACACCCTAACCAGTTGGCTTGAAGGGCCGACCGGTGGAGTCGGGGGTGTGCAGGATTGGAACAACTTGAAGGGAGAACGGTCGCTATCTTCGCAGGACGTTTCGCAGCGCCTTGTGATCAGCTACGTTCTTGACCTTCCCTTTGGACACGGCAAGGCGTATGCGTCCAACTTGACGGGAATAGCGAACGGTTTGGTTTCCGGATGGGGCATTGATGGCATCACCACTTTCCAACGCGGCTTCCCGCTGAAGATTACTTTCGCGGGCTCGACCCCCTTGGAAGCGGCCAACCTTGGAGTCAGCAACATCCGGCCTGATGTTGTTTCGGGGTGCGACAAGCAAGCCGGCGGAGGGCATATCACGAATTGGTTTAACACTAGTTGCTTTGCGAATCCTCCAGATTTTGGTCCCGGCACCGAATCGCGTGTTGATTCCGTACTTCGAGGTCCTGGAATCGACAACTTTGACTTCGCCATCTTCAAGAAAACGAACATAGGCGAAAGGATGGGTGTTGAGTTCAGGACCGAGTTCTTCAACCTATTCAACCATCCCTACTTCTCCATACCAGCCACCGGTTTTGGCGCTGCCGGATTCGGCGTGATCAATTCAACCGTCCAGGGTGGGGTGGCTTCGCCCGAACGTCTGATTCAGTTTGCTCTGAAGTTCGTGTTCTAAGCATCACACTGTCCGGGCCAGATGATTGCCCCTGGCCCGGATTTGTTTCTTCTGAAGTTCGTCTGCGTTCTAGCTACCGGTGCCTCGGGTTGACCCTTCCTAACGCCAATTGTCGACCGTCGTTTCCTTCCTGCCAATGAGGACACTTCAGACCATCGACTACTCTGAGGCAAGGCGTGCCGTCGAGTTAATCGTTGAAAAAGCTTTGCAGATGCAGAAGGCCGCTGCGGTAGCAGTTGCCGACGCGCATGGCGACCTCGTCGCTTTCGCTCGAATGGATGGTGCTCCGGTTTCTTCCATCCATATCGCGATGAATAAGGCTTGGACTGCCGCGCGCGAGCGCAAACCCACGCGGGAAATTGGAGACAAGGTCAAGCATACCGAGAAAGGACACGACATTGCTTACTATGGCGACGCCAAATACGTCGGCTGGGGTGGCGGCATTCCGGTGTGGAAGAACGGCGAAGTGGTGGGGGCGGTCGCCGTCAGCGGACTATCTTCGAATGAAGACATCGCCCTGGCTACGCTCGGAGTAGAGTTACTTGGCAGGTAAATGATCGTTTTGAATGGGCGCGGATTCAGTTGCGCCGCAAGTCTTATAAGAATAGATAGACTGGCTCTCGTCCGCGAGGCGACAATTTCTTCAACGTCCTACGACATCTAAGTTGGAGGTCAGCAATGCTGCGCAAGCTGCAATCCCTTTCTTTCGCCGTTGTCTTTCTCATTCTTCCAGCGGTTTGCCAGCAGTCTCCGTCCGCGCCGTCCGATGCCGAAGGGCGAATCGACTCAATGCTCAAGCAACTCACGCTGGAAGAAAAAATCGATCTCATTGGGGGGGTTGACGATTTCTATATCCGGGCGAATCAGAAGATTGGGCTGCCACGCCTGAAGATGGCAGATGGGCCGGTCGGAGTACGGAACTATGGGCCGTCGACCGTTTTTGGCGGAATCGGACTGGCCGCTTCTTGGGATCCGGAACTCGCGGAGCGCATCGGGGCGGTAATCGGCGAAGACGCTCGCGCTCGCGGCGTGCATTTCATGCTCGGCCCCGGCGTCAATATTTATCGCGCTCCCATGTGCGGCAGAAATTTCGAATACTTTGGAGAAGATCCGTTTCTCTCGTCGCGCACCGCGGTCGGCTACATCAAGGGCATGCAGAGCAAGGGGGTGAGCGCCACTGTCAAGCACTACATGGGCAACAATCAGGAATACGACCGGCACAACATGGATTCGGTTATCGACGAGCGAACGATGCGCGAGATCTATCTGCCGACGTTCGAAGCAGCAGTGAAAGAAGGGCACGTAGGCGCGATCATGGATTCCTACAACCTGACCAATGGCGAACACATGACCCAGAACGGTTACCTTAATACCGATGTGGCCAAGAAAGAGTGGGGCTTTAGCGGAATCATGATGTCGGACTGGACCTCCGTTTACGACGGAGTAGCGGCAGCCAACGGCGGCCTCGACCTCGAGATGCCCTACGGTAAGTTCATGAACCGCGCGACGTTGCTGCCTGCGGTTCATGCGGGAAAAGTGAGCGAGGCCACTATCGACGACAAGGTGCGCAGAGTCCTGCGCACGGCGATTCAGTTCGGCTGGCTCGATCGTGACCAGACCGACTTCTCGATTCCGCGTCTTAATCCTGAGGGCAGGGAAGTGACACTAGCGGTCGCCCGCGCCGGAATGGTTCTTCTGAAAAACGATGGTGATCTCTTGCCGCTCGACAAGGCCAAGGTGCACACCATTGCTGTGATCGGTCCGGGCGCATACCCGGCGCAACCGGGCGGCGGCGGCAGCGCTGAAGCTAAGCCGTTCACGTCCGTGAGTTATCTGGAAGGAATTTCGAAATCCCTGGGTGCGGGCGCAAAAGTCTATTACGCCTCCGGAATTCCAAACTTCGAGGAAATGGCCAAGAACACTGACTTTACTACCGAAGCGAACGGTGGAGAGCCCGGCCTCAGAACTGAATTCTTCAATGACCTCACTTTAAGCGGTAAACCCTCACTCAGCCGAGTGGACAAACACGTAAATTACCAGCCCGCTCACGGTGACGACGGCGCCGGTACCGATATCTCGATCCGCTGGACTGGATACTTCACTCCAGCCAGTCCAGGTCGATATCTTGTATTCGTGCAAGGTCCGGGAGAAAACGGGGGCTACAGACTTTATATCGACAAGAAGCTCGTATTTGATAACTGGACTGCATGGTACGCATTCGTGAATGAGGCTTCAGTGACGCTGGCGTCGGGCCGGCACCAGGTTGAGCTGGATTATTGCGTCAAGAAGGGTTGGGGGAAAAATACCGCGAGCCTGGGCATTGTTCGGCCAGAGACGCTGGTCAGCGCCGAGGCGAAGTCACTGGCATCGCACTCGGATGCCGTGATCGTGGCCGTGGGCTTCGATCCTGCAAGTGAAGGCGAAAGCGGCGACCGAACTTTCCAATTGCCGCCGGGACAAGACGAACTGATCAGTGAAATCGCCGCGGTAAACAAGAACTCAGTAGTAGTCGTAACTTCCGGGGGCGGCGTTGATATGGCCACATGGGTTGACCATGTCCCCGCGCTGCTCGAAGCTTGGTATCCCGGTCAGGAGGGCGGCACGGCGCTGGCACAATTGTTATTTGGCGAGTTCAATCCTTCCGGCAAACTGCCCATTTCCATCGAGCGACGATGGGGGGACAATGCCACCCACAATAGTTACTATCCGAAAAATGGAGAGAAGAAGGTCGAGTACACCGAGGGCTTATTTGTCGGATACCGCCACTTCGACAAGTCCGGAATCAAGCCGTTATTCCCGTTCGGGTACGGTTTGTCGTACAGCAAGTTTGCTTACAAGAATTTAACGGTTGCGCCGAAAGGCCGGCAGGTTCAGGTGGAGTTCGATATCACGAATACCGGCACTCGCGCGGGCGCGGAGGTCGCGGAGGTATATGTTGGGGACCAACATGCCAGTGTCCCGCGACCCATAAAGGAATTGAAGGGGTTTGCAAGAGTGGAACTGAACGGCGGAGAAACCAAGCACGTTCAGATCACACTGGATCGACGAGCTTTCGCTTATTACGACGTGAAAGCTCACCAGTGGACGGTCGCACCGGGTGATTTTGACATTTATGTTGCACATTCGTCGGCAGGAATCGACCTTACGGGAAGAGTAACGATGCAGTAGGGTCCCGTTTGCAATTCCATGCTTGCCGCAGGGAGTTGGCGAGCAAGAACATTCTCAACACTGAACTGGCTCGCCGCTGAGGCGAGCAAAGAACTGTAGGTTTTTTGAAGCGATAATCCTGCTTTCACTCCGCTATTCTTTGCGCCAAATTCCATCCCGTATCTGATCATTGAAGTCGGGAACTAAAGAAAAATCCCTGTACGGACGATAAAGAGTGGAGGGATTCAACCGACCATAAGCGGGGAAGGGCTTCGCTGTGGTTGCCAACGAAGTGAAAGAACTCGCAAAGGAAACGGCCAAGGCTACGGAAGATATCAGCCGCAGGATCGAAGCGATCCAGTGCGACACGCGATTGCGTCCATAAGCGGCGTCATCAACCAGATCAGCGATATCTCGAGCACGATCGCCACCGCGGTGGAAGAGCAGAACGCAACCACCAATGAGATGTCGCGCAACGTGAGTCAAGCTGCGCACAGCAGCGGCGAGATTACGAGCAACATTGCGGGGGCGGCGCAGGCGGCCGAGAGCACCTCGCGCGGCGCTAACGACACGCAGAAGGCAGCACAGCAGCTGGTGGAAAACTCCAATGAGCACCGGAGGCTGGTCGAGCAATTCAGTGTCGAGGCCAAAGAGAATTGCCAGAGCAAAGGCCCAGAGTCGGCTCCTGCGCGGCGACTGGCAGCCAGCGCTTCTGCTTAAAGCAAATCATACCTTACGAGTGCCTGGGGCCTGGTTGGAGGTGCGCCTTATTTTCCCGCACTTACCTGCCGCGCCCACTGCATCGCATTCCAATACGCATCCGCAATGTCGGCTTCGCTCAGACGTAATTGGGCGGCGAGTGCGCTCGCCGCTTTCCAGTTCCCAGATTCCTGCGCCAGCATAAGTTGATAAAAAGGTTGAAGAGGACTCGCTGCGCCTAGCAGCACGGACTTGCTTGCATGATCGAGGGGAATATTGTCGAGCACCTGACGCATGGGAATCTCAAGAATTGTGTCCATGAGCGAGAGCATGCCCATGAGAAACAGGTCAGAGTCCCCGCTCTGAAGTTTGGGGGAGAGCAGTTCGCAGAAGCGGGCACGGACCAGCGCAGCCAGCACGAGGTCGCTTGACTTCCCTTGGCCGGCGCCCAAGGCCGCCACCAGCCGAATCCAGCGGCGAACTTCGCGTTCGCCCAGAATGGAGAGAGCGTGCCGCACGGTATGAATCTCGGCCGCGAAACCGAAGACCGCAGAGTTCAAATAACATAGCAGGCGATAGCAGAGCGAGGCTTCGCCCTTCACCAGGTTTTCGATCTCGCGCACGTCCAGTTCGGGCTGCGAAACCGCCCGCAGCATGCGCAAATAGTTCAGTTGGTTCGCCGGAATCTCGTGCGCCGTCAGGATTTCCGGGCGGCGAAAGAAATATCCCTGAAAATAAAGGAAGCCATCTTTCTTAGCGGAGCTGAATTCTTCACGAGTTTCCACCTTCTCCGCCAGCATGCGGCAGCGCCAGGGGCCGTACCGTTTCACCATGGCGGCAGCGTCGGCGGGCGAAGTTGCCCGCAGATCGACTTTGATGATGTCGGCAAGATCGGTCAGGACTTCCCGCGGATCATTCACCCCAAAGTCATCCAGCGCAATGGTGTAGCCGGATTCTTTCAGGCGGCGACACGCTTCGACCACAAGATCATCGGCGGGAACTGTCTCGAGCACTTCGACGATAGTCTGTCCCGACGGCAGTAACGTTACGTATTCATTCAGTAGAACGTCGCGAGTGCAATTGACAAAGGCACGGCGCCCGTCGCAAAGCACGTCGAGACCGATGAGCATGGAAGTGTTCAAGGCGCTGCGCGAGGCCGCGTCGGCGTCCGTGCTGCGAAAGAAATTTTCGATGCCGTCGCGAAACAGGAGTTCGTAGCCGAAAACCTTCTCGTCCGCAGTGAGGATAGGCTGGCGGGCGACGAAACGGGTTCCGGGCTTAGGCGCGGGTTTGTCCTCACCCGGGCTGAGTGCGGAGGAAGGAGTGCTCACCCTTTCTCCATCGGCACTACTGCACCAGCAGATTAGCCTGCGCCTAAGAGAGGTAAGAGCGGCCTCATGCGGCGACGCTCGGCAAAACCTGTATTTCCTCGCCGTTCGCCGAGCTGCCCCATCTAAAGTCTGCGGCTTCTACGCCGATAAAAACCTGAGAGCTATGGGTGTTTCTCGGATCGGTTGCTTCTCATCATGCCGGCTTTTGGAAGTCACCGTGCAAGCGCGCCGGTCGCGCACGGACCGCTGATAATGCGTCGCCCATGAATCGTGCTCCGGGAGAGAAAACATGTTGAGCAGGATGAGTCTAGGAACGAAGGGAGCCTTGGGCTTTGCCCTGATTTTGGCGACTTCGAGTGGGGTTACTTATTACTCGGTCGGGCAGGTTGCGGCGATTTCCGCAACCGCCGACAGGACCGCCAAGAACACCCTAACGCCAAAAGGGTAGACCTACTCTCGGACCCGGCGTGGGCCATTCTCTTGAAGGAACACCGCGATCTCGAAGCGGTGGATCTGGTTCGGTTC
Source organism: Candidatus Acidiferrum sp. (assembly GCA_035602195.1). GTDB lineage: Bacteria > Acidobacteriota > Terriglobia > Terriglobales > Acidobacteriaceae > Sulfotelmatobacter. The sequence continues at coordinate 28,573 of DATNMU010000074.1, forward strand.
ACTTTCGAACTTGATGAAGCGGTCGAGGAGATTCACACTCTGGCGTCTGCAGTGTTTGGCTCGAAGGTGGGACAGGGTTAAACGAGCGCGGCAGTTTGAAAGTCTTGAGAAGATACAGAAGAAAAATTGTTAGCTGTGGATCTGCAGGGAGATGACGATGGGCATCTTCTCAAACAGCATGCGGATCTCAACCGCAGGAGAATCGGCCATGGAGTGCAGATTATAGTCACTGCCGGTAATGACGGTTGGCGGAGAAAGCATGCAGCCTTCCGCTAGGCCAGAAATTTTGTTCTTGAAGTTTCCGGCAACCATATTGCAGACCTCGCCCATGGCGTCGGAGACCTCCGAACCGACTTTGTCTAGAGGTACCCCCAGCATTTTTGAGGTCATGACTGCGGCCGCTTTGCCGTCGCAGCGAACGCTAAGTACGCCGCACAGTTGGCCGGCCAACCCCACCATAGCGGTAACGTCCAGCTTTGAGTCATCCACAGTCGGCGATTCAGTCAGTTGGCAGCTCAGCATCAGCTCGAAGACTTCCCGCGCCGCCATATCCATTAAGGGAATCCAGTTCTGATGGCCGCCGTCGGCGGCGAGCAATTCGGTCACGGATTTCATGATTTACCTGCCAGGACGGGGACGACATGCTCCTTCACCTGCTCCGGGGTGAATGGCTTACGGATATAGCCACGCGCTCCCGCAGAGAGCGCCTGCACCACGTGAGCCTCGCTGCCTTCGGTCGTAATCATGACCACGGGAACGCCTTTCGCGTTTTCAACCCCGGGTAGCTGTTTGATGAATTCCAACCCATCCATCACCGGCATGTTGATGTCGCAGAGGATTAGATCCACCTTAGTATCCTTCAGAACGCCGAGCGCCTCGGCTCCGTTCCCGGCCTGAAAAACATCACTCAAGTCGATTCCTGCCTGTCGGAGGGAGCGCTCCACGATCTTTCGCATCACGGAGGAGTCGTCAACGATGAGAGCACGTATGGACATAGGGCTGGTTGATGCTTGGGTTTAAAGCAGACGGTGGACCGTCTCTTTCAACCTTCACTTTCATATATCGGCACGGGAGAACGGGACTTTAGAGAGAATGCTTTGCGTTCTTTCACCGCATTGCACTTTAAGCCGGTTGTTTAGATTACTTCCGTGCATCTCCGCAAACGCGCTGCCCCAAACCTTGTGCTATAATGACAATCGACGCTACTGCCACGGTTTGCTCGTGACGCGGTGATCCTGTTGGATCAGATTCATCTCCGCTTTTCCTGCCCGCCGTTTATTCAGCGTAAATTCAAGACATATAAGAGCGGCATGGGAACTCACGACACGTGTCTGAGCCTCTGATTCAGGCCCCTCCAGAAAGAACAATAAGAATGACAAGTTTTACCGAACTACCGCTTTCTTCTGCTTTGCAGCAGAGGCTGGCGAAAGCTGAATTTATTACCCCTACGCCCATCCAGGCGCAGGCTATTCCGTGCGCCCTTGAGGGCAAAGATGTGCTGGCGACGGCGCAGACTGGAACCGGCAAGACGCTGGCGTTTCTGATCCCCGTGATCGAGATGCTGCAGCGCGAACCTTCGCAGAAAGTCCGCGTGCTGGTTTTGTTGCCCACGCGGGAGTTGGCAATACAAGTTAATGAAGAATACGAGAAACTGCGTGGCAGAGGCCTCTTGAAAGCCGCTCTGGTGATTGGCGGTGTCTCTGAGAAGTCGCAGATCCAGTCGGTGCGCTCTGGGTCAAACCTGGTTATCGCGACCCCGGGCCGTTTGCAGGATTTCATTTCCCGCAGGCTGGTTGATCTGAGGGATGTCAAAATCCTTGTGCTCGACGAGGCCGACCGCATGCTCGACATGGGGTTCCTGCCCGCCATACGCCGTATTCTGGCGGTGCTTCCGCAACGCCGGCAGACGCTTTGTTTCTCGGCAACATTGGAGCAATCCGTGGCCGGTCTGGTGAACGATTCCATGAACGACCCTGTGCGCGTGGCGGTTGGCTCGGTGCTAAAGCCGGTCGAGAGTGTCCGCTTGCAGGCTTATGAAGTCCGTCCGGCGGAGAAGCCTGATGTGTTGCGACAGTTGCTTTACGCCGAGAAAGGACAAACGCTGATCTTCGCCCGCACCAAGCGGGGCACGGAGCGCTTGGCCAAGGAACTGGTTCGCGAAGGTTTTTCGGCGGCCATGATTCATGGCGACCGTTCGCAATCGCAGCGCAACGGCGCGCTCAGTGGATTCCAGCAGGGAAAATTTAATATTCTCGTTGCCACTGACGTGGCCGCTCGCGGTTTGCACGTGGATGATGTCGCCCATGTAATTAACTATGATTTGCCCAAGATGGCGGAGGACTTCATCCACCGCGTTGGCAGAACAGGGCGGGCGGGTTCGCAAGGGCTGGCCTCCAGCTTAGTAGCTGGAGCCGAGGTCATCGAACTCCGGCATATCGAGCGCGCACTAAAGTTGAAGATCGAACGCAAGCAAATCGATTGGAACAATGCAGGCCGGTCGGAGCACGTTGTCCAGAATACGCTGGCCAGTCGGACATTGACCAGGTTGCCGGGCGAGATATTCGCATAAGCACAGAAGACTTGAAAGCAGCAACAGGGGTGCGTCGTGAGGACGCGCCCCTGTTGTTTGACTCCCGCAATGAACTGAAGTTTAGTTTACGATTCCGTTTCTCCCCGGCTAGGTTCACGGGGAATACTGGAAATATCGCCGTCATCATCCCCCATTTGGAACAGAGCGGCTTGTTCGGCGGCGTGTCTTTGCAGTTCGTCCAAATCGAGTTCGCCAGCATCGGTGGCCGTTCCTAAAGGCTCTTCGGTCTTCCGCTGGCTACGACGTTCGGCCTTATCTCGCTGTTTTTGCTGGCGTGTGTGTTCTTTCTGGCGTTTGGTAAAGCTCGATCGACCTCGTCCTGGCATCCCAATCTCCAATCGTCAAAGTGTGGCAATAGCGGGCTGGCGCTTTGCTTCGGTGATTCACGGATCAAGCAGCGGGCCTAAGTCCTGCTGCTCAACCTCACCATTTAGTTTGATGCTACCAGCGCGGTTCGCGTGGCTGGCGTGCATGACCCTGATAGTCGTCACGACCGCCGCCTCCACCGCCAAAGCGCTTTCCTCCGCCCCCTCCGCCACGCGGGGAGTCGGTTTTAGGTTTTGCTTCGTTGATCTTGAGCGCGCGCCCTCCAAGGTCGGTTCCATTCAATGCAACGACCGCTTTATCGGCCTCACCGGCATTGGTCATCTCGACAAAAGCGAAGCCGCGGGCGCGGCCAGTTTCGCGGTCGGTAACAATGCTGACGCGTTCGACCGCGCCATGCGCCTCAAACAGTCCGCGAAGCTCTGGCTCGGTGGTGCTGTGGGGTAAGTTGCCAACGTACAGGTTCTTCATAGTTGTGCTCTTTCTATTTCAAAACAGACGTTTCGTGGCGGATGGCGTCGGTGGTCCGCGTCGTTATGCTTTTTCTTTCGAGCTGGTCTGCAGTGCAGGAGCCACCAGGTTTTTCTCTGCCAAGGCCTTCAACATCTTTTGCGTGCTTTGCCGGCGGCTGATCTTTTGCCGGCGCCTTCGGTTAAACCGGGCTTTGTCGCCGTTGATTCCAGACATATTCATCTCCTGCTTCAAGCGGTGAAGTAAAACAATTAAAGATGTGTGCTGAGGAACAGTCGAACGCCTTTCCGGCGAATTTCTCAATCGCGAAGGCGCAACGTGCTGATCAGGGAGTCTTCGAGGTCAAGGAATCCAGTATACGCCGCCGCAGAAAATTGTGCTTAGATTTCGCGAAACAAGCGTCTAAAACCCCAGCCTTTAGGTCGAATATCAACTGGCTCACAAAAGTTGCAAACTCCGGTATGCTGGCCGGATCAAGTAAGGGACCAGGGTTCGCAAGATCTGGCTTCGAAAGACATGGGAACAAATTCCGACGGACGACCGGTAATTGAGTTTCGCGACGTCGCATACGTATTGCCGAATGGCCAGCCGCTGCTCGCGGGGCTAACCCTTCAAGTGCAACCCGGCGAGACGCTGGTTTTGCTAGGCCGCAGTGGATCGGGAAAAACCACCACACTGAAGCTGATTAACCGATTGCTCACTCCTGCCAGCGGAGAGGTACTTGTAAATGGAGCGCTCACGCGTGACAGTGACGTGATCCAACTCCGTCGCGGGATTGGATATGTCATTCAGGAAGTCGGATTATTTCCGCATTACACGGTAGAGAAAAATATCGGATTGGTCCCGCGAATCGAGGGCTGGCCTACTGGGCGCGTGCATCAACGCGTCGAGGAACTACTCCAGATGGTCGGGCTGGACTTGCAAATCGCAGCTCGCTACCCTCATCAGCTTTCGGGAGGGCAGAGGCAGCGAGTGGGCGTGGCTCGCGCGCTCGCTGCTGACCCCGCAATTCTGTTAATGGATGAGCCGTTTGGTGCGCTCGACGCAATCACGCGAGACGAACTGCAGCGCGAATTCCTACACCTTCAGCAACGGCTTAACAAAACCGTCGTGTTCGTCACGCACGATCTGCGTGAAGCGTTGCGGCTCGGATCGCGTATTGCGCTGATGGAGTCTGGGCGGCTGGTCGCGGTTCTTTCCCCGGCGGAATTCTTGCGATCAGAAGATCCGCTCCCCGCGGCCTATGTGCGGGCGTTCGGAGATGGACTGGATTCGGTGGCAAATCGAGGCGACTCATGAACCTTCTTCATTTCCTGTCGCAAAATCACGAACAAGTTTTGGAACTTACAGCGGAACATCTGTGGCTTGTCGGAAGTTCCACGCTGCTCGCTGTACTGGTGGGTATTCCGCTGGGCATCGTCAGCGCCCACTGGCCGGTATGGAATAGGCCGGTGCTGGGTACGGCGAACGTCATTCAGACGATCCCAAGTCTTGCGCTTTTCGGTTTTTTGCTGCCCGTGCCCTGGATCGGCGAGCGCGCGGATCGCCTCGCGATCCTGGCGCTGACTCTCTACGCCCTGCTGCCGGTGATTCGCAACACCTATACAGGAATCCGCAGCGTCGATCCGTCTGTAGTTGAGGCGGGCCGCGGCATGGGTCTCACCGACGGCCAACTTTTGTTTCAGGTGGAATTGCCCTTGGCGTTGAGCGTGATTCTTTCGGGAGTAAGAGTGGCGGTCGTCGTTTCGGTAGGACTGGCGACGATCGCAGCCGCAATCGGAGCGGGAGGGCTGGGTGAATTTATTTTTCGCGGCCTGGCGATGGTAAACAATCAGCTCATCCTGGCAGGTGCGATTCCAGCCGCGATGCTGGCTTTAGCCGCCGACTTCGGCCTGGGATGGTTAGAAAGGCGTCTCCGGCCGCGATGAAACCGAATCGGCAGCATGAGAGTCGGGGCCTACTGCAATTCCGATGGTGGAGTGCGAGCTGTGTGATTCTGATTTTATTGTTCTTTGTTTCATGTGCGCCGCCGCGCTCTGAGCGCATCGTCATTGGATCTAAGAATTTCACCGAGTCACTGATGCTCGGCGAATTGTTGGCCCAGCAGATTGAAGCCCACACGCAGACGAGAGTGGAACGCCGCTTCTATCTGGCCGGAACCTATATTTGCCAGCAAGCGCTTCTCGCAGGACGGATCGACCTTTATCCCGAATACACAGGCACCTCTTTGACCGCGATTCTGAAACAGAACGTTGGCGGCGATAAGGCCAATGTCTACCAGCGGGTCAAAAACGAATACGAGTCCCGCCTCGGACTGACGCTAGGTCCTCCGTTCGGCTTCAACGATACTTTCGCCATGGAAATTCGTGGGGTCGATGCGCGCCGCTTAAGTTTAAAAACGTTGTCGCAGGCGGCGGCCTATGCTCCCCAGTGGCGCGCCGGCTTTGGCTACGAGTTCATCGAGCGCCCAGATGGCTACAAAGGACTTGCTGCGGCGTACGGATTGCATTTCGCCGCACCGCCGCGAGTCATGGATCTGGGCTTGCTGGCTCCTGCGTTGAAAGATCATCAGATTGATATTGCCGCCGGCAACGCAACCGACGGGCTCATTCCGGCGCTCGATTTATTTGTGCTCGAAGATGACCGCCACTATTTTCCGCCCTACGAAGCGGTGGCGGTGATTCGCCAACAGACCTGGCGCGACCATCCCGAGGTGGCGCAGGCTGTCGCCGAGTTGGGCGGCAAAATCTCCGACCAGGAAATGCAACAGTTGAATTACGCTCTCGACGGACAGCATCGCGACGTGAAGGATGTGGCTCACGAGTTCTTGCGAAGCAAGGGATTGGTTCATTGAGCGTCGGCTGCTCGCACTAAGTCAGAGGGACAGCTCACCACGCAAGGTCAGCACCGCGTTCCCTTGGATAATTACTCGATCGTCTTGCACTTCGCACCATAGCTCGCCGCCTCGTTCTGAAAGCTGGAGGGCGTGCAAGCTGGTCTTGGCCAGACGCTTGCTCCAATACGGAGCCAGCGAGCAGTGAGTCGATCCGGTCACGGGGTCTTCCGGAATGCCATAACTGGGTGCGAAATAGCGCGAAACGAAATCGGAATCATGGCCTGGGGCGCTGATGGCAACGCCAGCGGGATGAAGCTTTTCGAGTAAACGAAAGTCGGGGCGGATGCGTTTTATTTCTTCCTCGTGCTTGTACACCGCGAAGTAATTGTCCTCTACTTGCATCACTGAGGCGGGCGTGGCTCCTAGACCTGCATTCAACTCGGCAGGCGGATGCGCGCAAGGCCAGGGAGGTTTAGCTGGAAGGTCCATAGCCAGTTGATTGCCCCTGCGCGAAACCCTAAGGGTTCCGCTGAAGCGAGTCCTGAAGCGTACTGAATTCCTGCTGGGTGCAAGAATTTGCATGATGACCAGCGCAGAAGATAAAGTGGCATGTCCGCACAGCTTGACTTCACAACGCGGTGTGAACCACCGTAGTTCATAGTTATCGCCGTCAGGCACTAAATATGCGGTCTCGGAAAGGTTATTTTCGGCTGCGACCGCTCGCAGTAGATCGTCATCTAACCACTGGTTCAGCAGGCAAACGGCAGCCGGATTGCCCTGGAACGGCTTGGTCGTAAACGCGTCGACGTGAAATACCGGTAGGTACATTACCCTATGTTACCCGCCCCGGCGGGTACCTAGAATTTGAGGATTGTGCGGGTGTAGCCTAGCGATGTCCATCCGCTCACGCCGCTAACGGAGGCCGAATGCCAGCCACACAGAGCGAATCTACGCTTCATCCTGACTTGGCTCGTCCCAACTTAGTTCGTCCCGACTCAGCTCATCACGATTTGATCGAGGAACTTGCTGACGCCCGCCGTCGTACCGACGATCTGTTTGCAATTGTGAAGTCCGATTCTCTGTACGAACGCCCCATCGCCGAACGGCACCGCATTGTTTTTTATATCGGACACCTGGAGGCCTTCGACTGGAATTTGTTCCACGAGCGAGTGCTCGGGTTGAAAAGTTTTCATCCTGAGTTCGACCGCTTGTTTGCTTTTGGCATCGATCCGGTTGGCGGTGGCCTTCCTACGGATCAGCCTGCGGATTGGCCTTCAATTGCCGAGGTGCACGATTACATCAAGAGAATTCGGGCGGTTCTGGATGAAAAACTGGAGGAGGCGCTCTCCGATTCTGTTCCGCCAGGGCCCAACGGATTTCCGCTGAGCACCTTGCTCAACGTGGCCATCGAGCACCGCCTGATGCATGCCGAAACCCTGGCTTATATGTTCCATCAGTTGCCGTTATCCACAAAAGTTCAACAACCAGAGGGCGCCGATGTTCTCTCCTCTCCCGTAGTTCAGCGCAGCATCAAAATCCCCAACGGTGTTGTTACGCTTGGACTGACTCGCGAGAGCGGAGCTTTCGGTTGGGACAATGAGTTCGAAGCCCACGCAGTTGACGTTCCTGCCTTTGTTATCGATCAGTACAAGATAACAAATCACCAGTACTTGGAGTTCGTCGCCGCGGGGGGCTATGAGGCGCGGGCATTTTGGAGTGTCGACGATTGGAATTGGAAATCAGAGCAGGGAATTTCGCGGCCAGCTTTCTGGAAGCGCGAGGGAAATCGGTGGCTGTATCGCACCATGTTCAACGAAGTGCCTCTGCCTCTCGATTGGCCAGTTTACGTAAGCCAGGCGGAAGCAAAAGCCTATGCCAACTGGGCAGGGAAGTCGCTGCCCACGGAAGCGGAGTGGCATCGTGCTGCTTATGGCACTCCCGACGGGCCCGAGCGGGCTTATCCTTGGGGCGCTATACAGCCTAATGCCGGGTTTGGCAATTTCGATTTCGAACGCTGGAATCCCGTGCCCGTGAATGCGTTTCCCCAGGGCCAGAGTGCCTTCGGCGTTCACGGAATGTTAGGCAATGGCTGGGAGTGGACCTCCACGGAATTCGCTCCATTCCCAGGCTTCGAGCCCTTCCCGTTTTACCCTGGTTATTCTGCCAACTTTTTCGACCGCAAGCATTTTGTCATGAAAGGCGGATCGGCGCGCACAGCGGCTTGCATGCTGCGGCGCAGCTTCCGCAACTGGTTTCAGGCGCATTACCAATACATGTATGCCGGATTCCGCTGTGTAAGCCGGTAATTTCAATAAGGAGTTCACGTCATGCTCGTTCACGCCATCACTCCGACCACAGGCTACGAATTTGCAGCGGATGTACGCGCCGGGCTTACTAAGCCGGGCCAGAAGGAATTGCCCTCGAAATATTTGTATGACGACGTAGGTTCGGCGTTGTTCGAAGTCATTAGCCATCTGCCTGAATATGGACTGACCCGCGCCGATGAACGCCTCTTGCGGCGGCATAGCTGTGACATTGTGGAACGGCTGGAGCGGCCCGTCGCCGTCGCTGAACTAGGCAGCGGCAGCGGCAAGAAAACCCGGCAAATACTGGAAGCTCTTTGCCGCAGGCAGTTGACCCGCTACTATCCGATAGAAATTTCTCCTGCGGCCCTCAAGATGTGCGAGCGCGAACTAAGCGACATCGATTGCATCAGCATCTTGGGCTTCGAGCGCGAGTATCTCGACGGCCTGCTCGAAGTGGCCGCGCAGCGTAGCACTGGCCAGCATCTACTGGTGTTGTTTCTAGGCAGCACGATTGGAAACTTCGATCGGCCCGCCGGCCTACAGTTCCTGGCCGAAGTTCGGCGGATTCTGCAGCCAGGAGATTCACTGCTGTTGGGTACTGATCTAGTGAAATCAAGCTCGCAGTTGATAGCGGCGTACGACGATGAACTGGGCGTGACCGCTGCCTTTAACCTGAATTTGCTGGCCCGGATCAACCGTGAGCTGGATGGAGATTTCGACGTAGCGGAGTTCGAGCATGTGGCGAAGATCAATCATCAGCAGCGCAGCGTCGAGATGCATCTGCGTTCTAAGCGGCGGCAGATGGTGAATATTGTGGGAGCCGATCTTACAGTTGAATTTCAAGAGGGCGAAACCATCTGGACTGAGAGCAGTCATAAGTATTCTCTTGAAGAGATTCGCGAGATGGCGGTTGCTACCGGTTTCCGCTGCGACGCGCAATGGGTGGATGAGCAGTGGCCGTTTGCGGAGAACCTGCTGGTAGCCAAATAACGGCCGCGTTTTTTTTCGCGGTTGATGATTGAACAATGCCTGCCTGCTATTTCAAGCGATAGATTCCTGTCGAGAGGTAAAACTTTGTAAAAACCAGGCCCTTGCTATGCAGCGCCGTGTAGATTAGTAGATAGAAGCACAGCCTGCTATGAGCGCAACTAAACTTCTTGTGTTGGCGATCGCGTTCTGTTTGGCAGCCACAATTATTTCTTGCTTCGCTCCTTCTTGCAGTGCACTTTCAGATCCCCAGCAAAATCAACAGAATGGCGGCGCGACGCGCAAAATTGGCGTGGTCAAAGCGATCAACGGCACATCGATTACTTTAGCTCCGGATTCCGGGCCAGAAATCAATGTTACGGTTCAGGATACGACGCGAGTGGTTCGCATTGCTCCGGGTGAGAAGGATCTGAAGAACGCCACGCCCATTGGTCTGCAGGATATTCAGGTTGGCGACCGACTTTTAGTGGGCGGAAGCGCCTCTGACGATAATCAATCGTTCACCGCATCGTCCGTGGTTGTGATGAAGCGCTCAGACTTGGAAGCCCGGCACGAGCAGGATTTGCAAGACTGGCAGAAGCGCGGAGTGGACGGCCTGGCCAAATCCGTTGATGCTACTGCAGGCACCGTCACGATTACTGTGCGGGGCAAAGATGTTGTCATCCACACCTCTGGCGGGACGGTTATCCGCCGCTACGCCCCGAACTCTGTGAAGTTCGACGATGCAAAATCCAGTACGCTGCTGGAAATCCATGTTAGCGACCAGGTGCGGGCGCGCGGTGAGCGCAGCGCAGATGGAAACGATCTGACTGCCGAAGAAATTGTCTCGGGAGCATTTCCTCTCTTTGCCGGCAGCATCAACTCTATCGATGCAAGTTCGTCGACTCTAACCGTTCACGATCTTTCATCAAGAAAAAATGTGACGCTGAAGATTACGCAAGATTCTCAACTTCATCGTTTGCCCCCTGAGATGGCTCAAATGATTGCCACGCGTCTCAAAAGGTCGGCTGCAGGCGCACTTCCCGGGGCGCCGCAGCAGGCCACAGATTCAGGCTCCTCCACGGGGACGCAAGGAAGCGGAATGGGAGCGAGAAGGAATGGCATGGGCGGTTCCGGCCGCGCGCCGGATCTTCAGCAGGTATTGAACCACACGCCGGCTGTTTCACTGGCCGATCTTCACAAAGGCGACGCAGTCGTGATCCTCTCGACCGATGCCAAGGATGGACCAGGCACTGCAATCAAACTATTCAGCGGCGTCGAACCGATTTTGCAATCCGCGCCCAATGCGGCTCAAGCCATGATGCTTGCGCCTTGGAACGTTGGCGGGCCTGCAGGGGAGCTGGGAGGCCCGTAGGATCGCGCGTTCCGAACCAAAATCGCACAGAAGATTACATTCCACGAGAAACCTTGCGAACGGAAAGGGGAAATGAGTATTCAGAAGTATCGCTATTTCGCGGTTATTACTTTCTGGCTATCCCTATGCGCGGCAGTTGCCGTGGGCCAGACTGCCCCGCCGCCCTCCGGATCTTTGCGCGGGCAGGTAACCGATCCTTCGGGCGCTGCTATTGCGAACGCTAACGTCGTACTGGTGCCCGCCGGCGCTTCCGCCACTCCGATTAAAGGAAAGGCCGATGGACAGGGCCAATATGAGTTCAATTCCGTGCCCCCAGGCAAGTACACTCTGAACATCATCGCCCCCGGATTTACCGTGTACGAAAACGATAACGTTGTTATTACTTCCGGGCAGCCGACGCGGCTGAATGTTCCGCTGGCGATCGAGGTCGAACAGGAGAAAGTTCAAGTTACAGATGAGACGCCCACGCTGGATGTAAATCCGGCGAATAACGCCGGCGCCATTGTGATTTCGGGTAAAGAACTCGAGGCGCTGCCCGACGATCCTGATGAGCTCCTCACGGATCTTCAAGCACTGGCGGGGCCCTCCGCCGGACCTAATGGCGGACAGCTCTACATCGACGGTTTCACCGCGGGGCAGCTTCCACCAAAGTCATCGATTCGCGAAATTCGCATCAATTCGAATCCGTTCTCGGCGGAGTACGACAAGCTCGGATACGGCCGCATCGAAGTCTTCACCAAACCAGGAACCGACAAATTTCACGGCCAGCTTTTCATGAGCGGAAATGATTCGGCATTTAACTCGCCGAATCCATTTGGCGGCGCCAACCAGCCGGGCTACGATACCACCCAGTTCAGCGGCAACCTGGGTGGACCGATCAATAAGAAAGCCTCATTTTTCATCGATGCCCAGCGGAGAAATATCAACGACCTTTCCGCAATCAATGCGGAAATTCTCGATCCGACCACTTTGGCAGAGGCTCAGTTCATCCAATCCGTGCCCAGCGATCGGCATCGCACCAACATCACTCCGCGGATTGACTATCAAGTCAGCAAAAACAACACATTGACGGCCCGCTACCAGTACTATCGCGATACGGAGGATCAGGTCGGGATTGGGCAATTCAATCTGGCATCCCAAGGTTACAACACGGAATCCACAGAGCAAACGTTGCAAATCAGCGACACCCAGGTGTTCGGTACGAAGATCGTAAATGAAACCCGTTTTCAATATTTGCGCGATATCACGAATCAGTTCCCAGTTAGTTTGCAACCCACTCTCAATGTCCTAGGGGCCTTCGGGGGCGGCGGCAACAGCCAAGGCCAAATTCTGGATCATCAGGATCATTACGAGCTGCAGAACTATGTTTCCATTGTCCGCGGCAATCACACCATTAAGTTTGGAGCGCGGCTGCGCGGCATTCGAGACGCCAACAGTTCCACCTCCGGCTTCAACGGGACATTTACATTCTCTTCGCTGCTCGACACTGCAGAAGAGACCAGCTGCGTGCCCGCGCCCGGAGAAAGACCTTGTCCGGTTTCTTACATGCACGCCATTCAGAACGCGGGCAGTGGGGCGACGCCCATCGCAACTCAACTCACCTACACGGTTGGTACCCCGTCTGTGGTGGCAAACAATTTCGACGCCGGTCTTTATCTGCAAGATGATTGGCGCGTGCGGTCCAACATCACTTTCAGTTACGGCTTGCGTTTCGAAACTCAGACAGGTATTTCGGACCACGCGGATCTGGCTCCCCGCCTGGGTCTTGCGTGGGGTATCGGCGGAAAGTCAGCGCCGCCTAAGATTATTCTGCGTGGCGGCTTCGGAATTTTCTATGACCGTTTCCTGGAAGCTCAAATCCTGGAAGCGGAGCGGTTGAACGGCATCACGCAGGAACAGTTCGTGATCGATAATCCCAAGTGCCCCAATTTAACAAATATTTCCGCGTGCACTGGCGCTGTGGTTCCAGCCACTCCCACCATCTATCAGATTGGCCCGCGACTGCACGCTCCCTACACCATGCAATCGGCAATCAGCGTAGAACGGCAGCTAACGAAAAGCGCAACCCTGTCAGTTACCTACTTGAACTCTCGTGGCTTCGATCAACTGTTGACGATCAATGCCGATGCTCCTTTTCCCGGAACTCCGTGCAGTCCATTGTGTGCGATTCCTACTGAAAATCTTTACCGTTATGTTTCAGAGGCGGTTTTCCGACAGAATCAATTAATCACCAACACCAACGTACGGCTTGGATCGAAAATTCAGGTCTCTGGCTTCTACGTGCTTAACTACGCCAACAGCGACACTTCGGGAGTCTCCAGCTTTGCCTCGAACTCGCATAACATCAGCGCAGATTATGGGCGCGCGTCCTTTGACACCCGCAATCGGCTCTTTCTGATCAGTTCGTTTTCTCTTCCCTCTGGTTTTCGCCTGAGTCCGTACGTGATCGTGAGTTCAGGTACGCCTTTTAATCTGACCACCACTAACGATCTGAATAACGACTCTATTTTCAACGACCGGCCAGGATTAGTATCGACGGCAACATGCGCCACGGTTGTGGCACCGACTGCGCCGTCAAACACCTATTGCACCCCCCTCGGCACTTTCGATGCCGCTCCGACCGCTGGAGAAAAAATCACCCCCATCAATTACGCTACCGGCCCAGCACACGCCGTCGTGAATCTTCGTCTCACCAAGACCTTCGGGTTTGGTCCAAAGGTTACGCGTGCCCCGGGAAGTCAAGGAGACGGCGGCCAGGGAGGCGGAGGCGGCGGTGGACGGAGGGGCGGAGGAGGCGGGGGTGGACCGCGCGGTCCCCTCTTTGGCGGTGGCGGTGGCCCACCGGGAGCGTCCAGCGGCTCCGACCGCCGCTACGGTCTAACCTTTGGAGTTACCGCGCGAAACGTTTTCAATAAAGTGAACTTTGCGGATCCGAGCGGAATTCTAGGTTCGCGATTTTTCGACACACCAAATCAGCTCCAGTCGGGTGTATTCTCAAATTCTGCGGCCAACCGCCGGGTTGACTTGCAGTTGACTTTCAGCTTCTGAATCCCAACTTTGGCTTCGTGCAACCGCAAGTCAGTTCTCTTGACGGCAACGCAGCAACAAGTCTCAGCATGAAATATGCAATCGGTTTCACATCGCTCATTCCGGCGAAGGACAAAGAACGCTCAATCGACTGAAAAGACGACGTTTCATGCTGGCGGATCGCTGGCCCTGCAAATGCCCGCGAACATTGCTTGGGACGGGGTTCCCAGTGAACAGTGGAGCGATCGATCGACATGTCTCGATTTCGACTTTGGTGCGTTTTTTTCTCGCTGTGCACGCTTTGTACAGCTTCCGTAGATACACCTTCTTTGCAGCTGCAAAGAGCGGCGTCGCAGAACGAGCGCCTGGTCTGGAAAATTCCCAAGCGTGTGGTTGAATACAGAGAGGTTCCGCATGTCAGCGCCAAGGCCCGTTGCGAAGACACCCGGCTGCCTCAGGCGCTGACCACGCCAGATCCCCTTCTGGTTGCGGCGGGAACGGGAACGATGGTGAAAGTCAGCTTCATCGTGGGCACCGACGGCCGGGTGCATAGTCCACTGATCCTGCAAAGTGCCGGGCAGGCCGGAGACCGTAACATTCTGCGCACTGTCCGCACCTGGCGATATCGTCCCGCGACCTGCAATGGCGTGCCCACCGAGGCGGAAGGGAAGATCGAATTTTCCCGGCGTTGAGATTCAGTTCGCATGGGCTAAAATGATCCCAGCGAAACAGGCTGGTCCGAATCGTGGACAAAGACAAAGACAGAGACAGAGACCAACAAGTTGTTAAGCCCCCCGGCTTCGCTTCGTCGCGGGAGGCGGAACCAGCCAACAGTCCCGCCCTAGACGAGATCTACCAGCGTCTTAACCCGGAAATGCGGCGACCCAAGCCGGATCAGGAATCGATTGCTGCTGCCTTGCAGGCTATGCAGCGGCTGACCATGGAAACCGATTCTGAAGCCGTTGCAGAGGAGAGTACGGTCAAGGCCAGCCCCAACCCAGCCACCTGTGGCGTGTGCGGGCATCGTAATCGCGAAGGCAATAAGTACTGTGGCGCTTGCGGACTTCTTCTCGGTGCTGAAATGCCCAAGCCGCCTGCACGCCCGACTTCTCCCGGAGCGTTGCAGGCCGGCCTGGACGAAGAAGAATTCGCACCCCGACTTCCTCTATCGCCCGCTGAAAGCACGCGAGAGATTCATCCGGTTGGCGAGGCGCCATCCGGATCTCACCATTACCACCATCACTACCATCACTATTATTTTCAAGGCGCGGCTGGGGAGGCCGCAGCCTCCGCTCCGCGTGCCAATACCGGTGAAAGTCTGCGAGAGGCAGATCGTATGCGGCTCGCGGCAGCAGCTAAGGGCGAACCTATGAGCCGAAGCGAAGCCGCCGTCCGACGCCTTACCCAGGAATGGGTACTTGCCTGCAATACGCGGCAGCTCGATGAGCTGATCGAACTCTACGCCGCGGATGCTCTGGTATTGCGTTCCAACCTGCCTCCGATTCGGGGCGCCATGGCTGTGCGCGAGTTCTTCTTCGCCTCACTCGAGGCGGGACTCGGTGAAGTCGCTCTCGACCCAGTACGCGTTGAAGTCTCCGGAGATCTGGCTCACGAAGTGGGACGATACACCGCGCTGGTTCCTGGAACCGCCGGCAAACGCCGCGAAGAGCGCGGCAAGTATCTCTGGGTTTTTGCCAAACAAAGCAGCGGAGACTGGAAGTTACTCTCCGAGTGCTGGTCGAGCGACCTGACGCTTTCGGGCGCAGAGTCGGATGTGCCGAAGCCTGTGGCCCCCCAGACGCGCAGAGGGTCATAGGCGATAGGTCTTAGGGCTACACCTGAGACATAACAGCTGCATGGTTACGCCTTGACGCCTGACTTCGCCAAATCCTCCCGCAACTGTTCCAGCGTTTGCATCTGAATCGTCCGCATGCCCAGCTTGGCGGCGCATTCGAGGTTCAGTGCGCGATCGTCGATGAAGCAGCACTCTTCCGGATTGATCTGGGTGATATCGATAGCCAGCCGGTAAATGCCGCTCTCCGGTTTGCGCAATCCGACGAAGCAGGAACTCACAAACAGGCGAAAGATTTCCCGTAAACGGTACTTCTCGATGCGGTACAAGTTCAACTCGCGGGACTCGTTGTTGATTGTCCCCATAAAATATTTGCCGGAATCGGCGAGAGCTCGCGCGAAAGCGAGAACCTCAGGCATGGGTTGTGAGAGCGAGAACATGAAGTTACGAAATTCGTCGCGGCTGAAGGGGCGGTTGCGGTAGAAAACCGTGCGATCCAGATATTCGTCAAGTGAGATCTTGCCGCGCTCGAACGAAGAAACCACCATCTCGTGCCGCGAATGAAACTCCTCTTCGTCGAGACGGAAGTGTTCGAGCGCGGCCATGCGCTGCGTGTGGTCCCAGGCGTTGCTCAGCAGCACGCCTCCAACATCCCAAAAAATGGCATGAATGGCGGACACTTATACGTCCTCCTTACCGACTTGTGCAATCGTACTAGTGCTTGTAGATCGTCGTCTCGGGATGGTAATTGCGCCAGTCGAACCAGTAGTCTTTGAGCGCGGGGATGCGGTCCAGACACTTTCCTTGCGAAAAGCCGGAGGTCGCACAGCCCTGGAAGTTCCACTGGCTGGCCGTAGTGGCGTCAACCAGCGCCCACTGCTTTCCGTCACTGCCGGCGTCGGCCTGAAGAAAGAATTCAGCGTCGCGGCCATCGATGCGGCTTACGAAAACGCGGAATGATTTTCCATCGGGCCCGAGCACGAGCAGCAGCGGCGTGCCGTTGACGCGATCAAGCACGGGAGACTGTTTCGCCAACGTTTCCCAGGGATAGGCGCGGGCAGCTCCGTTGATCGAGAGTCCAACGACAACGTCGCGTGATTTTAATTCCGTGCCGGGAAAGCTGATGACGACGGGTAGTTTGGCCACGTCCGGTTCCCAGTTGCTGTCGTATTCTTTGGTGTATTTCGCAACCGGAGCGAGCACTTGGCCGGAGGGAGATTCGCTTCTCCACTCGCCGAAGGTGAGTTCGTCGCTCAGCACGAGGTCAAGCGCTGCGCCTTGTAGCGGGCCATAAATGGCCTTCCCGGTAATCTGCTGCCACCAGCTTCCGGTTTCCTGATCGCGCATGAGGAAGTTCTGGTTGTTGATGCCGGCCAGGTAAAAGTGAAGAGCTCTTCCGTTCACCGTTCGCGTCCACACCAGACCGGTGTGACAGAGCGTTCAATAAGTGACGGCGATTGGCACCCCTCCGACCACATCATTGAGGACGTGATGGTAGGCCATCTGACTGATGGGATAAGCGCGCGCATCGTCACCGAGGCGCACGGCCATGATCATTTCCTTTCCATCGAGCTTGCTATCGGATTGCGCGAGGAATTGCGGGCCGTCGATCGGGTGGAACATCCACTCGAAATAATTCAGGCGCGCCATGACGGCAGAAAAAGTGACGACGACCAGCGCGATTGCGATGAGCGACTTAGCCCAACGGCCGGCATTTCGCCATAGCGCGAACGCGAAAATAAAACACGCGACACCGGCAATCAGCGTGCCGACAGAGGCGCGCTGCCGAAGCGCCATCGCCAGCAAAAGCGCGCGCGGCGCCTGATGACGAAAAGGCCGAATAATGAACGCAGGAACGAAGAACAGAGAGATCGCAATGATGGCGCAAAGCCAGAACACCGTCCAGAGCCAGGATGACGGACGGTTGGCTTCCCGGCGGTACATGGGATGCCAATTTGTCGACTGGAGTTCGGTCGACCCACTGTTGAGTTCAGGAGGAGATGCACTCATAGCGCAAGCAAACCTTAAAGCGATTCTAACCCGCTTTTGGAAAAAGATACTGAAAACTCCTGCAGGTACGGCTACCTAAAAGAAGACCCCGATCGGCGCGATCGGGGTCGAAGACAAGCTGCGTTCGAATTGGTTTAGTACATCTCTTCGCGGGAAGCGACGACAGCGTAATTTATAAAGCTGCCAAAGTCCGCCCAGCAACTGTTGTATTGGATGAAGTTGCTGCCGCCACCGGTCCAGTTGAGTGTGGGCGACCCCAGGGCGGCAAGCTGCCCAAACGGGGAGGTATGACTGTTGGTGTTGGCGATGAGCACCTCTCCATTAATCTGGCCACCACCACCTCCCTGTACGTTCATGATTCCTTGTCCGATGACCATGACGATCCCATCAAAATTTGTATTCCCGTTGAAGGTGAGTGTGCCGGTCACGACTATTACTCCAGCGCCGCCGCTCAAAGTTGCATTGCCGTTTATATAGGTGATCTGCGGAGCGGCGTCGCTGCCGAAAGTTGTGGCTGAGCAAGCAGCGCTACCCGGACAAGTGAGGTTGGCTGCGTTCGCCATGGCTTGCGCCAAGGCATTCATTTGGGCCGGGGTGGACCAGTTCGAACCGGGTCCCAGGACGTTGTTGCTGGGATACTGGGCAGTTCCCGTTCCTTCATTTTGCACCGAAGGCGTAGAAGGGGCGGGGGGGATGGGAGTTGCTCCTGTGTAATCCGATTGGCGGTTGTTCGGAATTTGGCTATTCATATTACTGACACCTTGAGCGTCACCCACGGCAATGGCGGGTAGCACCGGGGGGCTGGAGTTGCTGCAGAAACCGCCGGGGGGGCCCCCGGGTCCCCCCGCAGGCACTGGAGCCACATATGTATTAGTGCAAGGCGCTGGGCCGAGGGGGCCGTTAACGGGGTCGCCGGTGTTACAGCCGCTGATCCCGAAGTTGTTGGAATTTGGGGCGTTATTGAACTGAGCGTTGGGTCCGGCAAAGTCCAGGCCCGCGGCAGGCGGCGTGATCATGAAAGCCCCAACTTCGTATTGCCCAACTCGCCGGCTTCCGGATGGGGTCACGGCCAGCGAGGTAATCAGGTATACAGGCATAACGTTCAGGCCGGCATTCTTAGCAAGTTGGCAGGTGGCGTATCCCATGGCGAGCGCTACCCGCTCCTTGAGGAGGGTTCCGTCCCAACATACCGGAGAAATCAGGCCGGCGGCGTTATTCTGCGAGGAATCTACCAGGGCGCTGGGGAAGGTACCATTCGTTTTTACGGTGATGCGAACCCACTTATATTTCAAGGCAGCCGCAGTACCGGTGTTGGGTGACGCGCTGAGCATGGTTGTAAAGCTGAGTGCGGGCGGAACGTCTGCTGCGGGACAAGTTCCCGCGCCTGGAGCGATGTAAGGCAGCGGAGGGAACGATTCGTGGCAGAACTCATCGTCGATGTATGGGTTTGGGTTAGCGGCGGTCGGAGCGACGACTTCACCGCCGCCCGCTGGATTGAGGATGTAGACAACAGAATTCGCCGCGGGAGGCGGGAGAGTCGGCAAAGGAATCGTGGGCAGTGGGAGGCTGTTTGCCCGCAGCCGGTCGCGCCCCTCTTCCAGTCCGGCGCGCATGGCAAAGAATGCTGTCTGCGTATCCTTGTAGTTGGCATTGATCGAAGTTTCGGTATTGGACATGTAAATCATGCCCAAACCGACCGCGGAAACCAGAAGCAGGGCCAGGAGGCTGAGAATCAGTGCCATGCCGCGTTCGTTCTTTCTTAGATTTGTTTGGCGCATTGAAGAAAACCTCCCTAGTTGTTATTCACCAGGCGCGCCGTGCCCACCAATGTGGTCACAGGCCGAACCTTAGTCTTCAGATCGGTGCCCGTGGTTGCATTCGCCAAAAGATTGACGGTGAGGCGAATCGACTTGATACAACCTGTATTGGCGAGCCCGCATGTGAGTATTTGCGTATTGCCCCCTACCTGGAGATCCGCCGGCAGCGCGATGACGTTACCGGACTGGTCATAGGCCTGAAACACTGGATAATCTTTAAATGTGCTGATGGCAGCGTAGTAGGCGGTATTGGTTGCTCCCCAGGACGTGCTGCCGGAGATAGGAGCGCCGCCGCCGTAAGCGTTTGTGCCCCCCGGCTGTCCGCTGTTCACCACGTTTTGCAGTTCCTGATAAAACTGGCGGGGACCCTGGTTCCAGGGAAGAAGGGTAATATTGTTTTGATTTTTCGGGATTTGGTTACGCTGAAGGGTGCAGGGGCAGCTTGCGGGTGGGTTGTTGCCGTTCGAGTCAACCAATTTATACTCGACGGAATCAACCGTGCCGTTGCCGTCGACGTCCCCCTCGAAAACGACCAGGGTATTGTCGACATGAACTAAGCCGACCGCGACGCCCGAATTCGTGGCCACGGAAGACGCCGCCGCGAGGGAATAGTCCGGGGGGCAGTTGGCTGCCGCGCCTGCGGTGGCCACCATTTTGCAGCTGGGATAGCCGGCCTGATGCAGGTCGCGCTCAAACTCATCGATGAACTCACGGCCAGACTGGGTGAGATCGACTTTCACCTGCTCCGACTGGCTGCGCTGGATAACGGTATTGATGCCCTCGAATATGGCGCCCAGCACAACCGCAAGAACCGTACACACGATCATGAGTTCGAGCAGGGTGAAGCCCGCTTGCGATATATGCGATTTCTGTCTAGATAGTTTCATGTTCATATCAAGTTTGCTCGCTAACCGTTGCTCACTAATCAACGACCGTGTGCAAAGTGGTGGGGACGGAAAAAAGCATTGCAACCTTCGAACCCTTTGCCTCAATCTGGCGAGAGGAGACAGTTAACTCCGCGAGGCGGGTTACGCCGTTTAACTGCAATATGTTCCAGCGAACCTCGTACACGTCTCCGTTGCAGGTTTGATAGTCCATGGCGTAGCCTGCGGTGGCGGAAGTCGCCAAAGTAGGTGTGGGCTGAGTCCAGTCGATATCCCCGACATTGCCGGGAAATGGGGCCGTACCGGCAGCATACGTCGTGGCGCCAGCCCCTGGAGCGGCAGCGCTGCTCAGCGAGGCTATGTGTGTGCTGGCAGCGCCATTGCTGCAGTCATTGATGGTGAGGGTGCCTGTTGCCGGATAATTTTGATAGGTGGCAAACTGCTCCAGTATCTCCTGATCCAGCACGACGGCAGCGGTATCGTTCTTGTTGCGTGCATCCGATTGCACTGCGGCCAGAACCATGCCCATGGCGCCGGTCATGCCAACCGCGAGGACGGCCATGGCGATCAGAAGTTCGAGCATGGTCATGCCGCGCTCCTGGATGCGACTGGTGCAGGCGGTTTCCGATCGATGGTTAGACGATTTAGGCATTTTGTTCCTCACCTCTGTATCCAGTTGCCGGTTGCATCGCAGGTCCAGACTTGAATATGTGCGCTAGGGTTGACTACGACCGCAGCCCAGGGAATATTTCCAACGATTCCGGGGTGCGAAACGAACATGACAAAGCCCTGTCCTAGAATTTGGTTGCAGATGCCGGCAGCCTGGATACAGGGAAGTCCGCGGGCGCTGAAACTTGGTGAATCAGCGGCTGGATCGACATTGAAAAGCAAACCGGCAAGGAAGCCGGCTTCGCCCGGTGCGCCGCTGCCAGGGCCTTGAAAGACAGTCACGTTCGGATTGAGCGTTAAAATTGGGTCCCCCACCGTATAGGCTGCCCCAACCTTGTCGATGTAGTAGATCGGAGTGCCTCCCGCGAGCGTGCCAGCCATAACCGAGTAGGGAACGTTGGTTCGGACGGCCTGGATGCGAGCCGATTGTAAGAGGCCGCTAAGGTCCGTCGCCACATATCGCAGGCTGATGTCGTTGACGACGCTCACCATCTTAGGCACAGCCAACGCGCCCAAAACCATGATCACGGCGAGCACGATCAAGAGCTCAAGCAGCGTAAATCCCTGACGCTTTTTTTGTGGCGCGCAATCCTGCATAGCTTAAGACTCGAATGTTCCTTGTAGCTTCGCGGGGATGTTCCCACGTGCTGCAATCGTAGGGGTGGGCCGGGGAAGAATCAAAGCACTACAGTTCAATAGCTCTACATTGGGCTTTTGTAATCATGCAGGTTACTGGCGTCACTGATTGAGAACGTTTCACTTACAAGCACGCGATAGGAATTTGTCGGCATTGGAAGATGACTGCGGTAACTTGTCGCAGGAACCAGAGGAACTCTAGGATCGGAATCGGGTATGACTCTGTCCACATTATTAGTGTGCGCGGACGCTGCGGCAGTGGATGTACTGCGCCGCGTCCTGGAAGAACTAGGGATGAAGGTGGAGTTGTGCTCGGACCCGGCGCGCGCCGGCGTAAGGCTGGCGCAAGAGCGCTTTGATCTGATTGTTCTGGACTGCAAGAAACAAAAAGATACGCTTGATCTGCTGATCGGAAGCCGCGCTTCGCGCCTTAACGACAATACTCTGGCGGTAGTCGTGGCCGAGGGACAGGCCAGCACCCGGCATATGTTTTCGCTGGGAGTGAACTTCGTGGTGTACAAGCCAGTCGCCTATGAGCGGGCGCTCAGTAGCTTGCGTGCCGCGCAAACCTTGCTGTACCGGGATAAACGCCGCAAAGCTCGGGCGTCGGTGCATACCCAGGCAACGGTTGATTACGCAGGCGGACAGCAGATCAAGGCGACCCTGGTTGATCTGGCGGAAGACGGTATGGCGGTAAATTTTGGAACCAAGTTGCCGCCCACCTGCAAAGTTTATTTTCAGTTTCAACTGCCCGGCCAGAAATCGATTGTGCGGCTCTCCGGCCAGGTGGTGTGGCAGGACTGGAATGGACGCGCTGGTGTTCAGTTTGTGGATGTGCCCCAAACCTCGCGGCGCATCGTGAGCGAGTGGCTGCACAGCAATATTGCGGAGACTCCGAATAGCGAAACGCCTTCGGCGGCGGCTGTGAGTGTCCAGCTACCTGCCCAGCCGAAGGAGGTGAGGGTCGCTACGACACGAGTGGAGACGCAAGATGGAAAAGTCCGCGAAAGGGATGCGATGGCGCGCCTGCGCTTGGAAACATATAACCGCCGCGGACAAGATCGATACGCTTGCCGGTTGGGAGCGGAGGTCTTTAAGGCTGGAAGCCAGGTGCGAAACTATTGTCATTTGAGCGATCTAAGCCCTGGAGGCTGCTTTCTTGAAATGCCTCTCGTATTCCCACAAGGCTCAGCCGTTGAGATCACTGTACGCACGCACGAACTCAAGTTGCGTTTGAGCGGTCAGGTGAAGGCGTCGCATCCCGGCTACGGGATGGGAATATCGTTCACGTTGAACACTCCGGAAGAGAAAAGCGGAGTGCAGCAGCTCATTGATTTTGTCGCCGCCACTGCATCCAACCACGAATAGTTATTTGGTCGTTGTCGCTTCGGCTGCGACAGCTTTTCTAAAGTAATCCAAAGACATTCGGAGACCCTCTGCGAGCTGAATCTTGGGCTCCCATCCGAGCAGTTGCCGCGCCTTGGTAATATCGGGACGACGTTGCTTCGGATCGTCCTGGGGAAGCGGCTCGTTAACAATCTTGCTATTCGAGCCTGTCACATTAATTATTTGCTGCGCGCATTCGAGAATTGTGAACTCGCTTGGGTTGCCGATATTCACTGGCAGATGCTCGGAGGATTTCGCCAGACGGAGGAAGCCATCGACCTCATCGCTGACGTAGCAGAAGCTGCGAGTCTGGCTGCCATCGCCGTAAACACTGAGATCTTCGCCGCGCAAGGCCTGTTTCATGAAGTTAGGGACGACGCGGCCGTCGTTGAGTTGCATGCGCGGGCCATAGGTATTGAAGATGCGGACGATGCGCGTGTCTACTTTGTGATACCGGTGATACGCCATAGTTACGGCTTCAGTGAAGCGCTTGGCTTCGTCATAGACAGAACGCGGACCGATAGAGTTTACATTGCCCCAGTAGGTCTCCTTCTGTGGATGTTCGAGCGGATCGCCGTAACATTCGGAGGTGGACGCGACGAGATACTTTGCTTCATATTTGCGAGCGACATCGAGGGCGTGAAAAGTTCCCAGAGATCCGACTTTTAATGTTGGAATGCCGTGCACAGTATAATCGACAGGGCTTGCCGGACTGGCAAAATGAAAAATGAAATCGACCTTGCCTGCATCGAACGGTTCGCAGATGTCTTTCTCAACAAATTCGAATCGAGAGTCATTTCGAAGATGGGCGAGATTTTGAAGCCGCCCGGTGAGCAGGTTGTCGACAACCACGACGCTCCAGCCTTCGCCAATCAAGGCATCGCTCAGATGGGAGCCGAGAAACCCGGCGCCTCCAGTCACCAGGGCGCGTTGTTGTGAGTTCATGCTTTCTTGGCGCCGTTTCGCAAAGCTGCGGGAACGCCATCAGGATGGCAGGCTGCCCGTCCCACACTGTAATAAGTAAAGCCGTGAGCTGCCATTACTTCGGGATCATACAGGTTGCGGCCGTCGATGACGATGGGGTACTTGAGTTCGCGATTGAGCCGGTCGAGATCGAGGTTGGCAAACTCTTCCCACTCCGTGAGGATCAATAGCGCGTCGGCGCCACTTGCCGCATCATAGGCAGAGTTGGCGAACTTCAGCTGCGAACTGACAACTTCCCGCGTGCGTTCCATGGCGGCCGGATCGTAGGCAGTGATCTTGCAGCCTTCCTGCAACAGGGCTTGAACCAGGAATAATGCCGGCGATTCACGAATGTCGTCGGTGCCGCCCTTGAACGCCAGCCCGAGCACTCCGATATGTTTGCCGCGCAGGGTCCACAAGGCGCTACGCACTTTGCGCAGGAAGCGATCTCGCTGGTCTTCATTGATGCGCATCACTTCATCGAGCAGGCGGAAGTCATATCCGCACTCACGGGCGACAGCGCGAAATGCCATCACATCTTTTGGAAAACAGGAACCGCCATAGCCGATACCTGGATTCAGGAAGCGAGGACCGATTCGGGTGTCGGTGCCGATGCCGTGACAGACCTGATTTACGTTCGCCCCAACGGACTCGCAGACAGTGGCAACCGCGTTAATGAAAGAAATCTTCATGGCGAGAAAGGCGTTGGAGGCGTGCTTGATCAGCTCCGCGCTCTTGGTGCTGGTTACGATAATAGGTGCGGGAATGGACGTGCGATCGGGCTGCGGGATGGCATCAGCACGCTCGTAGTAGCGGCCGCTGGTCAGCGGTTCATAAACTTCGCGAAGAACCTCGGCGGATCGTTGAGTGTCGCAACCCACGACAATGCGGTCGGGAAACAGAAAATCGGTAACTGCTGTGCCTTCGCGCAAGAACTCAGGATTTGAGGCCACGTCGAATCCCTCGGGATCCGCGCCGTTGCGCATAATAATCTTGCGCACCCATTCGCTGGTATAGACGGGGACCGTGCTCTTTTCCACGACAACTTTATAACCATTGATCGCGCCGGTGATTTCACGGGCGACAGATTCGACATAAGAGAGGTCGGCATCTCCCCGGTCGGTGGGGGGCGTTCCCACGGCAACGAAAATCACGGCACTGGCGCGCACCGCCTCCTGCAGATTGTCAGAGAATTGCAGACGCTGCCCGCGATGGCGTCCCAATAGTTCAGGCAGAAATTTTTCGTGGATGGGAACGTCGCCATTCCTGAGGGCAGCCAACTTGCGCTCATCATTGTCCACCAAAATGACGTCGTGACCAAGGTCGGCAAAGCAGGCGCCAGCGACCAGGCCGACGTATCCGGAACCAACCACAGCAATCCTCATGGTTCAGCTCCCTGCGTTAAAGGTCTGAAAAAGACCGTGTTTTCAATGGTTTTCAAAAAGAGAGCCCAAGGGAGGAAGCGATAGAAAAAAAGCATCAGCTCGCTTCGAGACTGCTAAGTCTAGCATTTTTTCTGCAATGTAAGAAACAAAAGTGACAGTCTGATTGCTCTTGGAGGTCCATTTTGGAAAGCATTCGATACGCCGCTACCAACCGATTCTGAGGCCTACCGCCAAGCATGCCGAAATCGATTGACGCGTCAGCGGCGCTGAATACAAAGCGATTGCATATTGACAACCCCCGAATTTGGGGCGAAACTCCGCTACAGACTTGAGTCTTGGTCTGAGATTTCAACTTGGCTCATCATTCCATACCGGAGCCGGAGCGCGACCTGCCC
>DATNMU010000075.1:0-8617 GCA_035602195.1 Candidatus Acidiferrum sp.
GCTCTTCATCTGGAGCGTCTCCCGCAGCAGCGCAGGCCCGTTGATGTAGGTATTGCGATGGATTTGCCCGTAGCGCAGAAAGCGGGCGTTCTCCAGTCCCGGGATGAGCCGCAGAACTCGAGCCTGCTCGCCGAACTTCAAGTGATTCTGAAATCCCACCAGGTTATAAGAATCTGCCCGCAGATTTTCCTGCCGCAGCTGCACCACGGCATAGGGCATGCGTCCGGTGCGAGGGTCTTTCAATCCCACCGGCTTCATTGGACCAAAGCGCAAAGTGTCGCGCCCGCGCCGCGCGATTTCCTCGATCGGCAGACAGCTTTCAAAGTAGTTCAGCTTTTCCCAATCGCGTTGTTCCACCGACTGCGCGGCCAGCAGCGCGTCGTAGAATCGGCCGTACTCTTCCGGCGTCATGGGGCAATTGATGTAGTCGGCGGAGCCTTTGTCGTACCGCGCCGCCATGTACACGCGCGACATGTCGATCGAATCGGCTTCAACAATTGGACTGATCGAATCATAGAAATACAAATGGGGGGATGAAGGCTCGTGGTGCGCGTTTCCGGGAATTGATTCTGGCGGACCCGAACTCAATCGAGCAATCTCATTTGCCAGCGCTTCCGACGTCAAAGGTCCGGTGGCAATTACGGTGAGTTGTTCGCCGAGTTCATCTACACGCGTTATTTCTTCACGGCGGATCGTGATACGAGGTTCTCTGGAAATCGATTCCGTCACCTTCGCCGCAAACGCCACTCGATCGACTGCGAGAGCATGACCCGCTGGAACTGCACATTCCCGCGCAACCTGCAACAGCATGGAACCTGCCCTATGCAATTCTTCTTTCAACAACCAGGGGGCCGTATTCTCACTGTCGGACTTCAGAGAATTCGAGCATACGAGTTCGGCAAAATCTGCTGTCAGGTGCGCCGGCGTTGATCGCACCGGCCGCATCTCGAAAAGCTCCACATCTACGCCCTGGCGGGCGCACTGCCACGCCGCCTCGGAGCCAGCCAGTCCCGCACCGATGATGCGAACCCGAGCGGTCACAATGCCTTCTCCGCGAGTCGATGCAGGGCTTCGTCGATCAGCATGAAGGGGCGCCACTGATCGCGAAACTCGGCGCCCAACAGTTGGTAAAGCTTGATCGCTTTTTTGTTCCAGCCCAAAACTTCCCAATGCACTCCGTAACGGTGTTCTTGCACCGCAAGCCGAGCGACCGAAGCCAGCAAAGCCTTACCGATTCCTTTGCTCCGAAAGCGCTCCCGTACGAAAATATCTTCCAGGAACAACGCGCGCCCACTCCAGCTTGAGTAATAGTCAAAGAAAAGAGCGTAGCCGGCCGGCTGTCCCTCCTGTTCGGCGATCAGCGCACGAAACTTAGGATTCTCGGCAAAACCATCGCGCGCCAAGTCATCCTCTTCAATTGTGCAAAGGTTCAACTCACGCTCGAACTCCGCCAGTTCGCGAATCAATGTTCGCAGAAGTGGCACGTCGGCGATTGTCGCAGGGCGAATCCGAAGCATGAACAAAAGAATACATCAGCCGCGGCTGGAAACTAGCGGTTGTCCGCTGGTCTTGATATTGAGTCGATCACTTGCAGGGGGCTGGGCGTCAATCAGCGCAGGCGCGGCGTCGCCTGGCTGGCAACACACAACCACCTTCCATTGGTGAGAACCCAAGTATCGACGAAACGTCCGCGCTTGAGATAAGGTTTGCCTTTCTCCGTGCCTCTCGCTACATAGACACCGGTTACAACCACCGTGGACCCGAAGATGTGCGCACTCATCGATTCGGTTATCTCCTGTTGCGATTGCGAAGCCGACGATTTCATATGTGCCAGAAATTCGGATTTGGTTTTCAACGTTCCGTCATAGTCGACATACACCAGCGCATTATCGAATAAAGCGTCCATGGCCTTGGCATCCTTGGTTTCCTCCGCCTGGTTCCAGGAGTTCTCCAAAGCCAGAACCTTGGTGACGGCAGCAGCATCACTGCCGCTCTGCGCGACCCCTAATGCCGCATAGCAAACCATCAGCACTACAAATCCATTAGTTTTCATGAAAGGCTTTCTCAGGAACTATCGGCAATGTGGCTTAGCACTGCAGTGAGGGGTGTGTTGGCAAAGTCGCGTCACCAGCATGATTCAACTATCATGAGTGGAGTCTCATGCAATTAATAGCCGGGAGAATTTTCATGGCACGCATCAGCTTGATCACCCCAGAGTCAGCGCCTGCCGAAGTGCGCGAAATCTACGACACCACGCTTCGGGGCAAGCCGGGCAATGTGCAAAAGGCGCTTGCACATCGTCCAGAAATGCTTAAGAATTTTCTCAGCTTCTACGGCAGTGTCGGCCGTTCGCTCGACCGCAAGTTGTACGAACTGATTTATCTCCGCGTTTCCTTCATCAACGGATGCCGTTACTGCACGCAGCACCACGTCGCCTCGTCGAAGCGTGTGGGCCTGACGAGTGAAAACTGGTCGGCGCTGAAGGCGGGGAACTATTCGCGCTTCAGTGAGAAGGAACGGACGGCGCTGACCTATGTTGAAAAGTTAACACGCGCTCCCCACGAGATCAGCGAGGCGGACTTCGATGAATTGAAGAAACACTTTTCCGATGCCGAGATCGTCGATCTTCACATGCTTACGGGGCTGGCCAATCTTACAAACCGCCTTACGGATCCCCTGGGCTTGGAATTGGAATTTCAGGAAGAGAAAGTCTGAAGAAATCAGAAGGCTCTACAGAATTTCCCGCGCATCTCCGACTCGCCTTGTCACATGCTCGCGGTCCAGATATTCGAGTAGAGGGATTGCATACTTGCGGGTCACTCCAGTCAGTTCTTTGAACTGAGCGACATCGATTCTCTTAGATCTAGTTTTATAAGACACCATCTGCCGCCGCAATTCCTCGAGCGCGGTTCTATGAAAGACCAGTTCGTCGGAAACCTTGATGAGCGTCTTGTCCTTTAAAAGCAGGGTGACGATTTTCTGCGCTCGCACCTTGTCCACCTTGAGACCGGCGATGACCTCGCGCAATCCCGGCACTTTAAGTCCGGTTGAGGCAAACGCGCCCTCGATCTGTTGTTTTGACTCGGCCTCAACATCCTGCATCACCACCCCGCGGCCCGGCAGGTGCACAAGATTCCCCGCACCCTCGAGTTTCTTTTCGCGCTGTAGCCCGGCTATAACAGCCGCAAATATTTCCGCAGATGTGTCCGCTTGATCGCGCAGCTCTTCTTTATTGATTCCGCTGACGAGTGGATTGGCTTTGTGAAAGTGTTCGACCGCGCTCAGAACGTAAAGCTTGAGTGCTTCAAGCGCACGCGCATCCAGGAGGGTTTCTCCGATTTGCATGACTCGTCCCTGTCCGACCTTCTTCGCGAGTTGTGTTTGAATTGAAGCCTTCGTCGAACCAGTCTCGGCGATCAGTCGCGAGATCAAGATGCCCTCTTTTTGGCGGCGCGCAATCCGCGCCTCTAAAATCGCCTCCTCGTTGCCTGCCGCTAGCACTTTCAGGAAGTCTTCCCGGTCTGGCATTCGCGGGATGGGCGCCGCATCCAAAACGACTCCGCCACCAATTGTGACCACCGGGGAAAATTGTCGGACAATGAACCGATCACCCGGCAATAGTAGTGATGGAGCCGGCAACTTGATCCGAGCGAATGCCACTTCGCCGGGAGCGATCTGCTTGGTTCCTTGAAGCGCGATCTGCGCCACAGTCTCCATGGTGTACGAATGAAAGTGCACGCGAGCGCGATCTTTCAATGCACGCGGCGCCGAGGCGAGGAGTTGCAACTGCACATCCATCTGCCTCGTGGTTTCGAACACGCCCGGAGGGGAAAGCGTCATGCCTCGCGATAAGTCTTCCGTGCTTGCGCCCACCAGATTTAATGCTGTTCGCTGTCCAGCAACGGCTGCGTGAGCCATTTGTCCATGCACCTGCACGCCACGAACGCGGAGACGCCGTCGCGCCGGAAAAACTTCCAGTTCTTCGTCCTGGTGTATGGTTCCGGATATCAGGGTTCCCGTGACCACCGTACCAAAACCCTTCATGGTAAATATTCGATCGATGGGCAGCCGGGCGATGGCTCGAGAATCCCGCGGGTGCACTTCGAGGGTTGACGCAATCATTGCTTGCTTTAAGCCATCCAGTCCCGCGCGCGTCAATGAACTCACCGCAACGATGGGAGACTTCGTCGTGTCCAAAAATGTCCCGGACAAAAACTCTTCTACTTCCAGCCGGACTACTTCCAGCGTCTCGGCATCCACTGCATCGGATTTTGTCAGCACTGTGATGCCGCGTTTCACGCCAAGCAGTTGCAGAATGTCAAAGTGCTCACGGGTTTGCGGCTTGATCGCCTCATCTGCCGCAATCACCAGCAATACGAGATCGATGCCGCCCACGCCAGCCAGCATGTTGCGCACGAAGCGCTCGTGTCCGGGCACGTCGACGAAGCCGAGACGCAGGATTTCTCCGTTGGGGGCGGGCAAGTCCATATGCGCGAAGCCCAAGTCGATGGTGATGCCGCGCCGTTTTTCTTCCTGAAGCCGGTCAGCATCGATTCCCGTCAGTGCCTTTACCAGCGCGGTTTTGCCGTGGTCGATGTGCCCAGCCGTGCCTACGACAATCGATTTCATCTGAATGGCATCTTACGGGAAGAATTTCAGGCTTGGAAAGCGGCAGCTTGGTAAATCCTTAACAGACGCCGAGTCCCACCAAAGAGACTGCTCATGGCCCTACCCAGCGGACTCGCTAAATGCGACAATAGAGTCTCCCCATGACCACGACTACGACGCCTGCCTTTTCTCCGGAGATACTCCGGCAGCACGGCCTCACTGCAGACGAGTACGAAAAAATAAAGCAGCTCCTTCGTGGACGCGAGCCCAGGTTCACCGAGCTTGGCATTTTCAGTGTGATGTGGAGCGAGCATTGTTCTTACAAATCGTCGCGCGTGCATCTGAAGAGGCTGCCCACACGTAGCAAGCGTGTGCTGCAGGGGCCGGGAGAAAACGCGGGCATCATCGACATTGGTGAAGGCTGGGCTTGCGCTTTTAAAATCGAATCGCACAATCATCCCAGCTTCATCGAGCCGTTTCAAGGGGCGACTACCGGCGTCGGCGGTATTTTGCGCGACATCTTTACCATGGGTGCGAGACCAGTGGCGGTGATGGACTCGCTGCGGTTTGGGCCCATCTCTGTTGCACCTGCGGCCGGGCTTCGCCCAGGCCGGACAGCCGAGGCGGCTGTCTCCACACGGGCGGTGGCGAGCCCAGCTGAGGTCCACCGCAATCACTCCATTCTGGAAGGGGTGGTCAGCGGCGTTGCTTCTTACGGCAACTGTTTCGGCGTGCCTAACCTGGGCGGTGAAACCAAATTCGAACCATGCTATTCCGGCAACCCGCTGGTCAATGCTTTTGCCATGGGCTTGGTCCGCAAGGATGAAATTTTCTACGCGCGCGCCGCAGGTGAAGGGAATCCGGTGATCTATGTGGGCGCAAAAACCGGCCGCGATGGCATTCACGGCGCGACGATGGCCAGCGAAGAATTCAGTGAGGCTTCGGAGGGGAAGCGTCCTAACGTGCAGGTGGGCGATCCGTTCCTCGAGAAGTTGCTGCTTGAGGCCTGTCTCGAAGCCATGCGGACCGGAGCAATCGTCGGCATTCAGGATATGGGCGCGGCGGGACTTACCTGCTCAACCTGCGAGATGGGTGGACGCGGCGGCGTGGGGATTGAGATCGAGCTCGATCGCGTGCCGCAGCGCGAAACGGGGATGACTGCGTACGAGATTATGTTGAGCGAGTCGCAGGAACGCATGTTGCTGGTCGCGCAAAAAGGCCGCGAGCAGGAAGTATTCCGCGTTTTTGAAAAGTGGGGGCTCGATGCGGTCGAAGTCGGCACGGTTACGGCCGGCAATCGATTGCGCGTGCTGCACCACGGCGAAGTGGTAGCCGAGATTCCGAATCAGGCGCTCACCGACGAAGCCCCTGTGTACAAACGTCCCCTGGCGCGCTGGGAGCCCCCGGTGCCGCGCGAGATACCGAACGACATTCAGTTAAACAGGGGAACCGACTTTACCGGCAGTTTGAAGCAGCTTCTTGCCAGCCCGAACATCTGCGGCAAGCGGTGGGTGTGGCGGCAGTACGATCACATGGTGCAAACGAACACCGTGGAAGCGCCAGGAGCGGGTGATGCGGGCGTGATTCGCATCAAGGGTTCGCAGCGTGGCCTGTCGATGGCACTCGATGGCAACGGGCGCTGGTGCTATCTGGATCCGCGGCTGGGCGCGATGCATGCAGTTGCCGAGGCCGCGCGCAAAGTGGCATGTTCGGGCGCGACTCCGGTGGGAGCGACCAACTGCCTGAACTTTGGCAATCCGGAAAAACCACATATCATGTGGCAATTTTCGCAAACCATCGATGGCATTACGAAAGCCTGCGAAGAATTGGAAATTCCAATTACCGGCGGCAACGTCAGTTTCTACAACGAAACTTTGGGCGAAGGCATTTATCCCACGCCGGTGCTTGGGGTGGTCGGGATTCTCGAGGACGTGCACAAGGCTGCAAGGATGAATTTTGCCTCCGAGGGACGCACGATCGTGCTATTGCGTGCCGGGGACGAGGCCGATATCACCGATGTAGAGAGTGAGTTTGGATCGTCGGAATACGCAAAAGAAATTCTCGGAGCCGTGTGGGGATATCCTCCAGAGCTTGATCTGGAGAAAGAGGCGGCTCTGCAGAAAGCGGTTATTGAAATCATTCAGCAAGGGTTGGTCGATTCAGTGCACGACTGCGCGGAGGGTGGGCTGGCCGTGGCGTTGGCGGAGAAGGCATTTGCCAAAGGGGTAGGTGCCCGCGTGAATCTGATGTCCAACGGGCTACCAGCCGAGTACCTGCTGTTTGGGGAAGATGCGAGCCGAATCGTACTCTCTTGCGACCCGGGGAAGGTTTCGCGAATCCAACAAGTGGCGCAGAAGCACGGCATCGCCACGGACATTATGGGTGAAACGACGGCGGAGCGGCTTGAGATTTCTCTCGATGGGCGCATGGTTGTTTCCGCGAATGTATCGGATCTGAGCCAATCTTACGAATCTGCGTTGGAATCGACATTGAAGAGTGATCCTGAATTGGTTGCGGCAGATTGAGTGCGGCTACATCATGTTGTCGAAGCATCATGAACGGCAATGATTGGGCTAAGAGCAAAGGCTAATTGCTAAATGCTGATTTCCGATAAATTCCACGACGAGTGCGGCGTAGTTGCAATCTTCGCGCATCCCGAGGCCGAGAAGCTCGCTTACCTGGGCTTGCATGCTCTGCAGCATCGCGGCCAGGAGTCAGCCGGCATTGTCACTTCCGACGGGCTGACTTCGCGCGTCCACAAGGCCATGGGACTGGTCGCCGACATCTTCACGGAAGATGTGCTGTCAAAAATACGCGGCACGCTGGCGATCGGGCACACTCGGTATTCGACCGCCGGTGATTCGGCACTGTTGAATGCGCAGCCGATTCTGGTGCAGTCGAACAAAGGGTCGATTGCCGTGGCGCACAATGGGAACCTGATCAACGCAACCGATGTTCGCAGCCGTCTCGAACGGCAAGGGTCGATTTTTCAAACTAACAGCGATACCGAAGTGATCGTGCATCTGATTGCTCTTTCCCGCGAGCATACTCTGCCTGAGGCGATTGCGGATGCGCTGCAGAGATTGGAAGGCGCGTTTTCACTGGTCGTGATGAGTCCGGACCGCATCATTGCGGCACGCGATCCGCGTGGCTTCCGGCCGCTGGCCATGGGACGCATTCCGGCCACAGGAGGGCAGACGCGCGACACTATCGTTTTTGCCTCGGAAACCTGTGCGTTCGATCTGATTGGCGCTACTTACGAGCGGGACGTAAAGCCGGGCGAATTAGTCGTCGTGGGGCCAGAAGGGATCACCTCGCGTTTCTATGCAACGGGCGCCCCGCAATCGAGCTGTATCTTCGAGCATGTTTATTTTTCTCGACCCGATAGCGTGGTGTTTGGTAGGGCGGTACAGACCAGCAGAGAAGAACTGGGGCGCCAGTTAGCTCGTGAGGCGCCGGTGGAGGCCGATCTGATCGTGCCTGTACCGGATTCAGGAGTGACTGCGGCCGTGGGTTATGCGGCCGAGAGCGGAATCCCGTTCCGCTTTGGCCTGATCCGCAACCACTACGTTGGACGCACTTTCATCGAGCCCAGCCAGAGCGTGCGCGATTTTGGCGTGAAGCTGAAGCTCAACCCGGTGCGCTCGCTGCTGGAGGGCAAGCGTGTTGTGTTGATTGACGATTCGATCGTGCGTGGAACCACCAGCCGAAAGATCGTTCGCATGATTC
The DNA here is from genome assembly GCA_035602195.1 of Candidatus Acidiferrum sp. Taxonomy (GTDB): domain Bacteria; phylum Acidobacteriota; class Terriglobia; order Terriglobales; family Acidobacteriaceae; genus Sulfotelmatobacter. The sequence goes on from DATNMU010000075.1 coordinate 8,338, forward strand.
GCAGCGCTGGGGCGAAGGAAGTGCACATGCGAATTTCTTGCCCACCCACGATTTCGCCTTGCTATTACGGCGTGGACACGCCTTCGAAAGATCAGTTGATCGCCGCCAATAAGTCGGTCGACGAAATTCGCCAGTACATCCGCGCCGACTCTCTCGCTTATCTCTCGCTGGAAGGACTGAAAAAAGCCTGCGGCGATGGAGAGAAGACTTCCTATTGTTCGGCGTGCTATACCGGAAAGTATCCAACCAAGATTGTTGACGTTGAAGAGATTCTGCCCGC
>DATNMU010000076.1:0-5598 GCA_035602195.1 Candidatus Acidiferrum sp.
CTCCGCGAGCTGGCGGGGGTGCTTCCACGCCCCAGTGGAAATGCGGGGAACTTGCCTCCAATCCTTGCTTTCATGCCGCATCACGGGTACGAGGCGAACACGGAAAAATACGCGGAGGGGCCGTTAGCTCTGGGCGCGATCGAGTCTCCGCTGCCCGCCAGTCTGGTAGATTTCAGCTCCAACCCTGAAGTTGTTCTGGGGCAGTATTCCACTCCGAGCGGAGCGGCCACGTTGATGTTGATCGAGTATCCAACGCCGGCCCTGGCCGCCGAACATTTGCGGCGCATCGATGCTGCTCATCATGCGGCGCAACCTGAGGCTGGAGTCGCCTCGGTGGAAAACCTTGGCCCGTTTTTCGACAAGCGCACCGGTCCGATTGTGGCCATTGCCGCCGGCAATCTCTCGCAAACTGATGCTCAGATACTTTTGGGCGCGGTCAATTGGGACGCCAGCGTTACCTGGAACGAGAACACGTACTTCGATAAAAAGAACAATATCGCGAACTTGCTCGTGAACATTATTATCCTGTGCATCATCGTGGGTGCGCTATCGCTGGCTGCAGGACTTGCCTTCGGCGGAGCTCGAGTTTTGTTGCGAAGGTTTTTCCCGGGGCCAATTTTTGGTCATGCCGACCAAACTGAATTCATTTCTCTGGACCTGAGAGAGACCTCGACTAAGAGTTCCGCGTCCGCTTCGTCAAGTCGTGCCGACCGTCCGAAATCCTCTTAAACAGCACAGGAATAGTGGGTTAGGGGCTTCTAGTCAGACTTTTGTCTCAAATTGACACAAGTGTGCATAGTGTTAATCGGTTATGTAAGTTATTGAAAATAAAGACATTTATTTACCAAAAATTGCTTGACACCCCCCTTTTTCGGCCCATAAGATTTTGTCCAGAAAAGTTTTGACGGGATACTTTGCCTCCGTTGGAACTATTCTCCCTTGAAAAGAGAAGGCCACCCTGTTGCCGGGTGGCCTTTTCGTTTGCGCAAAAATGGTTTTGCTTGAATTTCGATCTGCATTGAGCGAATCCTCTGTCGGTAGTAACCTCTACGGAACCTTCGCGCGTCACTCACGTACCATCTGTTGGCGCATATTGTGTGGCGAATGATCTTTCACGATGAAGATCCGTTTGCGAACGGGAGCGGGGGAATAAATCATGTTCTGCGATGGATGCGGCAATGCGGTGCAACCGGGACAGGCGTTTTGCAGCAAGTGCGGCAAGCAAATTGTTGGGCCAGTAACCGCACTCCAGCATCGCCCCGGGCGAGTGCACTCTCACCTGCAGTTACTCGGAATTCTCTGGCTTGCCATCTCGGCATTCAACACTATCGGAGGCGTGGTTTTGTATATCCTGGCGAACACATTGTTTGCTCACTTGCACGAGATGGGCGCGCCGCCTGAGGCGCCGACCGGATTTCTGCGTCCGCTGCTCAGCGTGATCGCAGTTTTCGTCCTGGCTAAGGCTGCCGTGGGATTCATGGCTGGTTGGGGACTGATGCACCGCGAGCCCTGGGCTCGCGTCATTGCACTGGTGCTGGGCTTCCTCTCGCTATTCAACATCCCTTTTGGTACCGCGGTCGGCGTTTATACGCTTTGGGTTCTGCTGCCCGCGCAGTCGCAGCAGGAATACGACTCCTTGGTCTCGGCTCGCGCGGCCTAGCTGGATCGAATCGAAGGGGGAATTTGTTGGGATGTTCTTCGATCAAAAGCGGGACTGTTCCGACAGTTGTATCTGCTAACGCGGCATTTCCTATATCCCAGAGGAGGATCCATGGACTCGTTTTCCAATGCACATGGCCTCGCTGCGGCGGCCATTCTGCTGCCTGCGCTGTTGCTGTCAGCAGATGTAGACACAAAATTTCACAATGCTCCGGTGTCGGCGCAGGCGGCGAAGAACCCGTACGCAGGCGAGGAAGAGGCCGCGCAGTCTGGACAAAAGCTATACGCACGCAATTGCGTTTCGTGCCACGGGAAGACGGGAAATGGCACGGGCAAAACGCCGTCCCTGGTGAGCGGAAGGCTCGATTCGGTTGCGCCGGGTGAAGTGTTCTGGTTCATTACGCGTGGCGACAAAGAGAACGGCATGCCCGCCTGGGCGTCTTTGCCGGCTAAGCAGCGCTGGCAGATTGTTACTTATGTAAAGTCGATGGGGACGTCGCAGGGAACCGCGCAGTCTTCGCGGGAAGCCAGCGCCCTGCCACCACCCGACATGAACCCATCAAAGCTGAATGCACTCCCGCCGACCCCGCCCTTCACCGATTTTCGTTACGAGAAACCGGGAACCTTTCACAAGATTAAGGTGAACGATCTGCCCCAACCTTACGCGACGAAATCCGCCTACAAGTTTCCGTTACCGGTTGCACGGCCGGAGAACGTGTGGCCAGTAGCGCCGGCCGGGTTCAAAGTGGAGTTGTATGCGGATGGGCTCGACAATCCGCGGACCTTGCGCACTGCGCCGAACGGCGACATTTTTCTTGTGGAAACCGATCGCGGACGCGTCCGTGTGTTTCGCGGGCTAACTGCCAGCGGCAAGCCCGAGCAGTCGGCGATCTTCGTCAGCGGCCTGAAACAGCCGTACGGTCTGGCTTTCTATCCTCCGGGTCCCGATCCACAGTGGTTATACGCGGGCAGCGAAGCCGAAGTGGTTCGTTTCGCTTATCGGAATGGTGATTTGAAGGCGAGCGGATCGGCGCAACACATCGCCGATCTGCCAACGAGTTGGTTCGGGCACACGACGCGGGCGGTGGAATTCTCGCGCGATGGCAAACGAATGTTTGTCGCGGTAGGTTCGGGATCGAACGTGGACGATCCTGACACGCACCCTGAGGAGACGAACCGCGCCGACATTCTGGTATGTAATCCTGAGAGTTGCGTGCTTAGCGTGTACGCCAATGGCATTCGTAACGCCGGGGGTGGGATTGCGGTGAATCCGCAGACGGGTGAGTTGTGGTGTTCGGTGAATGAGCGCGACGGATTGGGCGACAATCTCGTCCCTGACTACATCACGCACGTGCAGGAAGGCGGCTTCTATGGCTGGCCGTGGTGGTATATGGGCGGGCATCAGGATCCGCGGCAGCAGGGCAAGCATCCGGAGTTGAAAAACAAAGTCATCGTGCCGGATGTGCTGTTGCAGCCGCACATCGCGTCGCTGGAGTTGAGTTTCTATGAAGGCCAGCAGTTCCCGGCCGAGTACAGGGGAGATATTTTCGCCGCCGAGCACGGATCGTGGAACAAGGCGGTCCGCGTGGGCTATGAGGTGATTCGAGTGCCGCTGCACCAGATCGGCCACGCCAGCGGTGAGTATGAAGACTTTCTCACCGGCTTCGTGCTGCCAGACGGCAAGGTATGGGGACGGCCGGTTGGCATAACCGTAGCTTCGGATGGATCGCTGCTGGTGAGCGACGACGCAACAAACTCAGTCTGGAGAGTCAGCTATACGGGGAAGTGATGGGAAGGCATCCCGGGAAACTGGCAGAACTTTACCTGCTTTTACCAACTCTTTACCCCCCACAAGCCTCCGGCGTGTGTGCATATAAGAAATACTAGTTTTCGGAGGCTAACGTGATCAAACGGCTGTACCCAATTGTTCTCATCTGTTTTCTTTCCATACCGCTTCTGTTCGCACAAGATTCCCAATCGAATAATTCTCCCGCCACTATTGGTGGGGCCTGGCAGATTTCATGGGAGGGCCGGGGTGGCTCACAGCAAGCGACAATTCAGATCCAGCAGGATGGATCGAAGCTGAGCGGCACGTTTCAGGACTCGGGAGGAAGTTCGTCTCAACTGACTGGAAGTGTTGCGGGAAACAACATTTCTTTTAGCGTGCAAATACAGGGAGGCCGCACCATCACGCTGGCCTTTACGGGTACCGTTGTTGGCGACAAAATGAGCGGCACCTTTCAGCCTCAAGGCGGCGGTGGTGGCGGGCGTGGAGGACGCGGAGGTGGGGGTGGACAGGGAAATCATTCATGGACCGGCGTTCGCCAACAGTCCGGTCAGAGTGAGCCCCAACAAGACCAGGATGAAGACGACGAATACGGAGTGTGATTGCGGCCTCCGCATATTCGAGTCAAGAAAAGTGGGGCTCCGAGAGCCCCACTTTTAGTTGCAAAAATAATTTACTGCTGGCACGATTTGCTTACCATTTGCATGTCAGTAATCTTCAAGTGCCCATGCTCGGCGTTGTTCTTCTTCATGCCCGTATCTTTGGCCGCATCCTTGGAATCTTCCTTAAGGTTGTGCGCCATCGTGTTCGAGACTACACCCGTTGCAGAGATGGTGTGGCCCACGTGACTGGCGAGGTCCACGTCGCTCTTGCTCGCCCGTGCCTCCCACGTGCTGCCGTCGTTTCCCGTGAGCACGAACTCATCGGCGCTATCGCCCTTGGTTAAGCAACCGGTCACCGTTCTTACATCCGACTTTGATTTGGAATCACTGGTCTCGCTTTGCGCTACCGCCCAAGACGCAGTTAAACCCGCCAGAACGAGGAACATCAGCAAACGATTCAACTTGGTTGTCATCTGTTCTCCTTTAGGGATACTGCTACCCTGGACGTTAGTTGCATAAAACGCCTTAGGCGGATCTGGTCTGCAAGAGTATTCTTAACGTGGTTCGACATCGAACAGAGTTGAGTCGGCGAGTTTTTTCGCCGGGATGAAAGGCTTCATTCGGTGGCCGAGAACCACCACACTGGCCGAGATGGGCCACCAAAGCGGGAATCGGCGGCTGATCGAATGCCCGGCATGGCTGCTTTAACTTGAAGAAACAAAGCCGTTAGCAAAACTTCACCCCGCGTTCTTGCGTTGGCACTGCACCTGCTCCTGCTGTTGCAAACCAGGTTTGACCCCGGAACTCGGATGTTTGGTGCTCGGAACATTCAACAATCCAGCCGGGGACTCCGATCCAAAAAGGAGCTTCTCTATGCGTTCCCGCATCTGCGCCCTGTCCCTTGCTGTGCTCGGTTTCCTCTTTCTCGCAGGCTGCAACAACACCCTAAACCCGTTGTGTGGGAGTTCGAGGCCCGCGCCACTAATTGGTTCACTCTCGCCCAGCACCCTGACGTTTTCGGAAGTTCAGCAGGGCGCCACGCTGACCGTGAATGGCAGCAATTTTGTTTCGTCGTCTGAAATAGTCATCAACTCAACGCCGCTGGGAGCGACCGTGGTAAGCGCGAACCAGTTGAAAATAAAGTTAACGACGGATGTGATATCCGGTCCAGGATCGGTGAAGGTCAGCGTGCAGACTCCGAGCGGAAACTCTGGAAACCTGGGCTGCACAAGCGGAGGTACCAGCAGCGTCCTGATCTTGACCGTTGACTAGAGGGGGTGCCGGGAGACCTCGTGCAGACGCGGGAACAGCGGAACGGAGCCGTTCCCGCCGCCTGCAGACGAGAGCGAAAAAAGCACAACTGGGCTTGCGACGAATCACTAAATCGCTGAATAAGATCGCTGCCGCAAACCGTCTGGGTGTGTGATGCACTCGTCGAAAACCGCGACGAGAGTGGGATGCTGCAATGAATCCGACCAGCAGTTTGATAAACTAATTCAGCCAAGCCCAAAAGCCGACGTAGCTCAGTTGGTAGAGCAGCCGATTCGTAAT
>DATNMU010000077.1:0-3256 GCA_035602195.1 Candidatus Acidiferrum sp.
AATTCATTAAGGGCAGTTTCGCCGACATCCAGAATATTGGCAGCGGCAAAGGCGGCGGCGCCATCACCGGCGCGTGGTTCATCCGCGAATTTGCCGGCGACACGCCATGGATCCACCTAGACATCGCTGGCACCGCCTGGAACGACGACGCAAAACCCTGGCTAGCCAAAGGCCCAACAGGCGTAGCCCTCCGCACCCTCCTCCACCTGATCCAATCCTTCTAACCGAGCTTTGCACCACTTCGCGGGATGACTACCGCCTGTTCTCTTGGGTTTGCTTATTCTTTTTCCGTCATCCCGACCGGAGTGGCCGGCTTTTTCTTTCGCGCCGTCCTCGGCGCGCCGGCCACGGAGCGGAGGGGCCGTGGCAACCAACGCTCCGTTCCACAGCTCTATGAAACGACACCGTCCGCCTTGCCTCCTGCTATCTGTTCGCTGTTATCTGATCGCCCTTTACGGATCGCCGCCCGCTGCTCGTCAACGCCCCAACCATTTGTCCTCCACCCACCCCAAGGAATACAATTCCCCCGGAGACTCCTCATGCCCGATCAACTCATCATCGCCGGCCGCGCCTTCAATTCACGCCTAATCGTTGGAACAGGCAAATACCGCAGCTTCGAGGATATGGCTCGCGCCCACGCCGCTTCCGGCGCCGACATGGTCACCGTCGCCGTCCGCCGCGTCAATCTCGATCGCAGCAAAGAGTCGCTGCTCGATTACCTCGACACCAAGAAATATTTTCTGCTGCCGAACACTGCCGGATGCTACACCGCCGATGAAGCCATTCGCGCCGCGCGACTGGGCCGCGAGGTTGGCCTCTCCGACTGGGTGAAGCTTGAAGTGATCGGCGATCAAGCCACGCTCTACCCGGACGTCCAAGCCACGCTCGAAGCCACACGCTTGCTCGTCAGCGAAGGTTTCACCGTCCTGCCCTACACTTCCGACGATATTGTTTTCGCCAAGCGTCTGATCGATGCCGGCGCCGCCGCTGTCATGCCCCTGGGAGCGCCCATCGGGAGCGGCATGGGCCTTCAGAATCAGGCTCACATCCGCATCCTGCGCGAGATGATCACTGGCGTTCCGCTGATTGTAGACGCGGGCGTAGGCACCGCATCCGACGCCGCCATAGCGATGGAACTCGGTGCCGACGCCGTTCTGATGAACACCGGCATCGCCGCCGCGCAGGATCCCGTTCTCATGGCCGAGGCCATGCGCCACGGCGTTCTCGCCGGCCGCCAAGCCTACCTCGCGGGCCGCATGCCAAGAAAGCTGTACGCCACCGCCAGTTCGCCACTTGAAGGCGTAGTCCGATAGCCGCGAAGCGGCGTCAGAATGCAGCCCGCAGCTTGCCCTGAGCCTGTCGAAGGGGCGCAAGCCGTGGGTATTGCAGTTGGGAAGGAAGAAGCCCCGGAGGAGCGAAAGACTAATTCTTCAACCTGCACCCGACAGCGAAAATTCGATGGCACAACAAAAAAAGGCGGCCGCGCGCGGCCGCCCTTTTATGCACCCCAAACTTTCACAACATCTTCGTGCTGTCCACGTGAATCGTATCCTTGCTCACGTGACCGGTCACCGCCACATGGTGCCCGACATGTGCCTGCAGGGCATCCGGATTGTCCACCATCAAAACTTTCTGATCCTTATCGGTTACGATCACCATCTTCGCGCCCGCGGCCAGACACTTCTTGGTGCATGCCTCAGCCTTTTCGTTGGCGCCCTTCGCGCCGCACTTGTCATCACTCACCCAACCGTTGACGGTCGTGCTCTTGCCCATATCGTCGAACGCCAACGCCGTCAGAGCGAAAACGAAACAAATTGCCAGACATAGCACAAAAACTTTTCTCATGGCCGGTTTTCTCCTTTTGATCGCGGCTTCACGCCGCGAGTGTGGCAGGAATTCTAATCGCTGATTCGGCAGCCATGCACGCCCCGCCGCTCATCGATTAACGCCCGAACTATACCATAACGGAAACGTGACGATGTCACGCACTTGTGGCCGCTACTGCCAATAAGTGAGGTAAGAACGGCCTAATTCCTTTTCGCGGAATGCACGGCTGGCGCTCGATTCACCGGCGCTGGCGGGATGTAGACATACTCTCCGGGACGCGCGTAACGCAGCTGTTCTCGCGCTTCTCTCTCAATGGCTTTCTCGTCAGTTTTCAGGCCATTGATCTGCTGCGTGTAAATCTCGTTTTCTTTTTGTTCCTGGGCGATTCGTTTTTGCAGCGATTCATATTCCGCCCGCTTCTGCTTGTAAACGATCATGCCATTCGCGCCAAACATCACATGCACAAACAGCAAGACCGTCACCACCGCAACCGTAATGGTCGCAATACGCCGGCGCAACACATAGAATTGCTCCGCCACGGGTCGAACTTTCTCAATCCACAACGCAGCCAGCGCTTCCGCCTGGGGAGCTCTTTCGGCCATCGCGCGCAGCCCGTTCTGCGGGCTGGGAAATTTCCGAATCCGCGAAATTTTTCTCAGTCGAAAATCCATTGCTTGGCCGCCGCGCTCAACTTCTCCAGCTCTCGTTCCGTTCTCGCCTCGGAATAAACTCGCACCACCGGCTCGGTTCCACAAAGCCGGTAGCAAACCCACGATCCATCCTCGAAGATCAGCCTCAATCCGTCGGTGCGGACAAGTTGGTTCACCTTGTGCCCACAGAACTCTCGCGGATCAGACCTCAACTTCTCAGTGAACTTCTCTTTGACCTCAGGCGTCAAGCGGAAGTTCTCCCGTTGCGGATAATACGAACCAACTTGGTTACATAGCTCCTTCAGTTGCTAGCCCCAGCGACTTCCCGCGCCGCGCCACCATTTCGCAACAAAGCAATCCAGCCGGCACTCCATCTTTCTCCGGCGCGTGATGACGAATCGAGAGTCCAGCGCTCTCTTCTCCGCCAATCATCTTTTCGTTCTTCAGCCGAACTGCTAGGCTTCTCAGATGACGATTGCTCACAGAGGGCTGCCGGGCATCGCCGATTGTTGACTGTTGACTGCTGACTGCTGATTGTTGAAGGCCGACCTTATATGACCGACAAACGAATCGTCCTCACCACCACTGGCTCGCAAGAAGAAGCCGCCAAAATCGCGCGCCATTTAGTCGAGCGCGGTCTCGCGGCCTGCGTCAACATCGTGCCGCAAGTCACATCAGTCTACCGCTGGAAAGATAAAGTCGAAGAATCTGCCGAATGGCTTTTGATCATTAAAACGACGGCCGGGATGTTCGGCCAGGTGCGCCACGCGATTGTCGAC
>DATNMU010000078.1:0-2405 GCA_035602195.1 Candidatus Acidiferrum sp.
CACGAAACGGGCCATACTTTAGCTGCAGATCGCCGTCGCGCTGTCCAAAGGCGACAACGAGCCACCGGTCGTCTTTACTTTCTCCAACAGCGATACTCTCTTCAAAGAACCAGTATGGGACGTTGGGATCATACGAAGATCGGTAGTATTGTCGAAAGAGCAGGCGGTTATCATTCTTTTTCAAGTCCGACCGGGGTTCCCCCACCACTCTGTACTCGATGTTTCCGCATATTGTCGTTGTGAAGTCAAACTTCAAGGCCTCGCCGGGCTTTGGCCGAAAAACAGGACGATGAATGGCGCAAACTTGGTTGCCAGCAGCCGTCACTGTGTAGTCGTAGCCCGGGGCAAGTAGGATCTCGTAGGCACCCACATTGTTCGTGATCGCCTCAAATTTTTCCCCATCAGACCTGTGAAACCAGACAGCCACGAGCGGCATTGGCGCGGCGGTGTCTCTTAATAAATAAACGCTCCCGGATACCTTCGCCTTGGCATCGAGGCCGTAGATCTGGACGACCACAACCAGAAGGGCAATGCAACCTAGCGCAAGGCAAATCGCTTTTGTTGGCGCCATCCTCGTCACTCCCGAATGGTACGACGTTTAGATGCTCGGTGTCAGTTGTCACTATCAGGCGTTAGCACTCGTCCTATGAAAGAGGATGTCAAGGAGAAAATACTTTGCCCTCCCCTCCGGGGATAGGTGGATGTGGTGACTTACATCCAGTCCCACCTCATTCTTGGAGGGGTGATTGGTTTGGCCGCTTTGCATCGCCGCGCTTTTCAGCGGCGATAGCATTCCCAGTTGCTTGTCTCCACTCGACGGTTTCATGACGTTGTGGTGCTCGACGCCATTCGGTTACGAAGCTACGCAAGCTAAACGTTGGCTAAAAAGTGCCAACCACGATCCTATGTGAGACTCGAGGCCTATAGCTTTTTTGGGTTATCCGAGGGGGCATAGGATTGACCCGGAGACTCGGTGCCAAACTTCGGCACACAGAGCGCCTAATGAGTGCTTAGATACTCTCCCTCGAACCCGAGCATCGCACGAACCGACTTGGCCACCACCGAGGCATGAAGACCTGGGAGATCACCTGGGTTCTGTTCGATACTCAAGCTGCTTGCGTCTTCAGTTGTTCGACGTCGAAACGTTCCTCCTTTTTCCAAAGTGTCAAGGTAATGGCCGCAATCTTCCGCGCCAGTGTCAGACGCGCCATCTCCGGCCTCATCCCCTTGGCCAGCAAAGCCGTGTAGAAATCGTGGAACGGTCCTCTGTAGCTGGCCCGAGTGGCTGCACTCTTGAAGATTTCTTTCATCTCATGGTTGTGGTTCCGATTCAGACCACGGAGCTGCTGTGGTTTCCTGGAGCGTTGTAGTTGTCCGCTCACAAAGCGGTATTGCGCACTGTCGTGGGTCTCAATGCCCAGGCCACTGTAGGTCCAGAGTTGCCGCTTGCTGCGGAACCGCTGCGGGGTTTGCATCAGCGCGATCAAGCGGGCGGCTCGAATCGGACCGATGCAGGGAATCTGGCGCAGTAGTTTCGCGGCCTTATGTTTCCGCCCCTCGGCCAAAAACTCGGGTCGCACCTCTCGCCGCAAGGCCTGCAATCCATCCAGCTGTTGATAGAGCAGCTCCGCCCGGCGGCGCACCCCGACTTGTGGGAGCTTGCTCAACCATTCCTCTCGAGAGCGCGCAGCATAGACCTGGGTGCCGGCACAGGGAATGCCCCAACCGCGATACAGCGCCTTCATTCGATTCATCACGCGCGTCAAATCTTTGCTGATGGTCTGATAACTACGTGCCAACTCGCGCAGCGTCCGCAGTCCATTTTCTCCGTGGTAGACCGGCCGCAGCATGCCCGTGCGTAACAAGTCGGCCAGCTTCTGCGCATCCACCTTGTCGTTCTTGCTGCCCTCCTTTAACAAGGCATTGCGCCGCGGATTGCACACCACAATGTGCGGCACCTGGGGCTGCAGCAGATCGTACAGCCAGGCCGCCCAGGTGCCTTCTTCCCAGGTCACATGCAGCTCGCCCCGTAGACCGTGGATAAACTGCAGAATGCTGCTGGCTTTAGTTTCGAGGATGGTTTCCATGATCATCTTCCCAGTGCCATTTAGCACGGCAATCACAATCGCTTCCTTGTGCACGTCCATTCCGATATATTTGACGTCGTAACTCATTTGAGTTGCCTCCTTGGGGGAAAGCTCATTCGTGTCGACGGTTGTCTTTCCCTCAAGGTAATGTGCCATTCTCCAGCCATCTTGACTAGACCTGGCTAGTTTCCTTCCCGCATATACCGCTCCCCTTGCGCCGCCGCAGCGGAGCGAAGCCCTGCACAGCGCAGCGGAGCGGAGGCGGCGCCATACCGACATTCAATCCTTTGAAGTGGGGCGCTCTTTCATAATGCATTG
>DATNMU010000079.1:0-3197 GCA_035602195.1 Candidatus Acidiferrum sp.
GCTCCAGAACAGAGTCGCCAGCGCTATTGCAGATCAGATTCGGATCAATTTGACTCCGCAGGAACAAGCCACGCTGAAAAGCGCAAGGGCTGTTAATCCGGAAGCCTACCAGTCCTATCTCAAGGGGCGCTACTTCTGGAACAAACGAACGGCGGATGGCTTGAAAGCCGCCCTGGCCTATTTCAACCAGGCAATCGAAGAGGACCCGAAATACGCCCAAGCTTATTCTGGGTTGGCCGACACTTATGCTTTGTTGGGAGACTGGCAATATGGGGTGATGAGTTTCAAGGAGGCGCTCCCCAAAGCGAAGGCCGCAGCGATCAAAGCTCTGGAACTGGACAGAACGCAGAGCGAAGCCCACACCTCACTTGGATACAGCTTGCGCGCCTTCGACTGGGATTTCGACTCTGCAGGGAAGGAATTTCAGCGAGCCATTGAACTAAACCCAGGCTACGCCACCGCTCACCATTGGAATGCTATGAATTTGGGGCTGTTGGGTCGGCCCAAAGAGGCTCTTGTGGAAATGAGAAAAGCGGAAAACCTGGATCCGCTATCCCTGATCATCAACGCGGACTTGGCGGAGTTTCTTCTCCTTACGCATTCTTACGACGAATCGGTAGAACAGGGCCTCAAGATCATCGAAATGGATCCTACTTTTGCCATCGGACATAAACAGCTTGGCGATGCCTACCTGCTAAAACAGATGGACAAGGAAGCGGTTGCGGAACTTCAAAAGGCGGTCCGGCTGTCCGGGGGCAGCCCGATATGCATCGCCGATCTCGCTCGCGCCTACGTGGCATCCGGCAAAATGAACGAGGCGGTGAAGCTGCTGAGCGATCTTAAGAAAAGCTCAAACCCTAGTTTTACAAATGCTCCACAGATCGCCATGATCTATGCATCCATGGGGGATAACGACCAAGCCATGCATTGGCTCGAAAGAGCGTACGAAGAACGATTCAATCCGAGCATTCTGCTGCGCTCTGGATTCGATCCTCTCCGCTGGGACCCGCGCTTTGAAGAGCTTATGCACCGTATTGGCTTGCCCGAGTGAGATACCTCACAACTCACAGCCTGCGAGTTAGTTGGCTAAAGGTGTGCTATGCGCGGAAAAGCGGTCGCATGTTTGATTCTGTGCCGGGAGGCGGTGACAGGGCAGCTTTCTAACCAACTGAACTTCGCCACTTGCTTTTCATACGGTTAGGGCCGAACCCGCATGTTTACTGGGCGGCCCTCGCTTTTGACATCCGAATCATCGAAGCGTGCCGCCGATCCCGGAAGAACGCGCCTGTGTTCCGGTTCAGCCACCGCTGAAAAAGCCCACAGGCTTTTGTCGATGGCGGAATCTTCAATCGCTGCCGAGATCTTTGACCGTGTCATTCGATGACCTTCGTACAAGTTACGGTCGGATCGCCCAAGCTAAACCGTCCGGCTCGCCCCCAACGTCGAGGTGGCTCGTGACCTCTAAGGTCTTCAGGTCCAGTACAGCGACGTAGTTGTCAGGCCCACAGGCGATGAAAGCACGATTACCATCCCGATCCATTAGAATGCCCGCCGCTCCGTGGCCAATTTTCACCCGCTTGAATTCCTTGCGCGACGCTGTATCGTAGATCACTAGATCGCCATCGCCCAGACTTGAAATCAGCACAAGCTTTCCATCAGGAGTGAACTTCAGCCGGTTTGCACCGAACGTCTTCGCGTCCAGCGTGGCCGTCACGGTTCGTGTCGCGAGGTCGACCACCGAGAGTGTACCGTCTTGCGCATTTGCGGTCCATAGCTCGCGCCCATCCGGCGTTACGTCAAAACCTTCGTCGCCTTTGCCAACCAGAATGACGGTCTGATTCCAATCCATGCGCGGTTGATTCCCTCGCGGCGGAGGCGATGGAGGCTGGGAACCCTGCGGCGGGCGCATTCCCGGAGGAGGTCCCATCGGTGGAAGAGTGACCTTCTCCAGAATGCTGACCGTCGCGGAGCTAACATTGGTTGTGTAGATCTGCTTCTCGCCCGGAGTGACGTAAAGCATGTGCGTTCGGTTCTGGCCGGTGCCCATGATCCAATCGATCCTGGCGGAAACAGGGTCATAGGTTGCGATGGCCTTCGCGCCTTCAGCTGTGAACCAGACCTTTCCTCCCACAAACGCGAGACCGTGAGGGCCATTCAAGGCTCCGGTATCGATGTCGGGCAGCGGTTTCTTCCCAACCAGGTCGATCACGGAAAGCGCATGGTATCGGCCCCCACCGTAGATCGAGACATAAGCCGTCTTCCCGTCGGAAGACGCGATCACCTCGTGGGGATCAGGGCCGACAGGAGCGCGTGCGATGACCTGCAGCGTATTCGGGTCCACTATGGCGAGTGTATGGTTACGCTTGGAAAGCGCCAACAACGACCGACTCGGCGTCGACTGAGCAACAACTCCGATCGCAGCGGAAAGGAGTGCAGCCAATGCGGCACCGGCGACTAGCGATTGGGGATTTTGGGGTCGCATCATTCTTCTCCATTGCGTTTAGTGTTCGATGGCACGTTGATTTACCCGATGAGTCCGTGTCTGCACCAGAAACGATGAATATCGGCAAGCAACGCTTAGAAACAGCAGAGTCAGGGCCAGCCATAGCGCATGGTGCGCGAGCGCCCCCAAGATAACCTTGGAACTCTACGCACAAGCGGTTTCCGCCGACCAGCAGAAAGCACACAGGAAGGTCGTCCAGATGGTGCTGCCGGCGAACTTGTCTGAGCAATTGAAAGCCCGAAGCGACGCCCCAACTGCGTAGAAACCGTTCTGGTCTGGGTGTCCGACGGTGCCCGAAGTCAACCCTGCCGAAATCCACTAGTATCTTGAAATCCTGGTGAGCGCGGCAGGACTCGAACCTGCGACCCATGCCTTAAAAGGGCATTGCTCTACCACCTGAGCTACGCGCCCACTTTGTTTCAATCTAACACATCACCAAGTACTTAATGCACGACCTCGGAAGCCTCCGAAGCAGGCTTCGAGCGGTCGGTGGCACTTGCGTCGTCTGGCAACACCGAGGCACCAGGAATTAGCCGCTCGACTGCCGGAGGTTGTGAGCAGGGGCTAGGTGAGCATCGTTCACCTGAGCTGCAATGACGCTCTGGAGAAGGTCCGCGAGGCTCGCGATCGCGGACTTCCGGTTTACGCCGAAACCTGTCCGCAATACTTGTATCTTTCTATCGAGAACTTCGAC
>DATNMU010000080.1:0-5858 GCA_035602195.1 Candidatus Acidiferrum sp.
TGGCGCATCCGGAGGCGAAAGCTTCCTCCGCGCCCGCGCCGGCCGTGGCGTCAGCAAGCGCCTCGGGCACCGAAGGGTAAGGCTTTTTCAGTCTTGCGCAGGTCTCATCCCAAAAAGACTCGTAGCCGTGCGCCCACGGCCGGACGTGTGCCCCTCGGCGGCGAGACCCTGCGCAAAGAAGATGACGCCGAGCGCGCCTTTCTCGTGGGCATTGATGTCCGCACACGCGGACGAAGGCAAGGTGCCGTTACTGCGCAGGCGCAAGCGGCACGGGACTCGGCTTCTTCCGGTGGCGCTGCGGATGGCGGAAGGTCTGGGCCTGCGGCAAAATCGATCAGCAACAAGCCCAGCATTCCAGAATTTGATGCCGAGGAATCTCTAGCCGAGTTGCGCACGCTGGCGGCAAGCGCGGGCGCGAATGTTGTCGGGGAAATCTTGCAGCGGCGCGACCGTCCTGATCCTGCGACTCTCATCGGCAAAGGCAAATTGGAAGAAATAGAGGGTGCAGCCGCGGCGGTAAATGCCGACCTATTGCTGTTCGATCACGATCTCACCGCTTCGCAGCAGCGCAACATCGAAAAAATCGTTAAGCTGCGGGTTATCGATCGCACGCAACTGATTCTCGATATTTTTGCGCGCCATGCGCGCACGAGGGAAGGCCAGTTGCAAGTCGAGTTGGCTCAACTGCAGTACATGCTGCCACGCCTTGCTGGCCGCGGGGTTGAAATGTCGCAGCTCGGCGGAGGTATCGGCACGCGCGGTCCCGGTGAAACCCAGCTCGAAACCGATCGGCGAAAAATCTACCGGCGGGTTCGCCATGTCGAGCAGCAACTGGAAAACGTGCGGCGCATTCGGGCGCAGCAGAGGCAACGGCGAGAATCCGCGCCCGTAGCGGTGGTGGCGCTGGTTGGCTACACGAATGCAGGGAAGTCAACGCTGTTTAATGCTCTTACGAAAGCCGCAGTCCTGTCGTCCCCGCGGATGTTCGCCACGCTCGATCCCACGATTCGATCCATCACGCTTCCCTCCAAGCGCAAAATTCTGCTGTCCGATACTGTTGGATTCATCCGCAGCCTGCCGCACACTTTGGTCTCAGCTTTCCGCGCTACACTCGAGGAAGTGCAGCGCGCTTCGTTGATTCTGCATGTCTCAGACGCCAGCAGCCGCCTCTCTGCCGAGCAGGACGCCCAGGTCGAAATTGTTCTGAAGGAACTTGAAGCGGAGAAGAAGCCGCGCTTGCGCGTGATGAACAAAGTCGATCTGCTCGATGTGGAAGTGGCTGAAGCTCTGGTGAATGATGTTCTGCTCGACGCGAAAACAGTTTATGTCTCGGCCGCAGAAGGCACAGGGCTCGACAAGCTGCTGGCGCGTATTGATGCCATGATCGAAGAAGACCGCATCAGCCGCGTCCGCTTGCGGATTCCGCAGAAGGAAGGGAAAACGCTCGCGCTGCTCGAAGCCCAGGCGCGAATTTATTCGCGCAAGTACAAAGATGGCGCGGTGGAACTAGAGGCGGAGGCGCCGGAATCCGTGGTGAGGAAGGTGAGGGAGTGGATAACACATAACAACTGACCAAATTTAAATGGGCCGGCAACCAAGAAGCGGTGACATTCCTTGGCTATCGGCCCATTCGATCCTGAATTGGATCGGAGGTGATACTTCAATGCTAGTCCTCTGTAACGGAATGTCAAGCTCTAGTTGCAGGGTTTTGCAACCCCTCATGGAGGAGCTTGACAAATGCAATAAGCCCCTTTCTCAACCCCGTTTCTCGATTCGATATTTGCTCGGAAGACGCCCCCAATGCGTTGACATAAACTCCTTCCCACGTTAGACTTAACAGTTTTCATAGCCCTCATTTTCCTGTACAGCCGTATAACCCATGGATGAAACGCTACGACAACTAGGCGGATTACTGCTCGGAGCGGTGCCCACGGTAATTCTGTTGACGTTGCTTTACGTTCTCTACACGGCAATCGTCCACAAGCCTTTGCGACGCGTGCTGGAGCAGCGGCGCGACAAAACGGAAGGCGCTATCGAGAAAGCGCGCGTGGAGATCGCTGCCGCCGAGGCACGTACCTCGGAATACGAGCAGCGCTTGCGCGAAGCGCGCGCCACGCTTTTCCGCGCTCAGGAGTTACGCCGCAAAGCGGCTATGGAAGCGCGCGCCGCCGCCCTGAACGAAGCCCGCAGCAGGGCTCAGGCGCAAGTGCAGGCAGCCAAGGCTGAAATTCAGAACGATCGGGCCGGTGCGCAGGAAGTTCTGCGGGCGGAGGCACAAACCCTCGCGGCGGAAATCATGCGACGCGTGCTTCAGCCGGCGGGGGCGGGACACTGATGGTGCGCTCTGCGAATCCCGCGACTAAGACGAATATGATTTCCCGCAACGCCAGAATCGTGCTTCGCATGGCTCTGCTTCTCTTGCTCACGGTGTGTGCCGCGGGAACGCTTAGATTGCGCGCGCAGGAGCAAGGTGCAACGCCGCAGAAACGGCAGATTAAGGCCGCACCGAGAAATCGGGGCCCCGCGCAGCAATTGGCTCACGAAACTCGCGAGGCTGCGGGTGAAGAAGCCGACGAAACCGAAGAGTTTAAGCAGTCAGCTTCGGTGCAGATGGTGGCGCGGCTTACGGGTCTGAGTCTGAGCAATGCCTACCTGTTCTGCGTAGTGCTGAATTTCGTGGTGATCGCGGCCATCATTATCTGGGCTGGCCGCAAGTATTTGCCCGGCATGTTCAGCGCCCGCACGGCCGCCATTCAGAGAGCCATGCAGGAGGCGCAGAAAGCTAGTGAGGAGGCGCGCCGCAGGCTGGCCGAAATTGAATCGCGCCTGATGCGCCTGGATGGCGAGATTGGCATGATGCGCGACGCCGCCGAGAGAGAAGCCGCCGAGGAGGAAGCCCGCATCCATGCTGCGGCTCATGAGGATGCGCGGAAGATATTGGAAGGGGCGCAGCAGGAGATTGCCGCCACAATTAAAGCCGCCCGGCGCGAGCTTACCGCCTATGCCGCTGATTTGGCGGTCAGCCTGGCGCAAAAACAGATTCATGTAGATACCGCCACCGACCGGATATTGGTAAGGCACTTTGTCGATGAATTGGGCGATTCCAAAGGCGGAGTCGGAAAGGACGGGCGCTAGCTTATGGCATCAGTGGCCAGCATTTACGCCCGCGCTTTTGCCGATGTTGTCTTGGACGGTCATCTCAATGCCGATCGCTCCATTGCGGAACTGCGCACGATCGCGAGTCTGCTGCAACAGAGCGTGGATCTGCGGCGAGTGTGGGAAAACCCCGCAATCCCCGCCGAGCAGAAACATGCCGTGCTGGATGTAATCGTTGAACGTGACGGAATTCTAAAGCAAGTCAGAAATCTGGTAGCTGTCATCATCGATCACCGGAGACTGCATTTCCTGGAATCCATCATTGTGCAACTCGAAAAAGAACTCGACGCGCGCCTCGGATTCGCAGAAGCGCAAATCTTCAGCTCCCGCGAACTGAGCGACGCGGAAAAACGCGAGTTCGAAATGCAGGTCCAGAAACTCACCGGCAAAAAAGTCCGCGCGCAGTACGACAAAGACGCCTCCCTTCTCGGCGGCGCCGTAGTCCGCATCGGCAGCACGATTTACGATGGTTCGGTGAAAGGCCAGTTGCAAAGATTGAAGGAAGCTATTAGCTCTTAGCCGTTAGCTTTTCGCTTGAACCGTAACGGGCGAAGAATTTTTGAAGCGACAAAAAAAGAAGCTAAGAGCTAACAGCTAAAGGCTAAAAGCTGATTCTATGGCACAGATCAAAGCAGACGAAATTACAAAACTGATTCGCGAGCAGATCGAGAACTACGAATCCAAGATCTCCGTGGACGAAACCGGCACGGTCATCACCCTCGGCGACGGCATCGCCCGCGTCTATGGCCTCGACAAAGTGATGGCCGGGGAACTTCTTTCCTTCCCGCACGACGTAGCCGGTATCGCGATGAACCTGGAAGAAGATCAGGTGGGCGTGGTTCTGCTCGGCGAATACACCGAGATCAAAGAGGGCGACGAAGTGAAGCGCACCGGCCGCATCATGAGCGTGCCTGTGGGCGAGGCCATGATCGGCCGCGTGGTCGACTCGCTCGGCCGTCCCATCGACGACAAAGGCCCCATCGCCAGCGACCAGTTCATTGCTCTCGAACGCCTCGCTCCCGGCGTCATCGATCGCCAGCCGGTGCGCGAACCCATGGCAACGGGACTCAAAGCCATCGACAGCATGATCCCGGTCGGCCGAGGCCAGCGCGAATTGATTATCGGTGACCGCCAGACCGGAAAAACCGCCGTCGCTCTCGATACCATCATCAACAGTAAAGGTAACGACCTGATTTGCATTTATAACGCGATCGGCCAGAAGCGCTCGTCGATTGCCCAGGTCGTAAAAATTCTCGAAGACGCCGGAGCGATGGAGTACACCATCGTTGTTGCCGCATCGGCCTCAGAACCGGCGCCCATGCAGTACATTTCGCCGTACGCGGCAACGGCTTTGGGCGAATATTTTCGCGACACCAAGCGCCACGCACTCGTCATCTACGACGATCTTTCCAAACATGCTGCTTCGTATCGCGAAATTTCGCTGCTCCTGCGCCGCCCGCCCGGACGTGAGGCCTATCCCGGAGATGTGTTCTATCTCCACTCGCGCCTGCTCGAACGCTCCGCAAAATTGAGCGACAAGAACGGCGGCGGCTCCTTGACCGCGCTGCCCATCATCGAAACCCAGGCGGGTGACGTCTCGGCCTACATTCCGACGAACGTGATTTCGATTACCGACGGCCAGATTTATCTGGAAACCGATCTCTTCAACCAAGGCGTGCGGCCTGCGGTAAACGTGGGTCTTTCAGTAAGCCGCGTCGGCGGCAGCGCCCAGATCAAAGCCATGCGGCAAGTCGCCGGAACGTTGAAACTGGAACTCGCGCAGTACCGCGAACTCGCGGCGTTCGCCTCGTTCGGCAGCGACCTCGATAAAGCCACGCAAGCCCAGCTCAACCGCGGCCAGCGTCTGGTCGAACTGCTGAAGCAAGATCAGTTCTCGCCGTTGCCGTTCTCCAAACAAATTCTGATCATTTTCGCCGGTACCGGAGGATTTCTCGACGATATGCCGGTGAATCAAGTCCGCGACTTCGAAAAAGAACTATACAAATACGTAGACGCCACCAACGCCGGCCTGCTGCGCGCCATCATGGAGAAAAAAATCCTCGATGACAGTTTGAAAGCGCAGCTGACGGAGCTGATTAAGCAAGCGAAACAGCAGTTCGTGGAATCGCGTCAGGAAGTGGCAAAGTAGTTCTCTGGAAGGAATGAGATCGAGACGTAATGAGCCCGAGAAGCAATGAGCTCGGGAAGCAACGAGCCGGGGAAGGGCACGACTTCAGTCGTGCCGCCCGGACCGAAATAGAAAGCGGGCTTCAGCCCCTGAGGGCAGATTTAAGCTAAAAGCTAGGAGCTAGAAGCTAGCAGCTGATCTCAAATGGCAAACATTCTCGACATCCGCCGTCGCATTCGCAGCGTGGTAAACACGCGCCAGATCACCAAAGCCATGAAGGTGGTTTCGGCCGCGAAACTGCGCCGCGCGCAGGACCGCACTCTGGCTGCGCGGCCCTATGCGCTGATGTTGACAAACGTCCTTAAATCTCTTGTAGCGCGCACCGAGATTTATGATCCCGAAACCGGCGAGCCGAAACATCCCTTGCTCGCGCAGCGCGAAGAAAAAACCATTCTGCTGATCGTCGTTACCGGAGACAAAGGCCTGGCGGGCGCCTTCAGCGCCAACATCACGAAAGCTGCGAGCCGCTTCATCGAGTCGAAAGCCGGAAAAAATATCGACATCGAAGCCATCG
>DATNMU010000081.1:0-12354 GCA_035602195.1 Candidatus Acidiferrum sp.
TGCGATAGGATTCGATTACGATAGAAAACAGGGAAGAGAACTCGAGTTAATCCAAGGCGAGGCTCATCTCGCCGCTTTTGGTAAATTGCACCCGCAACATTTTCTCTGACCCGCCGGCGAACTCCGCTTCCACCATCCCGGACTGATCGCTCGCACCCGCGCCCGGACTCACCTCAACCCGCAGCCGGTGCTTCCCGGCCGGAATTTGTACCGCATGAAATTCATGGCCCTGCACGCGGCGAAATACCACCATGTGCTTTATCTGCGTTCCTTGCAGTGGGTGCGTGTAAGTCAATTCCTCATCTACCCAGATCGAGATGCGAGCCTCGGCAAATTTGTGGTCTACTTCGATTTCCAGCATTGCTGCCGATGCTTGCACCCTCGCTGCAGCCACTTTTTTGTACGACGAACGATTCTTCGGAGCAGCCGTTCTCGGCTTACTCGCCAGTGGCGAAACTGCTGCTCTGGAGGAAGCATCCAGCGACGTGACAGCAGCCGGCGAAGTCGATTGTTCAGTCACAATTTTCTGAGCTGGAGTTCGATTCGGCCAAAGCAGGTGACTCTCGCGCGCTCCAAACACAAGAAGTCCAACGAAAAGCACAATCCCCGCGAGAGTCTTCTCTCGCATCTTCCCGAAGTTCCACCCCACATTTCGTGCCGAAGGCGCCGCCTGCGATTTTGATTGTTTCAGCCCGCCGGTCAGCTGTGTGATCAGGGCTGAGGGCGACGGCTTTGCATTTTGTGTTTGCGCCGCACCGGGCGCAGAGTCCGGATGCTTCGCCTTGCTCCAGGGCTCGCGACCTTCTCGCAAGTCCTGAATATCCAGCGCCATCTCCATGCCGCGCTGGTAGCGCTGCGAAGGATCCTTCGCAATCGCGCGCGAAATAATGTAGTCGAGCCCCGGAGCCAATTGTGTGTCGAGAATGCTCGCAGGAACCGGTTCGCGATTCACCACTTTGTAGGCCACGGTAAGCGCGCTGTTGCCCTGAAATGGCCGGTACCCGGTCAGCAGCGTATAAAGAATTACGCCCAGCGAAAAAATATCCGACCGTCCATCCACCACTTCTTCATTCAACTGTTCCGGCGACATGAACGCCGGAGTCCCCATCGTCCGCCCCGCCAGAGTGACATTGGCCAGGTTCAGTTTAGCCACGCCAAAGTCCCCAATCTTCGCATGACCATCCTCGGTCAGCAAAATATTTGCCGGCTTCAGATCGCGATGAACTACGCCCTGCCCGTGAGCGCAATCTAGTGCTTCCGCCAGTTCCAGCGCGATCTGCAGGGCAGCTTCTGCCGGGAGTTTGCGATCGTCGCGCGACAGCAGCAACTTGTCCAGCGACTGCCCTGCCACGTACTCCATCACAATGTAAGGAGCGCGAGTCTCCCGCTCTTCGCCCACATCGAACACAGTCACAATGCCTGGATGCGACAGCCGCCCCGCGGCTTCCGCCTCGCGGAAGAAACGCTCGCGATATTCCTGCTCCTCTTCGGGACTCTGGTTGACCAACGCAAAAGTCTTGACCGCCACCACGCGATTGATCTTCGGGTCGCGGGCCTTATACACAATTCCCATGGCCCCGCGGCCCAACTCGGTCAGGATTTCGTATCGCCCAAAGCGTTCGTTCTTGCGCTCTTCCATGGCTGCTCGTAGTCCTGACATACCTGAGGTATAAGGACGTAGCTTCAGGTTCCCCCCGAGCGGGGAGGGTTCGGGACACGTGTCTGCACTATTGTGAGGGCAGCCGCCCAACCCCTCCAAGTTACTGACGTTACCAAGGTGCTCGGTTACGAGAATGTCCTGAACGCAAAAAGGGCACGCTTTCCGCGTGCCCTTCGTGCCTACTCGGCTTTGTCTAAGCGCTCACTGATAGCTAAACGTCAACTGATCCAGAACGACACTGTACCCCGTTTGCGAGCTATTTCCGTCCTGCTGATAGTTCACCGTGATGCCATACCACGATGACGGCGCCGACCCATGAGCGTAGTACTGGTTCAGCGTGTGAGTCTGTCCGTTCAGGGTAATGGATTGATAGAGCAACTCGTTATTCGAGGTCCGCTGCACCTTGAGCGTCAGGTGGTTCCACGAATTCGCATTCGGATAACAAGAAACGCCGGTCGGAGTCCAGTGTTGGCTCACGTTGTCCCAGACATCCCATTCATGGCCCCCGGCGATCCGGCACTCATGGCCCCAAATGAAGCCCATGCTGCTGAAGAACTGGTTCAGGTCAAACTCCACCGCCTGCGACGCGTTGGGATTGCCGATCCAGAAATAAACGTCATAGGTAAAGTCATGATACTGAGGCACCAACGTGTGGTTCGTATCCGGCAAGCCCTGCGAAGAGAACGGCCCGATCAGGTGGTTATTCCACAAGCCGTCGCCGTAAGGTTGGCTCCCACCAAGATACATTTGAGCCGCCACGCCGCTCAGCGAAGGCGACTTAACTCCCTTCGCCATGCCAAAAGAGATGTTGTCGCAGGGCGAAGGCGAACAGTCGACAAAGGTCGGAGCTCGCTGGCCATATTGCCCCCAGCCGCTGGCATTTTGCAGATTGGTAAACGACTTGCCGCCGCCTCCACCACCGCTGCCGCTGCTGACTGTGATCTTAATAGGGGTCGTCGATGCCCCCCCGCACTTGTCCCACTCTTCAACCACAGTGTTATAAGTTCCTGCCGCTAGATTCAGGCTCGTCTTTAGACTCGCCCCTTGCTGTACATAAACCAACACTCCCGGAGCGGTGTATATTCCCATTGACGACACCCCGCCCGAACAAGTCGACGTCGTAGCTGTGGCTGCGTAAGGTACTGAACCTGAAATGGTTGCGCCGTTAGCGGGTGAAGTTACGTAGACTCCGGCGAATGCAGCGGGAGCACAAATAGCCAGCAGACACACGATCAGCAATAAAGACTTTGGCATTCAAACTTCTCCAATGAGGTTTTATTTGCTTTCGACCAGCAGAACTGCAACTGCCTTTACGCGTTAGCGGACGCGCCAAGGCTTTAGAAGAAGTGGCTTAAACTGCAGCGCATGGTTCGACTATCCAGATTCGCTCAGGCCTTGAACGACTGGGACTTCAGCCCTTAACCACAGAATCAATCGGTCAAACAGTGTAGTGAGAGTACCAGAAACCCTGTATCCCCCAAAGCGAAAAATGGGCGTTTGAATACTCGGAAGTTCTAATCTTCCCAAACCGGGCACAGGGCGGGCGGATCGCCAGCAACCCCGAATAAGCCAATGGCCACTAATCCTCAGCCCGGTAAGCCCCCGCATATTCTAGTACTGGGGTGCCACTTCTTTATGATTCCCAATCGTCCCTCCTATTCCGTTGCGTCTATTGCCGCCGCCTCGCTTTCGCTTTCCCTCATGCTCTCGAGCCTGGGCTGCGGCGGCGTTTCGTCGAACTCCTCACCATCTTCTTCTTCCGGCAAAACGCTGACGTCGATTTCCGTGATGCCCCCCACCGCTAACACTACGGTCGGGGGCGCCACGCAGCAGTTCAAGGCCACGGCAACCTACAGCGATAACTCCACCACGGATGTAACCTCCACCGCGACTTGGACCTCGGCTCATACCTCCGTGGCCACAATAAATTCAAGCGGCGTTGCGACCCCAGTAAGTGCCGGCTCCTCACCCATTACCGCCGCATTGAGCGGCGTTCAGGGCATCGCCACGCTCACCGTCGCGGCCAAGGCCGTCAGTTCCATCGTCGTTTCGCCTGCCACCGCCAACATGGCCCCGGGCGGGACGCAGCAGTTCAGCGCCAAGGCTACCTATAGTGACGGCACCACCGCCGACGTCAGTTCTACTGTCACCTGGGTCGCCGGCGCCCCCGCCGTCGCCACCATAACTGCCAGCGGCTTGGCCACCGGCGTGGCCCAAGGCTCTACCCCCATCACTGCGACGCTAGGCGGGATCACCGGCACCGCAAACCTCAACGACGTTACCACCGGAGCAACCGTCGTGATCTCCCCCACGACGCCGGTCATTGGCTCGTCGCAGGCTCAGCAGTTCACCGCTACCTTGCAAGGATTCACCAGTTTCAATTGGTTCGTCGATAACATCGCCGGAGGCAGCACCACGGTTGGCACCATTTCTTCTGCCGGCCTCTATACGCCACCATCCAAAGCGGGCAGCCACACCATCACCGCGACCAGCACGACCGATTCGTCCCTAACGGCCAGCACTTCCGTCAGCATTTTCGGCTTCACGCTCTCCTACCCATCTGCGACCGTCGCTCCCTCAGCCACAGAGCTATTCACTGCCACCATTACTGTCATTCCCAATACCGCTGTCACTTGGTCCGTGGATGGCACCGCTGGCGGCAGTTCTACCGCCGGCACGATCAGCGCCACCGGCTTGTACACCGCTCCGGGAACCCTCGGCCAGCACACCATCACCGCGACCAGTTCGGCTGATCCCACCGCCACGGCTTCCGCTGCGATCACGGTCAATAATCAGAGCGCAACAGCCGTCCTCACCTATCACAATGACGACGCCCGCGATGGCGCCTTCCTGGAAGAAGTCATACTGACGCCCAACAACGTGAACTCCACTCAGTTCGGCAAGCTGGCCTCTTATCCCGTCGACGGTCAAATTTACGCCCAGCCCTTATACGTGCCGAACGTCAGCATTCCCGGGGTCGGCCTGCGTAACGTGGTCTTCGTTGAGACCCAGAACGACAGTGTCTACGCCTTCGACGCCGACGCAACCTCCCCGCAAACCATGCAGAGATTCTGGTTTCAACATCTGGGAACCTCGGTTCCGAAGGGCGATGTCTCAGGCGTCAATCCCAACGTAGGCATCCTCTCGACCCCGGTCATTGATGCCACCACGAACACGATGTACTTGTTCGCCGAGATACAGGGCGGCCCTTTCTACTTATATGCGCTGGATATAGCCACCGGCGCAAACCACCGCGTTCAGGTCACCGGCACTGTCTCCGGCACCGCTTCGGATAGCGTTAACGGGCAAGTCACTCTGGGCGACGACTGCTACCAACGCATGGGCCTGGCGCTGAGCCCAGTTACCAACTGGATCTACATCCCCTTCGGAAGTTGTAACCACGGCTGGGTGTTGGCTTACGACAAGGCGACGCTTCAGCAGAAAGCGATTTTCAACGATACCCCCGACGGCGCCGGCGGCGGCCTGTGGGCCAGCGGCGGCGCTCCAGCCATCGACGACACCACTGGGGATCTATATCTGATGAGTGGAGTTGATCCCGGGGACCCCGTTTCGAACGGATTTAACGATTCTTTCCTGCGGTTAGATCCCAATAAGCTCACTGTACTGGATTTCTTCACCCCAGATAATAATATGTCCCTAATGCAGACAGACACCGACTTGGGCAGCGGTTCGAACATCCTCATGCCGGCTAGTCCTGGCGCCCTATACCCGTATGTCACCATCGGCGGCGGAAAAGATGGCAATATCTTCGTCGTCGACCGCACCAACATGGGCGGGTATTTACCCCTGCCCGGCGGCACCAATAAGGTGATCCAGACCCAGTCGATTGGCGGCGGCCTCGATAACATCTTCTCCACCCCAGTCTATTGGAACGGCACCATCTACTATCACTCCAACAACAACCTCCCGCGTTCCTATCACTGGAATCCGAACAACAATCCTCCGTTGACGCCGGCGTCCATCGGCAATCCAACCTACGGCATGCACGGCGCAACTGCATCACTCTCTGCCCAAGGCACTACCAACGGAATCGTCTGGGACATCGACAACAGCAGATACGACGGAAATACCCCTTCTTCAAGCGGTCCGTCGGTCCTGCATGCCTACGACGCCACCAACCTCAACGAACTCTACAACAGTGCGCAAGCGGGGAGTCGCGACACCGCCGGCACTGCTCTCAAGTTCACGGTACCAACCATCACCGGAGGCAAAGTTTACGTCCCCACCTCCACCGAGTTGGACATCTACGGCCCGCTACTCTAGGTATCGGCCACGAGGACGCCATATCCTGGCTGCATGGCCCACCGCAGAAATCTGCGCAACCGCATCCTCTGCTTGCCACGGGCACTTGGTACCTTCGTAATCCTTTTCTCACGAATTCGTTAGGCCACGCGGATCGACCAAGCCAATACTCCCTAGTATGAGGAACCTTTCGATTTTCGCCGCGCTGCTGTTCTGCGCCTTGGCCGCGAACTCGTATGCGCAGAATCCCGTTATATGGACTCCTGCCAACAGCGAGACCATCCCGTTAGAACCCGCCAGCCTACATGCAGGCCGCGTCTACAGTCCCGCTGTCGGGGGCGGCGACATGCATGTGCAAATCGACTCCAGATATCCGGTCATCGTGGCCATGGCTTGGGCCGACGAATGGAACGCCGCTATGCAGCGTCCCGGAGCCCCTGCGAATTTCAGCTTCCTCTGCGTGAAGGAGCATGTCACCAGCTCGATTTATGAGTGTCATCTGCCCTCCGATCGCCCCATGATTATCACCTTCCGCGATGAGCGCAGGCCCGAGAGGCCCGCCCTCGCCACCGTGGGCGCAATCCTCGGACCGGGCGCGCGGCAATTCATTTCTCCCAACGACCTTCACATCCAGTACTTCAATTGCCTTCAGCCTGAGTTCCACTGGCGCCGCATCCTCGACGAGAAATACCAGATCACATCGGTACCCAAGGTCTACAGTCTGATGACTCCGGACCACGACGGCCAGGAACTCAGCGTGAAGATCAAGTCGCCGATCCCGCTGACAGTCGCTCTGCTGCCATCGCATCTTGCCGACCATGTCTACGACAAGACCGTAACCCTCACCGACGCTCTCGACCAAACCGGCTGCAAGGAACGTGGCGTCCAGTCCATGAGCTTCAACTGCACTTTTAACGTCGCCAATGGCACGCAAACCCTGCTGATCCTCCCCGACATCGATTTTTCCGGCAAGAAGAAAGCCACCGTCGAGGCCGACACGGTAAAGTGCGTCGAGCATTGCGAGCTATTGCCCCCGCCGAATCCGTAGAGCGGAAAATCACGGCGTCGAAAGGAAAAGGCCAATTTGATTTCTCAGACTGGCCTTTATTTATGGCGGATGCCCACTGTCCCTCTTCATGAATCCGCCACCAAACGCCTTGTCATTCCGACGCGCGAGCGAAGCGAGACAGGAGGAATCTGCTTGCCGCGCCCGCGCCGCAAGGGGTGGGGATTTTGACTTGATCGAATAAGACGCGCATCGGAGGCGAGCCTAGGGGGCGAGGGCAGGCGCTTTGTCGAGACTGCGGGCGGCAAACTCGATCACGGCCTTGACCTGTTCGCGATCGAGGCCGTCATACCACTGCATGATGTCGTCGAGATTGGCTCCCGCCTCGAGGTTCTCGAAGATGGCGGACACCGGCATTCGCGTGCCCTTCAACACCCAAGCGCCGCTTACCTTTCCGGGAACGCTCTCCACCGCCGGACACTGTGACCAATCGAGGCCTGCCATCGAGGGAACTCCTGCGGAAAGCATACCGCTTTACCCGGAAAAGGCAAAGGCCACGTTCACCTCGGATGCAGTCTTCCTTCTTGCCGGCCACGATCTATGCTTTCGACGCTAAAACGGGGCCAGCTGCTTGTCTGGGCCTTCGATTTCGTCCTTGGCATCGAGGAATTCTTCACTCCATGGCTTGCCTGCACACTCGGGGCACTCGTCAATCATGTTGCCCACAGCGAAACAGTGATAGCAGGTCCCTTCGGAGCTGGCCCCAGGGAACTTACTGCATGTTTTGCAGGGCGTGAAGAACTCAAGCTCGAAAGACCGGTGTTCGCCCCATAGCTCGCGTTCGCAGACGATGCACATTTTCATCCCCCTTTGGCCGGCGCGACCCATGCGTCCAGTCGAGCACGTCGCCGTGTATTTTTCCCGCAGCCTAATATAGCCCCGTCACCTTTTTCTACGTTCTCAAATCCGAATCTAAGCACCGCCTATCGCAGACCATCCATCCCAAAACGGAAAGGGCCACGCTGCTCTCGCAACGTGGCCTTTATTTATGGCGGACGCCCAATCTTCATGAATCCACCACCAAATGTCTTGTCATTCCGACGCGCGAGCGCAGCGAGGCAGGAGGAATCTGCTTTCGCTTGTAATTGCGACGCCTGAAAATAGCCAGCCAGTTCACTGGCGGGAATTCAAACCCGGAGCCGAACCGCGTCCCGTAGGGACGCCTGAAAGCCAAACGCCGGAGTTCATCCTCAAAGATGTTGCACGGCTTGTCGAGGCGTGGTTCCCGCGTTTCGAAGACCGCGAGTGGAAACGGTGAGAGAGTTTGTGCGGGGGAGCATTATCAAAATCCCAAGAGGTCGGTAGTTGTGGAATCCCACCCTTGGCAAGGAACGCCAAAGATGGGGCACCCGGCGACCCGCCTCTCTCTATCTCGCTGAAGGCGCGTAAACGTAGCTAGCAGCGCCCCCACAGCTCTTTATCTTTTCGGCCATGCCAACGGACCACTCCTTATCGTACCAGTAAACTACTCGATCTCTCCGACCCTGCATGAGATTACGTTCCTGATCCAGTGTGCGGTCTGTGATTAATTCCTTGTTAAATAACGTTGATAGGCACTCTACAGCAGATGAGTTCCCGGGGTTCCAGGTTGCCTTCACGTAGTACCTGTCTCCCTGAGGAGATGCCGTGGGAAGAACCCGCTCCGTGCGTGCTAACTGATTCGCCCTTACGCTCCAATGCGCCGCCAGTGAAGGATCAAGCTTACTCAGCACGCGGGATTGGTCGTCTTTCCCCAACTTGCCAAAGATCATCTCCCCGTCCTGTTGATCCTGCTTTTGCGGAGACTGTAATTTCTGGACAACGATCCCGACATAATCGATCTGAGCAAGCACCCTGCCTGCCTTATAGGATACTTCTTTGTCGGAGTGTCGGGTCAAGTCTAGCACCGTTGCGAGGGGTGGCTCCGTCCCAGTGGACTTTTTCTCTATTTCGTTTGGCTTGGTGCTGAGTCCGTCCAGAGCGACTAGCTTGCTTCCGACGTCGGATCGGGGGTCCTGTATCGTTGCGATCCAGGAGTCAGCTCGCGGCGACGCTGGAGCCTGCCCGTTTGCATCAGCGCTCTCGGCGGCTGACGCGCGCTGTGGGGCGGCGTGAACAATAGGATCTCCAAATAGTCTCAGCCAATCGGATTTTACTGACGCCTGTGCCTGCTTCTTCAGGACATTCGTGTGACTGCTATCATCCCATTCAACTATGTATTTAGGGTAAAGATCAGAAGGGTCGTAACTGACTCTAAATTTGTTTCGTCTAGACTTATTCTTCGAGAATTCAACCTCGAATACCTGACCGGTCATGAAGGGGGCATCGCTGATAACGGCAAAAATCTCGTTACGGAGAGGGATGCCATCAATGTCCGATTTGATCTCAGTCTTGAAATACATTCCATCTGACGCTAGGGATTCATACTCTTGAAGGTCCTGAATCTCCCCCCTAAATACAAATGTCCTCGGCCTATAGCCGAGCCACCACACAACGGAGGCAGCGACAAGAAGAATGCCGACGACAAAGCTACCTACGAAGATTATTCTCGCGGTTGCGAGATCTTTTGGGGAGGGTACAGGCTGAGTCCTTGTGGTAACCTCCTTGAATACCTTGTAGGCCCACCGAGTAACCCCTAAGACAAACAGAACCGCGAAGAAGAAGGGTCCATATTGAAACGCCAACTCTGTGAGTTTGGAAGCCGTATCAGTACTCACGTTAACCTCCCAGATTTCCGGAATTAATTGAAAGGTGCGTATAGGCGCGTACCTATGCCATATGCAGAGGAAGCCGAGTAATCCGGACTCTAACTTTGGACTCTAAACGGGGAAGACAGAATCTTCTGATAATAGACCTTGTATTGTCAAGAGATTCAGATGAGATACTGTATTAACTAGCTTAAGACGCAAACGGCGTCCTCCGGAGAGGATTTGGTGAGACTTCCGGAGTCTTGGTCCTTTCTGGCAAAAAGACCCGGTGCTTAGACCGACCGTAGAATTTTCTCCTTGACCGCACCTTCGCCGTTATCGAGGGCCATTCGCCAGACTCAAAAGGAAAGGCCGATCTGATTTCTCAGACTGGCCTTTATTAAGGCCGGCAACGACCGGAGTTTATCCTGAGCTTGCCGAATGGACTCACACTAGAAGAAGCCCAGCGATTTGCGATAATCAGCTATTGAGGAACCGTCAGATGGATCATGCAGTTCAACAGAAGCTCGAAGCGCTCCGATCCGATTACCACGAAGTGGCAGGAAGGCCGTTTTTTCACTTCTTTTGTCCGACACTTTTCCGGGACGAAGATGCCACGCTGTGCCGTGCCCACATTGTGAACGTAGCGTTTCCGAGCTCATCCCGGAACTGGACGGTTCAACGCGCCGATGTTGATAGCTTCTACGGAAGCGCCTTCGAAAGCGACTTTGTAGATCTTCAGTATAGAGGCCAGCATTTGACAGACCATGCGATCACAGACCCGCTCCTGTCAAGGAAGCTGCGGCCCAAGGTCTATATTGGAGACGAGGAGGTAGAACATTTCATCGCAAATGGACCTGTCCCCGCGCATTTTACAGAGGTCAATGTAAATGGGCCGAACGGCCGTGTCCGACTCGGCTTGAAGATCCACCCGGACGAAACGTTGGGTACCGCCGAATGGCGGATTGCAATCGAGAAAGACGTCCGGCTGGCGGCACTTGTGTCAATGCTCAAGGCTGCCCACCTCACATTGTTCGAGATGCTCGGCTACAGGCATGCCCTGTCCGCCGGTGGTTACTTCCTAGGATGGAATATTCTCGGGGAATTCTTTCTCCGCAACAAGGGTCGGAGCAAGACCGAGATAATCGCGAACGGGCTGTCCCATTTTCGAGAGTTCGCAAACATGATGCGCCCGGTGCTGAACCCTCCGCCGGATCTGAGGGGAACAGCCGCCGATCAATTCGTCTTTGTGTGCCGTTGCGATGCTGACACTCCTTGGGGCATTATCGTGTTTGTCAAAACATCGCATTTGGTGCACAGCGTCTTGGTTCCAGTACTAGAGTCTGAGGGCGCGGCCGCCAGATTCATGGCATTCTTAAAAGGGGAGGGTTGTAGGATAAGGGCCAACGGATGCAGGTTTGACGGGCGGAAGTGGTGCGGAGCAAAGGATTACGAATTTCTAGAGTGGCCGACTGCGGCTTTCGAAGAACCTTTACTCCAAGGGCCGTGATCTACGAGACAAATTCTTTCCCAAAAGGAAAGGTCCAATCTGATTTCTCAGACTGGCCTTTATTAATGCCGGCAACTGCCTTCGCCGGGTGCCCCATCTTTGGCGTTCTTTGCCAAAGGTGGGATTCCACAACTGCCATAGCCTTGGTCGCCAGACTCGGTGTAACGGTCCGAGTACATCGCTTTGACACCGTCAAACACCGCCTCTAAACTAACCTGATATGGAAGTCCACCTCCGCCCCGAAACCGAGTCTCGCCTGCAGGAGCTCGCCACTAAGAGTGGGCGTGCGCCCGACGACTTGATCGAGGACGCAATGGCCGCGTATCTGCAAGAACTGGTCGAGGTCCGCGGAATGCTGGACAGCCGCTACGACGATCTCAAAAGTGGCCGCGTGAAGGCCCTAGACGGGGATGAGGCCTTCGCCAACCTCCGGCGCAAAAGTAAGGAACGTCGCGCCCGTTCATGAGCGGTTTTGTCCTCCATCCAGGGGCGCACACAGATCTCGAAGAAATCTGGGAGTACATCGCGGTCGATAACCATGACGCCGCTGATCGCGTCCGTGAAGAAATCTACGACGCAATCCAGTCGCTTGCTGCCTTTCCTCACACAGGCCACAGCCGTCCCGACCTCACTGCGCGTCCGCTGCGGTTTCAATTAGTGCGCGATTATGTGATCGCTTACGCGCCGGATGAAAAGCCGCTCGCAGTCATCGCTGTGCTGCACGGGCGCCGAAGTCCGCGGGTAATCGCGGCGATACTTCGCGGAAGAACTTAAGCAGCAGATTCCTCCTGCCTCGCTTCGCTCGCGCGTCGGAATGACAGATGCGAAAAAGGAAAAGGCCAATCTGATTTCTCAGACTGGCCTTTATTTAATGCCTGCAACGACCGGAGTTTATCCTGAGCTTGCCGAAGAGCCTGCCCTGAGCTTGTCGAAGGGACTCCCAACACACTTGGCGCGTGCAGTACCATCGGCCCTGCGGCGCGCGCAGCGCCGCTCCACTCAAACGCGAACGGCTTTGACGGCGTCGCGCTCAAGCGGATCCATAGCGAAGCTCACCAGCACTGTGATCCCAGAGGCGAATGCCAGGGCAAAACCCACCGCAATCGCCAACATCTTCAGAGCTTCCATAACTACATAGCTCCCCAAATCACGATCCAACAGACCAACGCTATCGCAGCCGCCCCCAAAA
>DATNMU010000082.1:0-4942 GCA_035602195.1 Candidatus Acidiferrum sp.
TTGGCAGGATGGAGATTTTTCTGCTGTGAGCGCAGCTTCACGAGGAGAAGCTAAGCAATGTTTGCTACAGGTTCGAAGGTGCCTGTTGGAAAGGTGCTACACGCCCCAGAGCCAACTCAGCACATTCACGGCGAGAACGGCAATGCCCGTTCCGGCGGCAACCCCGGCCAGAGCCTTTTTTGCGCCGGGTTCGCCGTGCGCGAAGCCGTAGCCACCGATCACGATTGCCACCAGACTTGCAACCTTCGCAATGGTGCCGGTAAAGAGGCTTTGGATGGCCGTAAAGCCCGTGTCGAACGGTGAACCCTGAGCCAGCGCGGCCACAGGGATGACCAGAAGAAGGGTGACAAGAACGGCTATTGAACGCGCCCACTTCGACCGAAGACGGGACTGGATTTGGCGGATGAAATGGACTCGGGACCAACGTGTCATTTGTACCTCCCGCAGCACTTCAAATCGGCTGCTTATGGCGCAAACGTAACTTGGCTCAATCGCGATGTCCAACAACTTCTCGTCCGCGTGATATTCCTGGGAGGAATAACAGCCGAACATGGCGCCGCGAGCAAGTAAATCGCGCCTCTCGGCCCGATACTCGCGGCAAGGAATCTTCCTCGGAAAGTGATTGGTCGGCAAATGTGACTCGGACACCGCTACACGGAGGGCGTCTTATTTAGACGGCCCTGAGATGCCGTTGTGCTGGCGGACGCGCATACATGTTTTCCCAAGTCTGCGTCCAAGTGCCTGCCGATGAGGCAGATGAGTGTGTCGTGGTCTGCTTGACTCAGTTCTTCTGAAACGACCACTCCGCATCCGCGAAGTGATTTGGTCAACGAAATGTGAGGTGACAAATCGGTTTGCCGCTTTCTGATATTCCCGGCAGGAATATCACGCGGACGAGAAGTTGTTGGACACGGCTGAAGGAATCGATCAAATTGGCTAGCACTGTCCGTCCGCGCGAACTCAACGAAGCGGACGGACCACGGTTGTGGAGAAGAGATCTTTATGTCAGCCCAGCCCAATCTGATCACCCCAAGTGAGAGGTCACACTCGCTTCGAGAGGCGCCCGTCAGTCATCAACACGCTGCTCGCTTTCTCAAGATGCACCCGAAAACTGCGGGCACCGTGTAGGCACTATATAGCATGATTCCAGGCACCCAATCCGTCTGGCTCACCGCCCGTGAGGCCGCGCTATACGTCCGCGTATCGCACCGCACTATCCTGGAATGGGCCAAGACCGGCCGCATACCCGCCCACCGTCTCAGCGGCACCGACCGTATTACATGGCGTTTCCGTGCTGAAGAGTTGGACGGTGCTATGATGGCCACGCCATCTGCCGCAAAGAATGGAGAGTCATTCAATGCGACGGGAAAGTAAAAGCACAACCGGAAGTGTGGTCAAAGACAAACGCAGTCAGACATGGCAGTACTTTTGGTGGACGGATGGCCGTCGTCATAGCAAAACGCTGGGCCGTTTTTCAACCAAGACAGCGGCGTGGAACACGGCGCAAGTGTTCCGGGCCAAACTGCCCCAACCTCAACCATCCAGTGCGCCCACTGTGGCCGCTCTGGTAGAACACTACCGAGCAGAACGAATGCCAACGCGGTACAGCACGCGGCGCGGCTACGAGTCTTGGCTTAAGTGCCATGTGTTACCGCGTTGGGGCGCGCACGTCATCACGGACGTACAGCCTCGGGACGTGGAGCTATGGCTAATGTCCCTGCCCCTCGCCCCAAAGTCTAAAGCGGAAGTACGCGCTTCACTAGGGCGTCTGTGGGACTTCGCCATGTGGTCCGGCAACGTCCCGGTGCAACGCAACCCAATGTCATTGGTCACCGTGAGGGGTGCGTCCAAGCGATTGAGACAGCCGCGCAGCTTGACGGCGAAAGAGTTTCAGCAGTTCGTTATCCAACTGCGGGAACCGTTTCGTACAGTGGCAGTGGTCTGCGTTTCGTTGGGACTGCGCATCAGCGAGTGTCTAGCGTTGATGTGGTCCGATGTCGATTGGCTCAATGGTGCGCTGCTAGTTCAACGCGGCATCGTCATCGGGCGAGTTGCTGAAACTAAAACGGAAGGCTCACGGCGCTCACTGACTCTTGCTCCCGAGATTCTAGCGGTACTGAAGACTTGGAAAATGTCCACGCAATTTGGCAGTCCCAATGATTGGGTTTTCGCTTCCCCGTCGCAGCTTGGCCGGTTGCCGTGGTCCTATCCCTGGACGTGGAAGATGTTTCAAGACGCGGCGGTAGCAGCGAAGCTTGAGACGTTCGGAACCCACACGTTGCGTCATACCTACCGCAGTTGGCTAGATGCCGTGGGCACCACAATAGCAGTGCAGCAAAAGTTGATGCGTCACGCCGACATCCGCACTACGATGAACGTTTACGGCACCGTGGTGACGGATGAAATGTCTACCGCATCGGGGAAAGTAGCACGCTTAGTAGTTAACGGCACGGGTGACGGCACGGAACCCAGCTCAAGTCATTGAAAATATGGCGGAGAGAGTGGGATTCGAACCCACGTTACCCTTTCGAGTAAACACGCTTTCCAAGCGTGCGCCTTCAGCCACTCGGCCATCTCTCCGGCGGACTGGGTATTACGCTTCCGTTCCCGAAGTATCGTCCTATCGCTTCAGCTGATTCAGAATTACTGCAGCGGTGTCATTTCATTCTATTGGCAGCGGTTCATGAGCGCAAATCGGGACGGCATCGGCTCCTCGCGTGATCCTCAGGCATCGCCGCGAGCGCAGCATGAGAATGGAATTCGTAGCGATTGGCCAACTTGAAATATTCAGGAGATCTTTGGCGGAGGAACGGGATCTTTTATGTCTATGTCCGTAGACGACGAAACCGTAGCGGCGTCCGAATTGCCCGCCCCGGCAGCTGCGGCGGCGGCCAAGACATTGACCGAATCTCCATTCGGGGCGGCAGGCGTGGGAATCGGAGGCGGCTTTATGCCGTCTACGACGTGGTGGCTCAAGCAATAAAGGGCCAGTTCGAGTCGGTCGGCTACGCCCAGTTTGTCATAAACCTTGCGCAGGTAGTTCTTCACCACTTGTTCAGTTGTACCCACGCGAATCGCAATTTCTTTATTCTTCATGCCCTGAGTGACGCAGGAAACGATCAGCGTTTCTTTGGGCGTGAGTTGAACTTTCGGTCGCGAACCGGAGGGGCGCAGGTTGTGACCGCGGTAGGCTTCCATCACCCAGTGGATCGCCTGATTTTCCAGCCACGGTTCACCGGCGGCAACTTTGCGGAGGCACTCGACCAGCAGTTCGGGTTCGACCTCGCGAGAGAGAATGCCATGCGCTCCGCGGCGGAACAGGTCAAGCGTGAGTTGCTCGTCGGAGGCTGGTGTGACTACGACGATTTTAATCTGCGGCGCCTGTCGCAAGAGTTCCGTCACAGCTTCTACTGGATTAGGCGCGAGCGCCGATTCAAAAATCAGAATATCGGCAGAGAACTTGGTTACGGCAGATTGTGTTTGGGGCAATGTCTCGGCTTGGCCCACTACGCGGATGTCGTCTTCGAGGGCAAAAATTTTCCGCAGGCCGGCCCGGAAGATTGCCTGGGTATCAGCCAGAATCACACGAATCAGCTGGCCCGTGCCAGTGTTCCCGTGAACATCGTGATTTTCGCCCATGCTAACTGTTGTGCCAGCCATCAGTTTTCTTGCACCTATGCTCGCTCGAAATGGTATTCGTCGATCACAACACCAACTCCGCGACGGCCCTGATCTTCAAAACTGCGAACCACGCGGCCATGACAATCAATCTGCACGTCACGACGTGAACCCACAACTTCTCCGGGAAGCATGATGGTGAAATCGACCATCGAGCCGACCGGAACATCGCGATCCATGGCGAAGAGGACGCCGTTCGCCGAGATGTTTTGTGTTTCCGCGGCAGAGGCCGCGCCCTGCGACGTTACCTCCACAGACAAATGCAGGGGAAACCGCGGCGCACTTTGCATAGCGGCATAGTGCTTAACTTCTGCCTGGTGGGAAATCGTAAGCTCTTTGCCTGCCTCGGCTGCCACGGCTCGATTGAACCTTTCTTCGAACTTTCAGTGACTCAGAAGGCAGCGTACACCCGGGAATCAGGTGTGCAAAGTTACTGAAGTCATGGAACGGAAGGGTGCTAACTGCTTGTGGATGATGGGATTAGAAGAGATTCACCCAACGGTTTTAGCGGGCGGAAAGACGATTGTGGAAAAACTAAGCAGCAAAGGGAAGGGAAAGTGTTACGGCTAAAACTTGGTCACTTCGGTGAAATTGAAATCGCGAACCTTCATGGCGGGCACGACCATGTCAAACGATTCCTCGCCGCTGGAACGCCGTGGAATGCTCATGGCTTCGACATTCGAAAGCATGTGAATGAGACTCTGGTTGAAACGGAAATTGCGGATTCCCCGCTTAATTTTTCCGTTCTCCACCAGGAAGGTTCCGTCGCGAGTCATGCCAGTGACAATTTTCTCGTAGGGATCGACTTCGCGGATGTACCACAATCGCGTAACCAGCACGCCGCGTTCTGTAGAATTGATCATTTGCTCCAGAGTTTGCGGATTTTCAGGAGTTGCGAAAACGATGTTGACCGGCATCTCGCCCACTTCGTTAGGCAGCGGGAATCCGTGGCCGGTGGGTTCGATCGGACCGACCTTGTCGCGGTTTTCAGAACGCTTCATGCGTTCGGCGGTAGCACGCGCATAGACAACTCGCCGGACGACACCCTTCTCCACCAGCGGGACGCGCATACGATGCATGCCTTCTCCGTCAAAAGGAGATCCGGCTTGTAGAGGATGCGCGACGTCGTCCCAGATAGTGATGTTCTCACCGAAAAGTTTGCTGCCGATGCGTCCTGTGAGGAATGAACGCTGGTCGAGAATCGCTATGCCGGAGTAATCCCAGAACATGAAGCCGACGATGTCGAGCGCGGCGGAAGGTTCAA
>DATNMU010000083.1:0-35522 GCA_035602195.1 Candidatus Acidiferrum sp.
AGGTAGGTGCGGTCCAGCGCGGGATGCACGAATTCGTCGCTGTCCTTGTCCATCGAACGGCAAAACGGGCAGGAATAAAGCGTGCCTTCGTTCGTCAGAGCCAAGAGCGCCCGCATGTTGACTCCGACCAATTCGCTGGGAGCGACCCCAATCATGGCGGCCAGCGATCGGTTCACTCGGAGCACTTTGCCAACTTCATCGTGGACGACGATAAAGTCGGTGATCGCGTCGAAGATCTCCAGCCAATGCCGGTTCGACTGCTCGATACGCGTGAACAGGCGGGCATTTTCCAGGGCCATGGCGGCATGCGCCGCGATCGCTTCCAGCAGTTCGCGATCTTCCGCGGCGAGCGGACGATCCCGGCCAGACAAGCACAGCAACCCGGCAAGCTCTCCGTTGGAGCCGGGCAAACGAGTAATTACCAGGTCATTCCAGGCTAAGGTTGAGGCCAGTTCATGACCGAGGAGTTCGGCGGCAGAGCCTGCAACAACGGCCTCGGTTTGTTTCGAGGCAAATTCGGAAAGTGCGCGCATGAGCTGTTGCTGCAGCGCTCGGCCTTCGTGGTGTGCCTCTGCAGTCGAACTGGAAGCTTCGCCGGATTGATCTGAATTCGGATGATCTCGATTCGAACGGTTCACGTTCGGACGATCTTCGCTCCGACGATCTTCTTGGGGCAACGGATGCATCGCCACGGTTTGGAATCGTCCATCGTGAAACAGAGCCACCGCACCGGCGCGCGCTCCCACTAATTCGACGGCGCGCTCTACAAACTTTCGAGCGAAATCGGGCAGGCGCAGCAATCCATCAATTTCCCGCGCCAGTTGTGTCATGGTTTCTGCGCGGCGACGGTTCTGCTCGGATTGGTGCAGATTGTGCGCCACTTCCAGGACCACGGAAACTTGCGCGGCCAAAGCCCGGGCGCGGCGAACATCCTGCTGTGAGATGCCCATGCCGTCTAGCCGGTCGAGCACGCAGCACATCCCTAACACATGGCCTTTGGCGCCGAGCAAGGGAACCGCCAAAAGCTGCCGTATCTTGTATTGCGTAATGGCGGACAAATTCGAGCCCGGGGCCTTGCCCGCCTCGTCGGTCCAATAAACCTCCTTGTCGCGGAGGGCTTGCGTAGCCGGACCCTCCGGAAAAATAAGATCGAGGCGGCGAGGCTGGCCTTGATCCACGCCATAGCGCACTCGAAATTCCCCTCCCTCCAGCAGTGCGATGAAGCAGCGGCCGAAGCCCAGGAAATCGGCGGCTCGAATCACAAATGCCTGTAGAAAATGTTCGAGATCGCCGCTGGAGCTTAGATCCGATGAGATCTCGAGCAAC
The DNA here is from genome assembly GCA_035602195.1 of Candidatus Acidiferrum sp. Taxonomy (GTDB): domain Bacteria; phylum Acidobacteriota; class Terriglobia; order Terriglobales; family Acidobacteriaceae; genus Sulfotelmatobacter. Next base: position 1,327 of record DATNMU010000083.1, read on the forward strand.
TGATGCAGCTCGCGCGCCTGAGCCTGCGCCGTGGCACAAAGTTCGGCGTGCGCCACCGCGACCGCGCCGAAGCCGGCGATTGCTGTTACCAGCGATTTTTCGTCGGCGGTAAACGCTCCTTCCTGCCGCGGATAAACTAAGATCGCTCCCTGGGTTCGCGAAGTGCGGAAAGGCGCTGCGATCAGCATTCCCGGGGAAACCATGCTGCCGAGAGAGTGTTGATCGCTGCGGATGGAGATCGTGATGGACTCTCCAGCCGAGACCGCTCGTTGCGCCAGATCAGCGGCAAAGCGAATCGTCTGCCGGTCGTGCCCAGCACGAAAGGCATTGGCAAGTTGAGGAGTTTCGGCCGAAACCGCCCGCAGTTCGAAGGGCCCCTCGCGGCGCAAGAGCACCGACACTAATCGAGTTCGCAACAACAGTCGAAGCCGATCGGCCAATGCTTCAATGACCGCGGCTACATCGGGAGTGCCGTGCAGAACGTGTGCAACCTCGGCGAGGATTTCGGCGCGACGATGCTCTTCGCGCGACGCTTCGCCCAGCCGGGTCGCCTCCAGCAAGCTGCCGAGTTGCCCGGCGAGAATGGTGGCTTTAGCGGCGAGATCTTCATTAAAAAATGCTTCATCAGAATCGTGCAAAAATGTCGCTGCGCCAATCACTTCATCAAACACCACCAACGGCGCGGCCATCATGGACTTGGCCTCAAACTGTCGCGCCGCGGGAAATGCCGTACTTGCATGCACTTGATTGACAAAGAGTGTCCTGCGATTCCTGACGGCCTCGGCAGTGACGGCGCTCTGTTGTGGAAGCAGCCGCATTCCTATGAAACGCTCGGCCAATTTGCCATCGGCTTGCTCTCCGATAAGTTCATCCCCGGCATGCCGCCGCCAAAAATACACTCCGCTGACATGGAAGAATTCACGAGTGGCAGCGCAGAAAAGTCGAATTAGCGACGCAGCATCAGCACGCTCTGCCGCTGTGGCCGCGATCCGCAGGAGGAGCTTCTGGAAAGCATCGTCCGGATTGGACGGTGTCCGGCCTGCCGACAACGGCGTCGAATTACTTTCGAACCCACTCAGGGTCTCACCATGGGCGGACACGGAATCTTCGCTATTCTCACAAGTGATTGAATCTAATGGAAAAGTATCCCGCCATCTCATTTTGAGTCAAGTGAAATGGGCAGCAGGTGCCTAAGTGTGAAATCCCGAGAAAAATCGCTGAGAAAATCTCAGTCTGAGAATCCCTCTCTCGCAAGTCTACTCATGAGACTTCTCTAAATCCTGAACAAGCGCCGAAACCAGCCGGCCATGCCACATTAACTATTTCGTAATCAATTACATACACCGCATTACCTTGGTTTTTTCAAAATCGGACACGTGGCCACGCCGTTGCTTCAACTGGCTCGTCACCAACTAACGCCAGGGGGGAACTGTGTCTTTCGGGAAGATCGGGGTGGTCCTAGGATCCGTGGCAATTGCAATCGGACTGGGTGGGGCGAACCTTCAGGGGCAGGATGCTCCAACTGAAATCATGCGCCGCGCCAAAAGCAAAGTGCCGGCCGTATATCCCGAACTGGCGCGAAAGATGAACATCACGGGCACGGTGAAAGTGGAAGTGGTGGTCGCTCCGAATGGCACGGTGAAGGATGCCAAGGTGATTGGCGGGCATCCGGTGCTTGCCGCTGCGGCGTTGGAAGCAGTCCGGAAGTGGCGTTTCGAGCCGACAGCGATGGAGAGCTCCGGCATCGTGGATTTCAAATTCGCACCTCGCAACTAGGCGGTACAAACAGCGGCCGGGAGAGATCGGCATGACGATTGGCAAGAAGCTCTATGTAAATTTCGGAATCATCCTGTCCATGGTGGTGGTTCTATTTTTGGTCAATCTGCTGGCGGTGCTACGCGAGCACGCCGCAAAGGATGCGGCGAAAGTCTCACTGGAGCTAGAGGACGCCACCAACGACGTGCGCTTCCAGATGATGCAAAACCGCCTTTACCTGAGCAACTACCTGCTGAGCGGAGACACCCGCGAAGTGGAGCGGATGAACGACGGCCTGCGCACGCTGAATGAAAAGCTGCAGGAAGGAAAGTCGCTGGCCAACTCCGAGCAGGAGCGCGCGGCGCTAACCAAGGTGGAACAGCTGGAACAATCGTGGGGCAAGGAATTCGCGCAGCCTCTGATCGAGAAGCGCAAGGATGTGGACTCGGGCAATGCAACGGTTGCCGAACTGCAGATTTATTATCTCCAAAAAGACGCGTCCTCATGGGTAAAGAATTCGACCGACGCGCTGGATGTGGCCGACGGAGAAAACCGCAAGCTGGTGGACGCCCGGCGCAAATCCGATGAGACGGCCAGCGCGTGGACCATTCTCGCCGCAGTAGTAAGTACCTTGCTTGCTTTGGGCCTGGGCGTGGCCGTCGCCTTTACCACGGCCAAGTCGATTACCGAACCGCTGAACAACCTGATGAAGGTTTCGCGGCAAATCGGCGATACCGGCGATCTGGAACACAGTATCGATGTAAAGCGCGAAGACGAAATCGGAGAACTAGCCCGCACCTTCGCCAAGATGGTCACTTATCTCAAAGAGATGGCGAGCGTTTCGGAATCGATCGCCGGCGGAGACCTTACGGTCGAGGTCAAACCACGCTCTCCGCACGATACTCTGGGCAACGCATTTGCACGCATGGTGGAAGGCTTAGGCCGCCTGGTGCGCAGCGTGCGCGACGCCTCGGCGCAGGTAGCGAGTGCCAGCGGACAGGTTGCGAACGCGTCTGATGATTCAGCCAAGGTTGGGTTGCAGGCTTCCTCGGCCATCGACGAAGTTACCAGCACCATGCATGAGATGAGCGTCAACGTGCAGAACATGGTGAAGAGCACCCAAGTGCAGGCTTCCAGCGTGAGTGAGACTTCGGCTTCCATCGACCAGATGGTTGCTTCGATTCAGCGCGTGGCCGATACCGCAAAAGTGCTGCTCGATATCTCGAACCGCTCGCGCGAAGAAGTTCATAGCGGCATCACCACCATGGAAAAGGCTACCGACGGCCTGAACCGCATCAATGCCACCATCACCAGTTCTGGAGAAATCATTGGAGCGCTCGGCCAGCGCGCCGATGACATCGGCAAGATCATTGAAGTCATCGACGATCTCGCAGAGCAGACAAACTTGCTGGCCCTGAACGCCGCCATCGAAGCTGCCCGCGCCGGCGAACACGGATTAGGTTTCGCCGTGGTAGCCGACGAAGTGCGCAAGCTGGCGGAAAAGTCAGCGCAGTCGACGAAAGAAATCTCGGAGCTGATTCAGAGCATTCAGAAGGAAGCGCGCAAGGCCGTGGAAAACATGGATCGCTCCACCGGAATCGTGAATGAAGGGCTGGATCTGGGCGGCGAACTGAATGCGGCTCTGCGCAAGATTTCGAATGTGGTGACCGAAGTCTACAAATTCGCGCAGGAAATCGGCGCCGCCACCAACGAACAGTCGCATGGCTCGTCGCAGATCGCCCGGGCTACCACGCGCCTGAATGAAATCACGCACGAAATCAACTCGGCCGTGGAAGAGCAAGCTTCAGGAGCGCAAGCCGTAGTGAAGGCCATGGAGCGCATGCGCGAACTGGTGCAGCAGTCAACCTCAGGCTCGACCGAATTGGCGGCCTCGGCCGAACAGATGTCAAAAATGTCTCGTGGCCTGCTCGACTTCATGGACCGCTTCACGCTGGAAGAGGCCGCTCGGCGTAACTCGGCAGACGAAAAATCGCAAAACGACCGCAAGGCTGCCGCCGCTTCGCGCTTCTAGGAAAAGCCATGAGCCGCGAACTCCATATCGTTGGTTTTCAGGTGGGACGAGAGACGTACGGCGTTCCTATTACCTCGTTGCATGAGATCGTGCGGGTCCCGGAAATCACTGCGGTTCCCGATGCGCCTGACTACCTGGAAGGCGTGATCAATCTTCGAGGCAAAATCGTCTCGGTGATGGATTTGCGGAAACGCTTTGGCGACAAGCACGCCACCCTGAAGAAGCAGAACCGGATTCTAGTCGTCGAGCACTCGGGCAAGCTGGCTGGGCTGATTGTCGATTCAGCTTCGGAAGTATTGAAGATCGCCTCCGAAGATGTCGAGGCTCCGCCTGCGGTATTTCAGGAGGGCGGGCTGAATTGCGTTACGGGGTTGGGAAAGGTTCGCGGCCGCCTGGTGGTGTTATTGGATATGACAAAACTCTTGGCTCCGGCCACGCTGCTGCAGCAGAGCGGAAGTTTGGAGAGCAAGACCGCAAAACCGGAAACACGCGGCCCAGCAGCGCGTTAGGGAAAACGAGAGAACGATGAGCACATTCGGAGCAGCGCCAGCGCCGGTCTTGACGGAAGCTGAATTGAAGCTGTTGCAGGCGCTGGTCTATCAGGAATGCGGCATGCACTTCGACGAACGCCGCACACATTTTCTGCAAGACCGCCTGCTGAGGCGGTTGAAGGAATGCCATGTGGATTCCTTCTATTCCTATTACCGGCTGCTGATCACTCAAGAGGGAAAGGCCGAATTAGCCAAACTCGTAGAGAACCTTACCGTCAACGAAACCAGCTTCTTCCGCCATAAAGCGCAGTTGGACTTGTTTCAGAAATACGTGCTGGAAGACATGCTGAAGTACAAACAGGCGCACCGGGAATATTCAATCCGCGTGTGGAGCGCGGGCTGCTCCACCGGACAGGAAGCTTACACGCTGGGCATGATGGCCGCCGACACGCTGGCTTACTACTACCTGCGAAACCCCCTGCCGATCGAGATGACGATGCCTAAGCCGCTCATTCCTCCACCGTGGCGGGTAGAAATATTGGCCAGCGACATCAGTTATTCGGTGCTGCGGACCGGCCAGGAAGGCGCTTACAACGAACACCAGATGGCGACGGTGGACTACGGCTTCCGTCTGCGCTACTTCGATAAAGTGGGCGAGCGGTATGCCGTCAAGAAAGCGCTCAAAGAGATGGTCCACTTCGACTTTCACAATCTGAAGACGGAATACCTGCCGCAGCGTAACGACGTGATCTTCTGCCGCAACGTGATGATGTATTTCGACGAAGCAGAGCAGAAGCGGCTCATCGAAAAGTTTTATCGCTGCCTGAATCCCGGCGGCTACTTATTCGTGGGACACGCGGAGAGCCTGCTCGGCCTGACCGACAAATTCCAGATGGTGCACAAGGACAGCGGCACGGCTTATCAACGGATTGAGGTGCGTGAGTGACAAATTCTCCCGATGAGCGCGGAGCGGAACTACGCGAGCTCTTTTTTGAGACCGCGCAGGAACTGCTGCAGGCGCTGAACGACGAATCTCTGAAGCTGGAAAAAAATCCCGGCGATGAGGAGACGGTGCGTTCGATCCGCCGCACCGTGCACACCCTGAAAGGCGACTCGGCCGCCTGCGGGCTGCGCGAATTGAGCGAACTGGCGCACCAGTTCGAAGATGCGCTATCGCTGGAAAGCGCCGCCGCCCACGGGGCGCTGCCCGAAATCGCTTTTGCCGCCGCGGATATTTTTGGCGAAATGCTGGCGTCTTACCATGGCGGAGGCCCGCTGCCCCCAACCGAGGCTCTGCGACGAAGAATCGGGGAGCTGACAGCGGCCCCAGCCACTAAGAAAGCGCGGCAGAAGAAAAAATCCGCGGAGTCTATCCCACACTCGAGCAAGAACTGGACCGAGGCGGAAAAACGGGCGGTAGCTCGGGCGAAATCCGCGGGTCTGGCGCTGTACGACATCACAGTGAAGATCGATCCTCACTGTGCCATGCCGATTGCCGCGCGACAACTGATCAATAACGCAGTGGGCGAGATCGGGCAAGTCCTGGTCCTCCGGCCCGACGCGAAATCACCAGCGGCCTCGAAGCAGGTCGAACTGGTTTTCGCGAGCGTGCAGTCGAAAGAACAGATTGCGGCGAAGTGCCACATTCCGACGATCGCCGGCGAAATCAGCGTGAGCGTTATCCGCCCCGCCTCACGCACCAAGCCTGTTCGTCAAGGCGCCGATCAAACCGCGGCCTCCGGGTTCGATGCTTCCGCTCCGCCGATTACTTTGTCGTCAAGCAGCAAGGCAACCGCTGAGGCCGGTGCGCGGGGAGAGCAACTACCGGTCGCGGAAGCGCCCTTACCGACTACCTCGTCGGAGAATATCTTGCGCGTCGAGGCAGGCCGCATTGACAACGTGCTGAATCTGGTCGGGGAACTCATCATCGGCAAGTCGATGCTGCAGCAGGCGCTCAACGAATTCGGCAAACGCTATCCCAAGGAACTGTTGCGTGGCAAATTCGCCGATGCCATGGCGTTCCAGGCGCGGGTGTTGAACGATCTGCAGCGTTCGGTCATGAAGATACGCATGGTCCCGGTCGACCAACTCTTCCGTCGCTTCCCGCGCCTGGTGCGCGATGTAGCCAGGCAATGCGGACGAGAAGTCGATCTCGAACTTAGCGGGCTGGAAACCGATCTCGATAAAGGAATTCTCGACGCCATCGCCGAACCTCTCACTCATCTGGTGCGAAATGCCGTGAGTCATGGCATTGAACCGGCCGAGCAACGCCAGGCACAGGGCAAACCGCCGCGCGGAAAGATCAAGCTGCACGCCTATCATCAGGGCAATCAGGTGGTAGTCGAGATCAGCGATGACGGCCGCGGCATCGATGCGCAGAAAATTCGCGGCAAAGCCCTGGAACTTGGGATGACGACAGGGGAAGAGCTCTCTCGTTTGAGCGAAACCGAAGTCCTCGACCTTATCTTCCGTCCCGGCTTCAGCACGGCGGAGGAGGTTACAGAAGTTTCTGGGCGCGGGGTGGGGATGGATGTGGTGCAGAGCGTGCTACAGCGGTTGAAAGCAACGATTCATCTGGAAACTCACCTGGGCCAAGGCACCACGTTCCGCCTGAAACTGCCACTCACGCTCGCTATCATCAAGGCCCTCATGTTCTGGGTGGAGCAGCGACTGTATGCCATTCCGTTGAACGCGGTGAACCAGATTGCCCGCACCAATGAATCTGAAGTTCACCAGGTCGACAATTACGAAGTGCTGCAGTTACGCAACCAGGTTCTTCCACTGCTGCGGCTGGGTCGGCCCTCACTGTCAGCTGTCGACCGTAAAACGAGCAAGCTTTTTGTGCTTGTCATAACCGTGGGCGAGAAGAAGTACGGTCTAATCGTCGACGCTTTAGAAGGAGAAGAAGAGTTGGTCATAAAGGCTCTGGACGACCAGACTTTCTCTACCGATCTGGTGAACGGCGCTTCCATTCTGGGAGATGGAAAAGTTGTGCTGATCCTGAACCTGCCTGCGGTTGTCGAACACATTGCGCGTGTCCGTCCGCAAGATGCAGGTCATGCCAGTTCGGGAATCCTGCTGAACCATGCCGATCGCGCCCGGCTGGCCCTGAGTGCCACCGTGGGTTCCACTGGAGGACAGGCATGAGCCGGGTGCGCGTACTAGTCGTTGACGATTCTGCCTTGATGCGCAAGGTGATTCCGCAGATGTTGGAAGGCGATTCGTCCATCGAAGTCGTCGGCACCGCGATGGACGGTACCTTCTGTTTGAAAAAGATCGAAGAGCTGCAGCCCAACGTGGTTACCCTCGACCTGGAAATGCCGGGCATGAACGGCATCGATACGTTGAAGGAGATCATGCGCCGAAACCCGCTGCCTGTGATCGTGGTTAGCTCGCACAGCACAGAGGGCGCTTCGATCACATTAAAGGCATTAGGTTTGGGGGCTTTCGACTTCGTCGCCAAGCCGCGCGACGCTTCGGCGCATATGGCCGAAACCGCGAAGGAGTTGATCAGCAAGATCAAGGCAGCCGCCGGGGGCAAAGTTGTGCGCCCGGGAATTTTGCAGGGCGTCCCCACGCGTCCCGAGAAAATCTCGATCAGTAAGTCTGGGCCAACGCCCAGCAAATTAGTAGCGATTGGCATTTCCACTGGGGGACCGCAGGCCCTTGAATTCCTGCTGGCACAACTTCCCCCGGATTTTCCCGGAGCCATCGTTGTGGTCCAGCACATGCCTGAGGGTTTCACCGAGATGTTTGCGCGGCGGCTGGACGAAGTATCTTCGCTGCGTGTGAAGGAAGCCCAATCGGGCGATCACCTGCAGGCCGGGCGGGTGCTCATTTGCCCCGGAAGCCGTCACATCAAAGTGAAGCGCATGAGCATGGGAGACGTAGTGGTGCTCAGTGACGAAGAGCGCGTCAATGGCCATCGGCCCAGCGTAGATGTTTTATTCCGCAGCGTGGCCGAGGAATACGGTTCACAGTCGGTCGCCGCGTTGATGACCGGAATGGGCGATGACGGAGCGGAAGGTTTGGGCGCAGTGAAGAAAGCCGGCGGCGTGACCATCGCTCAGAGTGAAGAGTCCTGTGTTGTCTTCGGCATGCCGAAGGCGGCGATTGAGCGCGGTTATGCCACGCGCGTGGTGGCTTTGGATGTGCTCTCGGCTACTCTGCAGACGCTTTGTGTCCGCAGTGAACGCAGAGGGACGAACGGCGGCACGGGAAGAGCAGTTCGCGCCGGGCTTTAAGAGGGTTACCGGTGACTTGAGTGATCTGGGCGGCGGGAAACCGCCGTGATGGAATCTGTATAGAGGAGGCTGTTTATGGAGCAGTTTGCGCAAGTGAAACGCAGCAAGGACGGTCAACCCGTGCGCTACTTGATCGTGGACGATTCGGTGTTCGCGCGCAAGAATCTGGCCCGCATGATCGAAAGTTTCGGCGGGCAGGTGGCGGCCGAGGCAGGTGACGGCCTGACTGCCATCAGTGAATTCGAGCGCACCCATCCTGACATCGTGCTCATGGACATCACCATGCCGCAGATGGAAGGCATTGAGGCCGCCGAAAAAATCGTTCAGGCGCACCCTGAGGCCCGTATCGTCATGGTCTCTTCGGTGGGCTATCAGGAAAACATTGTGGCCGCATTGCAGCGCGGGGCACGGCATTTCGTCCAAAAGCCGGTAAAGCCCGAAGTACTGTATGAAGTGATCAAGTACGTACTGGGAGAAGACGGCGCCGTGGCTACGTCGGCCACCGCGGGGGTCTAAGCACAATGAAGATGGAACTGATTCAGCCTTTCATCAACGCGGCGGACGCTGTGTTGTCGCAAGGTCTGTCGGGAACCACGAAGGTGGGCCACCTCTCGATGGAAGAGGATGCCTATCGCCGCAAAGGTGTGGCCGGAATGGTGGCGCTCACGGGAGACATCGAGGGCCGCATTATTCTCGACCTCGAACCACAAACCGCGCTGCGCGTGGCCAGCCATTATGCGGGCGCCGATCTGCCCGAGTCCGACGGCCTGATCAAAGAAACCATCTTCGAACTGGCGAACCAGGTTGTGGGCAACGCCGTCTGCGCTCTCAACGATCAGGGCTTCCATTTCCGCGTGCATCCGCCGTTGCTGGTCACTTCCGAGGAAGGCGACAAAAGCAGTGAAGACGTGGAAGCGTTGATGATCTGCTTTGAAACTTCCCTGGGCAATGTGTTTATGAACGTGGCGCTTCGCTACAACAAGCGACGCATGTCTGACCACGCTACGGTGGGCGTCTAAGCCCGCAGGGGCAATTGCGGGTTCCACTCCTCGCCCGAATCCTGCGCGGCATCGGCAATCCTTCTCAGTCCAGGATATCTCTCCATGAGAGTAGGCGGGGCCAGCACTCGCCTCCCGCTGATCATCGCCTTCAGTTCCAGCGCATTCACGCCGGCCTTGCTCTCGAAGTGATTGTTTGTGATCACGTATGTGGTTTGCGCGCGTTCCGCGACGCTCTGGATTTTCTCTTTCCACCCGCTCAGTTCCTGTGCACTGTAAAGGTAGTTGTAACGATCATTGCGATTGTCGGAATCGAACCACTGCTCGTAGTTGCGGCCATGCAGGCGGATGTAGCCGATCGTTCCCGTAACGTGTTGCGTGGGCGCGAGCGACCGCCCGATCAGGGGCTGATCGATGTTGCAGAATCCAACATTATTCTGCGTGAACGAAGCGAGAGTATCGGCATCATTCCAACTGGAATGGCGTACCTCAACCACGCGTGGGTACTCAATGAATTGCCGCAGCAGTCGCTCGAGGTACTCGCGGTTCAGTGAAGTGTTTTTGAACGACACGGGAAATTGGATGAGCAGGGCGCCCAAACGTCCTTCGTTGGCAATGGCGTCAAGGCCTTCGCGGGTGCGGATTTCATCTTCGTCCGTCGGGCGAATGCTGGCAGCGGACGTAGGCTCCATCAGGGACATGGGCGAGTGCGTAAAAGCCCGATAGAGTTTCGCGGTGAAGAGAAAATTCTTGTTCACCGCTTCCGCCTTTTTGCACCACAGTTTGGCCAGTTCCGGTTTCAACGGTCCGTAAAACGAGGTGTTGATTTCTGTGGTGTCGAAGAAGCGAGCCAAATATTCGAGTGGGTGCTGCTTGCGCAGCCGCATCCCTGGAGGATAAAAAATCCCATCCCAGTCCTTGTAAGACCACCCTGCCGTACCGATGCGAATGTCGATCGGTTGGACCTGGGGCAGGCGAGCTTGGGCTGGGGATTCCATCGGCGGAACCGTAGACGGTGGGCAGTGGCAAGGTTAGCACAACTCGGCAGAGAGGCTTTTCTCAGTCCAGCGCCAGCACCACCCAATACGCACCCGTGGGATAGGTCTGGGTGCGGGCGTAGCAGGCGCCCACAAAAAAGGTGTGCAGATTAGGGCTCGATAGTGCTTGCTCGGCGCTTACCGGCAGTGTCTCGGGGTGCAGGCTGGTGTAGGTGAGAACGCTGTAGCGCTGCGCAAGTTGGTGAATGGGGGAGGTGCCGAGCTTGTCCGCGCGCGCCATCGAGCAGGCCGCGTCGTCCGCCGTTGGCGAGTCGCGGAGCGCAACATCCGATAGTCTGGCATGACGCCGCGCCTGGGCGACACTTGCCGCAATCCGCTCCTTCACTTCTGCGACAGAATAGTTGGGGAGGGCACGTCCGAAATCCTGCACGATGTACAGCCGGTCGCCGCTGCGGATCACTCCAACGCCGATCACGTTGTAAGACGCGTTGAGCAGGTTGGCGCGATGCGGAGGCGACTGCATAAGATGTTTATGTCCGCTCGCGGCGTCGAAATCCAGCGCTACGTTTTCGCCTTCTTCCTCCAATAGCGCGTTCGTCATATCTGCCAGTCGTCGCGAAAGAGGGAGTTCATTGTCGAACTGATGGGAGAGCCGCCGCGCCGCCAACATCGCCTCCGCGTGCGAGCGAGCTGCCTGGCGAAGGCCGCTATCGAGCGTCAAAGGGAGCGCGCCAGCCTGCGCTCTGGCCTGATTCGCCAGTTGCAAAAGAAGTTGTTCCGCTTCGGAGTCGTAAACCGTGAAAGGAATGTCGGGTGAGGCCACCGCGGCTGTTTTCAGCGTTGCGCGCTGCGTGGCCTTCTCCGCAGCACCGTCAGGTCCCTGCGAGAAAGCCATCAATCCAGACGACCGCCCGACCCAGGCGGCGCCCGTCAACAGCAGAATTGCCATCACGGCTTTCGAGGCTCTCGGCATCTCTTTTGATACAGATCGGTCGCGGAAGTTCAAAAGTTCAAGTCCTCAAACTTGCCGCTGGTGCTACGCTAGAGTCTGAAATCCGGCCTGAGAAGTTACCTTCGCTATGGAACCTGTTGTCGTAGGGGTCATTGGCCTGTTGTTTGGCAGCGCGCTTGCATGGCTCGCTCTGCGCTCGCGGAGCGCCGGACTTAGCGCCCGTTTGTCCTTGAGAGAAAAGGAATTAGAGGCTGAAAACGCCAGTCTGGCGCGGCTTCAGTTGGCTCACACCGAACTGGTCGCGGGCAAAGCAAGGCTCGAATCCGCTCTGGAATCGGAACGGAAGTCCAGCAACGAAAAGATTGAATTGGTCACGCGCGCCAGCGAAGAACTGCGCAACGCCTTCAAGGCCCTGGCTTCCGACGCCCTGAAAAGCAACAACTTATCTTTCCTGGTGTTGGCGAAGGAGAGTCTGGAGCGGTTTCAGACCGAGGCGCGGGGTGACCTTGAGAATCGGCAGAAGGCCGTCGCGGATATGGTCGCTCCCGTGCGCGATTCGCTGAACAAGGTGGACGTCCAAATACAGCAGATGGAAGTCGCGCGCGGAGACGCTTACGGTGAACTGCGCGCGCAGGTGCAGTCGCTCATCACGACGCAAAAAGAGCTGCAATCGCAAACTGGAAATCTGGTGCGGGCGCTGCGCACTCCCAACGTGCGCGGGCGCTGGGGAGAAATCCAGCTACGGCGCGTGGTTGAGATCGCCGGCATGCTTTCTTATTGCGATTTCACGGAGCAGGAGTCGGTGACCACGGACAACGGAAGGCTGCGTCCGGACCTGGTGGTGAAGCTGCCCGGCGGCAAGCACGTAGTGGTTGATGCGAAAACGCCGCTGCAAGCCTTCCTCGACGCTTTCGAGACCACCGATGAAGAGGCCCGCCGCGCCTGCCTCGCCAGCCACGCGAGGCAAGTTCGCGATCACATGAAAACGCTGAGCGGGAAAAAATACTGGGAACAGTTTGAATCCGCGCCTGAATTCGTTGTCATGTTTCTTCCCGGCGAGACTTTCTTCAGCGCCGCGCTGGAGCAGGATTCCAGCCTGATCGAGCACGGAGTTTTGAATCGCGTGATTCCGGCATCGCCCACCACCCTGATCGCGCTTCTGAAAGCCGTCAATTACGGATGGAATCAGGAAAAGCTAGCGCGCAACGCGCAGCAGATCAGCGTGCTCGGCAAGGAACTCCACGACCGACTGCGACTTCTCGCCGGCCACATCACTTCTGTTGGCACTGGACTCGACCGCGCCGTCGAGGCTTATAACAAAGCCGTCGGCTCGCTGGAGAGTCGCGTGCTGGTTTCCGCGCGGAAGTTTGCCGAGCTGGGCGCTTCGGTGGCAGATGATATCCCGGAACTCGCCCCCATCGAAACCACGGCGCGCGCGCTTTCGTTCGATTGGGATGAAGATGAGGTTCCCTCAGAATCCTCAGAAGGCGAACGGAAAGCCGGGTGAGAGCTCTCGCGGTTTCAGAATGGGGTTTAGAAATAAATAGAAATGAAGGTTCGGAAGTAAGTTGGAGTGTCCTCAGGGGCTGAAGCCCATATTGTGTACGCTTTACGAGGCGCTCAAGCGCCGCTCTTCCACGTCATTGCCAAGTTTGCGGCGCGGCTGAAGCCGCGCCCTTTCAAAACTCTAATCTGAGAAAATTCTTATTTCGCGTAGCAGTTTTCTCGCCGTCCGGTTCAATCTGCTGTGGGATCTCGTTTCGAGAGTCCGATAATCGGCTATATACTGCGCCCATAGTTCACTACACTTTCGAGCCAGTCCTGGCTCTAAAGCCCACCCCGACCACGCCGATAGCTTAATGGGCAGGGCTGCGTCGCACGCTATTGCAAGCCTTTGCTCACACCGTTTTCAAGAAGGCAAAGCTGGAGGGCTGATCGGTCCGGTGAAGCGCGCCAAGGCATCTCGTCTCGTCACAGCGGGGATCGCCACCCCTCGGGCTAGCGGTTCGCTCGATGAGCCGGTCGAGGACTTGCTCCGGCGCAGGGTCGCCGGCAGCTTCATCGTGGCTGTGCTTCTGACCACCTTCCTGGGCTTTTCTTCTTGGCGCAGCACACAGATGGCGGCGAATGACGCCGACTGGGTGGTCCATACCTACGGCGTGATGGGGACGCTCAGGGTCACGCTTCAAAATGTCACCGAAGTGGAAACGAGCGCACGGACGTTTGCCCTGATTGGGCAAGCCCCGCTGTTGGCGCATTACGAGACCGCGCGGGACACCATCGCACAGAACGAGAAAGCACTCCGCCACTTGACGGCAGACAATCCCCATCAGCAAGGGCTACTGGACGTGCTCGAATCGCGGATCCAGGCCGCGCTCGTACTAGCCGCGAGGATGGTCACCGAACGCCAGAAGGGGAACGCGGCGGCAGCCGCCGAGATTCTAGAAACTGAGAGTCTTATGGGTGCAGTGCGAGCCACAACTCAGGAGATTCACACCGAGGAGACACAGTTGTTGAGCCAGCGCATCCAGCGGACCAAGGCGCAACAGCGGTTGACGAGCTTCATCATGGTCTTCGGCGTGCTAGCGGGAGCGGGCCTTCTGACGCTGGCCAGGTTCGCCATCAACCGCGAGATCGACGCGAGCGCGCAGGGGCGGGCGCAAATCAGCACTCTGAACTCCGAGCTGGAACAGCGCGTAGAGCAACGCACCGCAGCCTTGCAATTCGAAATCGCGGAGAACGAGCAGGCCAAGAAACGAATGGCTGGGCAAGCGGAGGAACTGTCCCGGCGAGCCGAGGAACTGCTGCGCTCGCGGCAGGCTCTGGAAGCCCAGACGGTGATGCTGCGCTCCGTGCTGGACAGCATGGTGGAGGGATTGGTTGCCGCCGATGAAAACGGAAAATTCATCTTATGGAATCCCGCTGCCGCCAGGATTGTCGGCATGGGCGCAGAGAACGTTCCCGCCCTGGAATGGAATGAGCACTACGGAGTCTACCTCCCCGATACCGTAACCCCTTTCCCGCCAGAAAAGAATCCTTTGTTCCGCGCCATTCGCGGGGAGGTGAGCAGCGCGGAGATGTTCCTGCGCAATCCCGAGCTCGCCGAGGGCGTTTGGATCGAATCCACCGCCAGCCCACTGAAAGACAAGGACGGCAAGGTCCGCGGCGGCGTGATCGCGTTCCGTGACATTACGCAAAGCCGGGCGGACGAGCGGGAAATCCGCAAACTCAATGAAGAACTCGAAGAAAGGGTGGCACAGCGCACCGCACAACTGGAGGCCGCCAACCACGAACTGGAAGCTTTTGCCTACTCCGTTTCCCATGACCTGCGGGCGCCGCTGCGCCACATCGGTGGTTTCTCCCGGATCTTGATGGAAGATTTTGCCGCGAAGATGGAGCCTGAGGCGCAGCAGCATCTGCAGCGCATCGAAGACGGCACGCGGCGCATGGGGCTGCTGGTGGATGAGTTGCTAAATCTGGCGCGGGTAGGCCGTCATGCCCTTAAGCTCCAAGTCGGCAGTCTGAATTCGATCATCGCCGAAGTCGTCTCGCTGCTGCAGCCAGATGCGGAAGGCAGAGCGGTCGATTGGAGAATTGCGAAGCTGCCTCCCGCAGAGTGCGACTCCATCCTGATTCGGCAAGTGTTTCAAAACCTGATCTCAAACGCTCTGAAGTTCACCCGCACTCGGGAGCGCGCCGTTATCGAAATCGATCACCGGCAACAGCGAGGGCAGACGGTCATTTTCGTCCGCGACAATGGGGTCGGCTTCGACATGAAATACACGGACAAGCTGTTCGGGGTTTTCCAGCGGCTGCATCGGGCCGAGGATTTTGAAGGAACCGGGGTCGGCCTGGCAGTGGTGCAACGCATCGTGCAGAAGCACGGCGGCAGGGTCTGGGCCCAGGCGAAATTGGATAAGGGCGCAACCTTCTATTTCACGCTTAGCGCGGGAACGGCTTCGCTCGCACCAGTCAGCCTGACTGAGGCTACGCCAAAAGAAGATACCAACAAAAGTGCAGCCGCAGGAGGTTGAGCATGAACTCAAATGAAGTTGAGATTCTTTTGGTCGATGATAGTCAAGACGACGTGGACCTCACTCTGCATGCTTTGCGGGCGGAGAATCTGGCGAACCGCGTCTTCATCGCGCGCGACGGCGAGGAAGCGTTGGATTTCTTATTCTGCACCGGACCCCATGCGGGACGCTCCTTTGAAAATCCGCCGAAGCTGGTGTTGCTGGATTTGAAGATGCCCAAAGTGGACGGGATGGAGGTCTTAAAGCAGGTCAAAAGCGATCCGCGGACCAGGAGCATACCCGTCGTGCTGATGACCTCTTCGAAGGAAGAGCGGGACATGGTGAGCGGCTATAACCTGGGGGTCAACAGTTACCTGCAGAAACCGGTGGACTTTGACCAGTTCCGGAAAATGGTGAAGCTGATCGGCCTGTACTGGCTGGTGACCAATCAGCCTTCCGTGAACGCCGGCGGCACCGCTCAACTGGCGAAGCACACGCAATGAGCAGCAGCGCGGTCAAACTCGGGATAGAAAACACTGCCGGGCCGAAACCAAAGCTACGCGCCCTGCTGGTTGAGGACAACGCGCTCGATGCGGAACTGGTTCTGCGCGAACTGCGGAAGAAAAGCTTCGATGTAAGCGCCGTGATTGTGCAGGACGAAGCCGGCTTTGCGGAGGCCCTGCGCACCCACTTGCCCGAAGTTGTGCTGGCCGATTACAACTTGCCGAATTGGAAAGGAATGGAAGTGCTCAACGCGTTGCGCCGCCAGAATCTGGACATTCCAATGATTCTGGTTTCAGGGGCGCTTGGCGACGTGACCGCGGTGGAATGTATCAAGCAAGGTGTCACCGACTACGTCTTAAAAGACAGTCTGGCGAGGCTGCCTGAAGTGGTGCGTCGCGCCTTGCAAGAGAAATATGAGCGGAGCCTGCGCCAGCAGGCGGAAAAAGATCTAGCCAAAAAAGTGGACGAACTGGCGCGCTCCAACGCCGACCTGGAACAGTTTGCTTACATCGCGTCCCATGACTTGCAAGAACCGCTGCGCATGGTAGCCGCCTACACGCAGCTGCTTTCCGAACGCTATCGCGGCAAGCTCGACGAGAACGCCGACAAATTTATCGGCTATGCCAGCGAGGGCGCGCTGCGCATGCAGGTGCTTATTCAGGATCTGCTGGCCTTTTCCCGGGTCGGCCGCGCCAGTGCCAGTTATACCAGCGTCGATTGCAATGCGGTGGTAGAAGAGGTGCGCAAGACTTTGGGACCGGCCATTCAAGAGAGCGGCGCGGTCATGTCTCATGCTGACCTGCCTACCGTCTGGGCTGATCGCACGCAAATGACGCAGGTTTTCCAGAACCTGACCGGGAACGCCATCAAGTTTCGCGGGGAAAAACCGCTGATCGTTTCCATCAAGGCGGAAAAGGGCGGCGAAGACTGGCTATTCAGCGTAACCGATAACGGAATCGGCATCTCGCCCGAGTTCGCGGAAAACATTTTCGTCGTATTCCAGCGATTGCACACGCGCACGGAATATCCAGGCAACGGCATCGGCCTGGCCATCTGCAAGAAAATTATCGAGCGCAGCGGAGGAAGGATCTGGGTGGAGTCGCAAGCCGGTTCCGGTTCCACATTCAAATTCACTCTTCCACTTCTGGAGCCTGCTGTAAAGGAGGCTATGCGCCCATGAAAGCAAGCCATGAAGTTCTTATCGTCGACGACAATCCGGCCGACGTGACTTTGACCCGCGAGGCGTTGGCGGGTTCCGCGCACATGAGCCAGATCAGCAACGTGCAGGATGGAGTAGAAGCGCTGGCATTTCTATACCGACTTGGAAACTACACTCAGGCGCCGCGGCCGGACCTGGTCATTCTGGATTTGAATCTGCCGAAACGAGGAGGCTTATCGGTTCTGGCCGCCATGAAAGCGGCGCCGGAGCTGCTCCGCATTCCGGTCGTAATTTTTAGCACTTCGCAGTTGAGTCAGGATATTGCCCGCAGTTACGAACTCGGCGCGAATTGCTACGTCAGCAAACCTGGAAATCTCAAGGACTTTTTTTCCACCATGAAGTCGATCGAGCAATTTTGGTTTGGCTCGGCGACTCTGCCGCCACGAGGAGAGCAAATAAAACCATGACTCAAACAACTACCAAGGTTCTACTCATCGAAGACAACCCGGGAGATGCGGATCTGGTCCGGCTTCGCCTGGTGGAAGGCCAATCTCCGGTAAAAGTAAACTGCGTGAGCCGGCTGTCGGATGGCCTCGCCTCTCTAACCAGCGACACTCCCTCCGTGGTGCTATTGGACCTGAACCTGCCCGACAGCCGAGGGGCAGAAACTTTTCGCCGCGTCATGGAGCATTCGCCGAATGTGCCGGTAGTGATCCTTTCAGGCCAGGATGATGAGGCGCTGGCCATGAGGGCGGTGCACTCCGGCGTGCAGGACTATCTGGCCAAAAGCAATCTCTCGAGCAAGCATCTGGAACGGGCTATTCGCTACGCGGTGGAACGGCAGGCACTGCTGCGCTCCTTGGAAATCGCGCAGAAGCAGCAACTGGAGTTCAAGAACCAGTTCCTGTCCCATGTCTCTCACGAACTACGCACGCCGCTGACCTGCATTCACCAGTACGTAACTTTGCTGCTCGACGGCATCTCTGGTCCGGTTACGCCCGACCAGGCAGATCACTTGAAGACGGTTTTGAAAAGTGTGAATCAGCTCCACGCAATGATCCGCGATCTGCTGGAAGCCACTCGTGCCGAAAGCGGCAAGATGCGGATTGAACCGCGCTGCGTCGCGCTGGGCGAACTGGTTCAACAAGCGGTAGCGATGCTACGCCCCACGGCCAACGAAAAGAATGTTGGACTGGAGATCGGGATGGATCAGAGGCTTCCCCTCGTGCATGCCGACCCAGACCGCGTGCTCGAAGTAATGATCAATTTGATGGACAACGCCATCAAGTTCACGCCCCCGGATGGCGGGGTGATGTTGCAAGCCAGCATGGTTGATGCCGATCCGAGTTCGGTCTATGTTTCGATCAGCGATACTGGCCGCGGCATCGGCCCCGAGGCCAAGGCGCTCATCTTTGAACGCCTCTATCAGGACCCCGAATCCGTAGACAACAACCGCTCGGGATTGGGGCTGGGCCTATTCATTTGCCGGGAAATCATCCGCCTGCATGAGGGGCGGATCTGGGTTTCGAGCGAGCCGGGGCAAGGCAGCACCTTCACCTTCACTCTGCCCGTCTACTCATTAGCAAAGCTGCTTGCTCCGGTTGTTACATACCAGGACAGTTTGCGTCCCTCTTTCGTCCTGGTGCGAATCGAACTGACTCCGCTCACGAATCCTCCGCGGGGCAATTGGAAAGAAACCTGGCAACAATGCCTGGAAGTCGTTCGACGCTGCGTGTATCTCGACAAAGATCTGCTTCTGCCGCCCATGGGCACGTCGGGCACAACTGAAACTTTTTTTATCGTGGCCTCAACCGATCTGCAAAGTTCCGGGATCATGACCACGCGTATTCGTGAGCAACTCGAACGTGTTCCCGACCTCAAAACCAAATGTACGTTGACCATCACCACCGTTCCGGTCGAGATTCCCTCTGCTGGCGAAGCCGTCGCTCTGCCAGAGCGAGTTCAATCGGTTGCGGACTGCGTCACGAGGATGATCATGGCAACCCGGGAACGGCAACAACTGTCTGCCGGAAAAAGCCGACGAGATTCCAACTAAGAAAATAAAAAAGGAGAATAACAATGCGAAGACCGAAAATTCTGGTAGTGGATGACGACCCCGATCTAGTGCGTGCCCTGCGGCTGCGCTTGCGAGCTAACAACTTCGAGGTGGCCACGGCGACCGATGGCTACTCCGCCATTGCAACCGCCCAAAAAGAGCGTCCCGCCTTGATAATCCTGGATCTGGGCCTGCCCGTTGGCGACGGCTTTGTGGTCCTCGACCGTCTGCAGAACAACGATGCTCTCGCCGGTGTGCCCGTCATTGTCCTGAGCGCCCGCGACCCTCAGAGCAACGAAGAGCGTGCCCTGAAAGCGGGGGCGGCAGCATTTTTCCAGAAACCCGCCGATAACGACGAACTGATGAATGTGATTCGCGTAAGCCTTGGGGCGGCAAATGAGCAACCCGCGCCCTGGCCGTCTTAAGTTTATTCCCTGCCTGCACCATGGGATGAGGACGCGCAGCCGTGCGCGTTCTCGTTCATTTTTTGCCTTACTTCTGAGGCAACAAATGTGGTGACGAAGGACCGCACATCTCCAAAATTAGGCCGAACCTTCTGCGCGACCTCCCAAGCTCGTGTCCACACGCCATCCGACCGGTCGGGAGGATCGCAATGGATTGCAACATATAGCTTTTTGCCTGCCAGACAGATACAGAATTCCACACAAACCTCCTGAAAACCGTACTAGGTTTCCTAAAATCCATCTATAATGCCGGAAGTTGTTTTAGGTATGGCACTTAGTCGTAAGCTGAGTAGAGACGGACATGGCAGCGAAGTTGCTCATAGAGCCTCAGACCGACGTCGATCTACGGCTCACCGGCCACCCCGCCGGGGCGCCAGCGAAACCCATGAACCGGGAAAGCCAAGTCCGTTCTGTCGCGGTTCTGTTGTTTCTCCTGACCGTGGCTGCCGTTGTTTTCGCAGGCTTTAATTTCAACGCTGAGTGGAAGTTCCTGGTTCCTGACGATGGCGTGTGGTGGGTGGAGCACGGCGGGAGGCTGACGGCGGACCGCGTGGAACCTAGCCGCCCCGGCGCTAAGAGTGGCATCAAGCCCGGCGATCAACTGGTTTCCATCAATGGTCAGGAAATTCACAACATGTCCGCCCTGGAGCGCCAACTTTACAGTAACGGCGTTTGGTCCAAAGCAGCGTATTCCTTGTTGCGCCAGTCGGTCCCACTCGATTCCAGTGTCATTCTGGAGCCATGGGAACGCCCCCTCAACAACTGGTTGCGGGTCATCGCTCTCATCTATCTTGGTATCGGGCTCTATGTTCTGCTGCGGCGTTGGACCGCACCCGGGTCGACCCATTTCTACATCTTCTGTCTGGTTTCGTTCATCGCCTATTCCTTTAAATACACCGGCAAGCTGAATGATTTCGACTGGGTAATTTATTGGGGGAACATCGCGGCGGGAGTGCTTCAACCCGCGCTGTTCCTTCACTTCGTTCTGACCTTCCCGGAAAAGCGGGAGATCATACGCAAGCATCCTCCTCTGCTGGGCCTTGTCTACATACCGGGCGCGATATTGCTGGCGTGGCACGTTGTGGCAATGCGATGGCTGCAGGCCAGCATGCGGCTACGGTGGAATCTCGACCGCATGGAAATGTCCTACGGAGCGATATTCTTTCTGACCGCAGCAGTTATGCTCTGGTATAGCTATCGGCATGCCAGCACTACGATTTTGCGGCAACAGCTGAAGTGGGTGACTCGCGGAACCATTCTAGCCATCGTTCCCTACACTCTTTTCTACGTCGTTCCCTATCTGATGGGATCACTGCCCGGCGCCACCATGAAAGTCTCGGCGCTGTCGCTGGCGTTGCTGCCGTTGACTTTCGGCTATGCCATTTTCCGTTATCGCCTGATGGACGTAGATCTCATCTTCAAACGCGGCGTGGTGTATACGCTTGCGGCGGCAATTGTTGTCGGTCTTTATTTCGGGCTGGTAGCGGGCGTAGCCCTGCTGGTGCACAATTGGCAGCCCAGTTCTGGTCCCGTTGGTTTGATCCTGGCAGTCGTTGTCACTGCGCTTCTTTTCGATCCGGTTCGCAAGTGGATTCAGGACCGCATCGACCAGTTCTTTTATCGCACACGCTATGACTATCGCCGCACGCTCCTTGAGTTCGGCCGGGAATTGGGCTCGGAGACAAATCTCAACACGCTGTTGTCCTCGTTGATCGATCGTCTGTCGCGTACGCTGGCGGTCGATCGCATGGCGGTTTTCCTGGCTGGTGAAGACGTGGGGGCGTTTGTCCTCGCCAAATCTTTCGGACTATCGGCACCCGGGAATATCGACCTCGCTTTTCTGGGGGCGCCGAGGCCCGAGGCCGCTGGACACCTCTTCTTCGAAAATACGCACCAGGTGCCACGCGAAACCCCAAGCGCGCAGCAAGCCATTGCCAGGCTCGACCTGAATTACTACATTCCCTGCCACGCGCAGCAGAGGACTATCGCCGTCCTAGGCCTGGGTAAAACCACCCAAGGCGACTTTCTCTCCAGCGAAGACATGGAGTTGCTTGAGACGCTCGGAGGTTATCTCGGCATCGCCATCCAGAACTCGCAACTCTACGCATCGTTACAGCAAAAAGCTGCCGAGTACGAGCGCCTGAAAGACTTCAACGAGAACATTGTCGAGTCGATTAACGTCGGCGTGATGGCCCTCGACATGGAGGACCGCATCGAGAGCTGGAACGCGCAGATGGAAGTAATGTATGCCGTCCCGCGCTGGCAGACGCTGACCCAGCCGCTAAAGACCATCTTCCCGGCGGCGTTTGTCGAAGAATTTGATCGTATGCGCCAGGAACCAGGCATTCGAAACCTCTATAAATTCCGTCTTAAGACTCCCGCTAATGAAGTTCGCACCGTGAACGTGGCTCTCGCTCCGCTGGTCACACGCAAATTCGAGGTGATCGGCCGCCTCATCATCATGGACGACATCACCGAACGCGTTGAGCTCGAGGCCCAGCTATCGCAGGCCGATAAACTTTCTTCCATCGGATTGCTCGCGGCCGGAGTAGCGCACGAAGTGAACACTCCCCTGGCCGTGATCTCATCCTATACGCAGATGCTGGCGAAGCAACTGCAGAGCGATGCGCAGAAGTCGGGACTGCTCGAAAAAATCACGCGCCAGACCTTCCGCGCCTCTGAGATCGTAAACAACCTGCTGAATTTTTCGAGGACCAGTGGCAGCGAAGTCGGCGACGTGGATGTAAACAAGGTGATCGCCGATACTCTCGCCCTCCTGGAGCATCAATTCAGAGTGGCCAAAGTCGAGGTCGAAGATGCTCTTGCTCCCAATTTGCCTTCGATCCAGGGGAACTCCGGCAGATTGCAGCAGGTGTTCTTAAACCTTTTTCTGAACGCCAAAGATGCCATGCCCGGCGGAGGCAAGCTGCGTGTCGCTACTGCGAATGGCGAGAGTGTGAGCGTTTCCGTTTCTGACACCGGCTCCGGCATTGCACCCGAGCACATCCAGCGCATTTACGATCCATTTTTCACGACGAAAACTTCGCCACGCGAAGGGCAAGCCCGCGGCACCGGCCTGGGCCTCTCCGTTACCTACGGCATCATCCAGGAACACGCTGGCAAGATACGTGTGGAAAGTCATCCCGGAGCCGGGACAACCTTCACACTGGATTTTCCTCTAAATAGAAAGGGACTACATTCCAAGGCCGAATATGTCTGACACTGCTCTCATCGCGCGCTCTCTCTCCAACGGTAACCCGGGTCTGGCCGGCGCCGTCCTAATCATTGACGATGAAGCAGAAATTCGCGAGTCCCTGCAAACTCTGCTGGAGCTGGAAGGCTTCGCGGTGGAAACCGCAGAAACCGGAGAAGCCGGCCTACAGCGCATTGGTGAGCATCCTTTCGATCTCGTCCTGCTTGATCTTGCACTGCCGGGCCGCGATGGCATGGAAATTCTGGCCGAAATTCGCGCCCACGAAATCCGCCTTCCGGTTATCATGATCACGGCGTACGGAACGGTCGAGAATGCCGTGCGGGCCATGCAATTCGGCGCCGCCAACTTCGTACAGAAACCCTGGGACAACGAAAAACTTCTCGCCGACGTGCGCGCCGCGATTGGATGGCGCCGGGCCGAGGAAGAAAACGTCCAGCTCAAGCGCGCCCTCAAGCAGCGCTACAACTTCGAGAACATCGTTGGCAAGAGCGAGCCCATGCTCAAGATTTTCGATCTGGTCGCGCAAGTCGCCAACAGCCGCTCCACGGTGCTGTTGCAAGGCGAAAGCGGTACCGGCAAGGAGGTTATTGCCAAAGCTCTGCATCTGAATTCTCCGCGCCGCGACCGCCCGTTCGTCCCGGTCAACACCGGTTCCATGCCGACTGACCTGCTTGAGTCCACCCTCTTCGGTCACGTGAAAGGCGCGTTTACCAGCGCGATTGCCTCCAAGAAGGGCCTGTTTGAAATGGCGGATCGCGGCACACTGTTTCTCGATGAAATCGCCACCATGGGCCTCGACACCCAGGCAAAGATCCTGCGCGTGCTGCAGGACCGCCGCTTTATGCATCTCGGTGGCGTACAGGAAGTTCAAGTGGATGTGCGCATCATCGCCGCCACCAATGTCGATCTCCGGCAGTTAGTTCGCGAAGGCCGGTTCCGTGAGGACCTGTTTTACCGTCTGAATGTGATCTCCATCGAGCTTCCTCCTTTGCGCCAGCGCAAGGGAGACATTCCTCTGCTGGTCGATTTCTTCCTAAAGAAATATGCCGAAGAGAATGATCGTCCCGCGCGGAGCATTGCTCCCGAAGCCTTGCGGCCCCTGATGTCGTACTCTTGGCCAGGGAATGTGCGTGAACTCGAAAACGTCATAGAACGCGCAGTCGTCCTTTCTTCCGGAAACAGTATCGGCATCGATTTGCTGCCCGATAGTCTGCTAGGGCGCGGTTCAGCTTTTTCGCTGCACGATCCGCCAGCCGACGCTTCCCTGTTCGAAATCGTCGAGGACGTAGAGAGGCGCATCATCACCGAGATGCTGGAGAAATGCAACTGGAACCAGACTGAGGCTGCCGAGCATTTCAAAGTGCCGCTCTCCACCTTGAACCAGAAAATCCGTAGACTGAATATTGAGGTCAAGAAGAAGACGCGCGGATAGAGGATAAGAGCCCCGGCACGTAGGGAAAATCCCGACGCTCATGTGTTCTATTACCTAATTTCATTCTGCAGCACCAAGCCGAGACCTTTACAGAGTTCACCCCATAATTCCGTTCCGTGAGTCCGCATCTTACTCGCGTGACCACTGATTCCAACGATTCGAAATCAGCGGATTTGCCCGCCACTACGAAACAACCAACTGTTCCCGAACGGACTGCCGTGTCTGATGGTCGACCTCTCGGAGGAGAAACCTGGATCGCCCTCTGCGCTCAGGCTGCGGTTGAGCAGGACCCGAAGCGACTTCTCGAGCTAGTGAGCGAAATTAACCGTCTCTTGGATGTAAGAAATAAGCGTCTTGCACAAGAGGCCCCCGGTAAGGAATCTGAATAAAATGGAGCAGTTGATCAGTTCGTATACCGACTACCTGTTTAACGGCCAGTATCCCCACGACCACGAAACCACAAGTGGTCACCCGCCAGGCCGCAGACTTGACGACCGCATCCGCGATCTGTGTTCCCAGCTTGTTCAAGCCGATGACGGGCAGTTCCAGCAACTTCTCTACGAACTGAAGGCTGCCCTGCACGAACACAACAATCGTCTCAGAAACTAGCCGCCACAAAACTCGCGGTTATCTCGCGGCCTGGCAGTTGCTGCTCTACGCGGAAAAGTTAAATTTGGCACCTATTCACTTAACCTTTGTTCCGTCTTACCCCTGAGAGTCTCTGCTATAGTGCGGGAAGCGAGCCAATTGGTCGCCCGCTTTTCCAAGCCGCATGGAACTCACTTCGCCCACTTATTTCGCCAAAGTAAAAGTCCAGACGGTTCAGGATTACGTCCTGTTTTGCGTGCAGTCCGTTACGAACCTCTTTCAGAGGCCCTTTTATCTCACTGACATAGTTAGTCAGGCAGATTCGATCGGCGTCGGGTCTCTGCCAATCGTTGTCCTCACAGGCTTCTTCACTGGCGCTGTCCTGGCGCTGCAGGCCTCCAACACCCTTGAGCGTTTTGGATCGCTGTCACTGGTAGGACAATTGGTTTCAACTTCCATGGTGCGCGAACTGGGGCCCGTGCTCACCAGTTTGATGGTGGCCGGACGAAATTCCTCAGGCATGGCCAGCGAATTGGGATCGATGATGGTGACCGAACAGATTGATGCCATGCGCGCTCTTGGCACCGATCCCATGAAAAAACTGGTGACCCCGCGCGTCGCCGCCACGGTATTCATGCTGTTTTTTCTCGCAATTATTTCCGATCTTGTGGGCTTGGCGGGCGGAGCCTTGGTCGCCAGAGTGCTCCTTCACTTAGACTCCCGCCAGTATTGGTCGTACGCATGGCAGACCCTGGTTTTTCAGGATGTATTTATGGGACTGGTCAAGCCGGTTCTGTTTGGTTTCATTATTGCAACTATAGGCTGCTTCTACGGAATGAACGCTCGAGGGGGAACCCAGGGCGTAGGCCGCGCTACAACGCAAGCGATGGTCGCTTCTTCCGTGCTGATTCTAGTCCTCGATTTTTTCGTAACCCGATTGCTGATGGCTGTTCTTTCCTATCATTAATCCAATGTCCGCGCCCACTTTACCGCTCGATTCCGCCGCCGCGACTGTGCAAGAAGACGCCGCCCGAGTAATCGTGTTCGATGATGTGAAGTTGGGCTTTGGCGACAACGAGGTGCTGCGCGGAGTTTCCTTCCATTTGGCACGAGGTGAAACAAAAGCTTTGTTCGGCGTCGCCGGTTCTGGAAAAAGCCTGATATTGAAATTAGCGATGGGATTGATCCGGCCTGACTCTGGAAGCACTGTGGTACTGGGACATGACATCTCTCAAATGCGGGAAGAAGAACTGTTCCAGTTGCGCAGGAAGATCGGAATGGTCTTCCAGGAAAGTGCACTCTTCGATTCTCTGACTGTGCGCGAAAACGTCGCCTACCGACTGATGGAAGAACACGGCATTTACGATGAGGATATCGACCGCAGAGTGCGAGAGGCTTTGCACTTTGTGGAACTTGAGCACACGCTCGATCTCTATCCCGCCGAACTTTCAGGCGGCATGCGCCGCCGGGTGGCCATCGCGCGAGCCGTCATTACTCAGCCGGAACTGCTCCTCTATGATTCGCCCACCGGAGGCCTCGATCCGGTGACGTCGAACAGAATCATCGAATTCATTGTGAAGCAGCGCGACGTCTACAAGACCAGCGCTTTGCTGGTAACTCATCGCTTGCAGGATGGCTTCACCATGGCTACGCATCAATTCGATCAGGACGCCAACCGGATGGTTCAGTTGCCACCCGGTCGGAGTTGCGACGTTCCTATGAGTTTTCTGATTCTGCGCGATGGCAAAGTAATCTTCGATGGCGATGCCCAGGCCCTCAAAGAGTCAAGAGATGAATACATCCGAGAGTACATCTCGTAGGTAGTGGGCAGTACCTAGTGCCCAGTAGTTAAACCCTAACCCTGCTGCGCCAGGTCTCACTGAGTACTGATCACTGGCCAACTGTTTTGTCTGCCATCATTCTCTCCACGTCGTCCGCCCTCGAAGGCAAGGCCTCGCTGAGTTTCACCAGTTTGCCGTCAGGCTGCACATAGAAATCGTCTTCGATGCGGACGCCAAGATTCTCCTCCGGAATATAAATTCCCGGTTCGATTGTGAACGCCATGCCGGGACCCAGCGGCACCGAGTAGTCGCCGGGATCGTGAACGTTAAGACCGATGTAGTGCCCGAGACCATGAATGAAATACTGTCCCAGCGGCTGGCCGTGCAGATCTTTGCCATGAGTATTGATGTAGTCGTAGGCGACTTTGTAGAGCGATTCAGGGTCGTCGCGCTTCATAGTCGACTTGCCGGACTTGAACGCAGCCATCGCGGCCTGCTGCGCGCCGAGAACGATGTCGTAAATTTCTCGCTGCCGCGCGGTGAAGTGACCATTAATCGGCAGCGTGCGCGTAATGTCGGCGGCATACATCGAATATTCACCCGCCGCGTCGATCACGACCACATCGCCGGACTTCATGATGTTGTCGTCATCCGAGTAATGCAGAACAGTGGAGTAATAGCCCGAACCCACGATGGGCGCGTAGGCTACGCGCTCGCACCCACGCTTTCCCCATTCGTATTGCATAAGGGCAGAAATTTCGCGCTCGTTCACGTTCGGCTTCACCGCCTTGAATGCAGCAAAGTGCGCCGCTACCGAGGCATCGACTGCTTTGTGGATCAGAGCTACCTCGTCGGAGTCTTTGGTAGTACGCAAAGACGAAAGTATCGGCTTCACGTCTTGGAACGAAAGATAGGCGTTCAGCCGTTTTAAAAAAGCCAGCGGCTTGGTGGAAGGCGACTCTTCTCCATTAGCGGCAACGTCGGTGTAGATCGCGGGTCGCGCACCGTTCGTGAACCGGGCAACTTCGTCCGGCAGTTGCCCCATATCTTCGACGCGGTCAAACCCCGTGATCTTTGGCGCCTCGGGGTTCTCCGGACCGAGTTTGGGCCCGGTCCATTTCTCCTGAGTCGCATTGCGCGGAGGCAGAAAAAGAATTTCAGTGTAGGCGCGTGCGGGCGCATCGCCTTTCGCCTCGGCTGCGGAAGCAATCAGCAGCGCCGAACCCGGTTCACTCAATCCGGAAAGGTAGAAAAAGTTATCGTCCTGGCGGAAACCGTATAGATCGTTAGGCCCGTCGTTCTCTGTGGCGGCAAATAGAACGATCACCCCTCCGGCCTTCTTGGCGAGGGCTTCGCGGCGAGCGTGATAGTCGGCATTGGGTTGGCGCTCGATTCCGAAACTCGACGCAGACGCTACCAGGAGGACAACAGAAACGACAATCCATGCGGGTAAAAAAGAAAACAGCCATCTTCGCATTGTGTGATGAATCCTTCGTTCGAGAATGCCCGAACTACAAAAGCCAGTTTTCCGATTTTCGGTCTCAGCGGCGAACCGCGAGCTTATAACTGAGAAGCGACGACTGAGAACTGCTCTCAACGACGCATCATTTGTGCCCGCCGGTTGCGCTCTGCTTAGCTTGCAGAAACGAATCTACGTTATTTTTGTCGATCAGGGCAGAACCAGTATCTACGAACGAGGGGATGGGTGCAAAGCTGTCTTTCGCCCAATCGGCATCGAGCGCAGGCGGCTTGTGGTGATACAAGTTGTCCAGCATCTGCATGCCCACAAATGCCATGGTGTATGGCTTCTGGGCAATCGTGGCGGCGATGCCGCCCTTCTTGATCCAATCCAGGGTGTCAGGATCGGTATCCATAGCCATCACAATTTTTCCCGTGACCTTGTAGCTGTTAAGTACACCGGCCACTTCTTTGCCCGATTGCGCCTCGAGACAGACGAAGGCATCGACCTTATCCTTTTCCTTGCCGATAATTTGCGTAGTCGTATCGAACGCAATGCGCGGATCGCCCTGGATGTCGACGACGCGCGTTATTTTAATTCCAGTGCGGTCGAGAGCATCCTTGTAACCGCGTAGCCGGTCCTGCATGTTGTGCTGATCGGGCATGGTGAATACCACCACATTACCTTTGCCCTTCAACTCCTGCGCCAGTCGCTGGCCGCCCGTTACACCAACTTCGTAGTTATTGGTGCCGATGAAGAAAAGCCGCTTGCTGGCTGGCGAATCAGAATCGAGCGTCACCACCGGAATGCCAGCAGCGATCGCTTTGTCGATGCCATCCTTGAGCAGCGCCGGGTCCGTCACCGCCAGCAGGATGCCGGTGGCTTTCTGCTGCACTGCTCTGTCCAGCGCTTCGCGCTCGGCTTTAGGATCGTAATTATTGGGACCGAGATAATCAGTCCGAACTTTCATCAGCGCCGCGGCTCTCGAAAAACCCGCGCCCGCAGTTTGCCAATATGGTACCTGGAGATTGGCAGCTACCAGTACGAAGTACTCATCCGAATCGTGTCGCCCACCGCAACTGAAAAGTGAGGTGAGCAACAGTGACAGCGCAACAACGGACGACAGCTTGCGGGAGCGGAGCATCGCAGCCTCCTTTTAGCGACTGGATTGTACTCCCAGTGTTCAAGCGAAAGAAAGCGGCCCAACGAAGTCGCGCCAGTAGTCGAGCGCGCATTCGGGTCCGCTCGGAAGGAAAGGAGCCGACACCGTTCGCTTCACACTCCCACGGGAAACGGCTTGGTATGCGACTCACCGCTAAGCGCGATGCCCGCGAAGCGCCCTTGCAACAAGGACATTAATCCCGTGTACCAATAACCCAACACGAACAACAAGAGAAATGGAACAGTCACGAAATTCTCGTTCTCAACCGCGTAGTAAACCGTCAGCGCAAAATAGGAGCCGATCAGCAACTCGACCCACGGCACCCAGCCCAGGCGCTTGCGATACTTGGTGGCTCCGACTCTATCTTTCCTGGATTCGACGTTGTACTTCGGGGTGCGCGCAAACGCACTTTCTTTGCCAATGAGCGCTTCAATTACAGCCTTGGTGTTGGTGATGGTCAATCCGATGCCCAGCGCCATCAAGAACGGCAGATAAAGCAAAGCCCGCGGCCAGCTTTTCGGAAAGAGCTCCCGCTGCGACACCAGATAGAAACTGGAAATCGAAAATGTCGAAGCCAGAAAAAGCGGCAGGTCGATAAACAGCATCTGAAACCATCCCTGGTAAAAGCGGATGATCATGGCCGGCAGCATCAGTACGGAGAGCACAATCATCAGCGGATAACTCAGGTTAGCCGTCAGGTGATACCACGCTTCAATCTTCGTGTGCAGCGGCGCATCGCTACGCATGACACGCGGCAGTATTTTCTTTCCGGTTTGAATCAGTCCCTTGGCCCAGCGCGCTTGCTGAGTTTTGAACGCAGTCATTTCGACCGGCAATTCGGCGGGGCATTCCACATCCTGCAGGTAAATAAACTTCCAACCCTTCAGCTGCGCCCGGTAAGAGAGATCGGTGTCTTCGGTGAGGGTATCGTGCTGCCAGCCACCCGCTTCGTCAATCGCCCGTCGCCGCCAAACTCCGGCCGTGCCATTGAAGTTAAAGAAAACGCCGCTGCGGGCGCGGCCGGAATGCTCGAGCACGAAATGTCCGTCGAGTAGAATCGCTTCCACGTTGGTGAGAAAAGAGTAATTCCGGTTGATGTGCGTCCAGCGCGTTTGCACCATGCCAATCTTCGGGTCAGTGAAGTGATGAATGGTGCGGAGCAGAAAATCTTCGGGCGGCGTGAAGTCAGCGTCGAAAATTGCTACAAACTCTCCCTTCGCCGTGTTCAACCCCTCGGCCAGCGCGCCCGCTTTGTATCCCTCGCGGTTGGTTCGATGATGGTAGCTGATGGGATTTCCCAGCGCCGCATACCGTTCGACCAATCCGCGCGCAACCTCGACGGTTTCGTCGGTGGAGTCGTCGAGTACCTGGATGTCGAGTTTCTCCCGCGGATATTTCAATTTGCAAATTGATTCCAACAGCCGCTCGACTACGTACTGCTCGTTAAAAATGGGGAGTTGTACGGTAACGCGAGGCAATTCCTCAAAAAATGCCGCCGGCTCCGTGGTGCGGTTTTCCTTATGTTTGTAGTAGAGGTAGACCAGAATGTAACGATGCATTCCGTAACCAGCCAACAAGACCAGCACAATGAAATACGGAATGAGCAACGCTCGATCGAAAGCGTCCGTATGGTAGAGTCCCTGAAACGTTTTATCCAGCAGGTGCTGGCGAAGATACGGCCCAATGCCGCGAGGAGCGGCCCACGCAGCCAGCATCGAAGATGAGATGAAATCAGAACGCAGCAAGTGGCTCGGGGAAAAGCTCTATTCTACCGGATAAGGTGGCAAGCGGTCTTTTACCGGAATGGAGGCCGATTTCGCGAGGACTGCAAGCCCGGAATTGCAAGCGTGGATATCACTATCCGATTACTTTGGATGCAAGTAGTCTGCCAACTATTTGCGCCTTCCCTATTGCTAAGATGGCGGACGTTCTCCTAGCATTACCACTGAAAGCCGGCCTGCGGGGTTGGTGATGGCGGTAACCGATTTTTGAACCAATGCTGAATGAACGGGGGCTCGACTCGAACTAGGATCCGGTGTGCAACGCTCCGCCATGCGGAGATGCCTAAAGGGTCTCGGCGGGTTCCCAACGTCTACCTGACGGTTCATTCTCGGCCCGTCACACGGCACAGTGGGTCGGCTTGATTTTTAGTTCGTAGACTAGGTTTCTACTACGGATCACGTCGCGGCCGCTCCAATTTTCTTCCTGTCATGCTGAGCGTAGAGCATCGCTTCGCAGTGCTCTTGCTCCGCTCAGCATGACAAATACCAGAGACCTTCCTGCTAAACTGGAATTGGAACAAATCTCTGTTTCCTGCATCCAACTTAATTGTGTATCCCCAATTAATACATTTCGGAAAATTCTTTCTGCCGACTTATGGCTTCTTGGTATCGCTGGGAGTCCTCATCGGTCTGTGGATCAGCGTGCGCAACTCCGAGCGGCTCGGAATCGACGGCGAAAAAGCGTGGAACCTCGGGATTCTGGTCGTGCTATGCGGCATCGTCGGCGCAAAGGTGTTGTACGTAATCAATGAGTGGGGGTACTACCGGGCACACCTCTCCGAGATCTTCAGCGTGACCACGCTGCAGGCCGGAGGAGTTTTTTCCGGTGGACTGCTGGCGGCATTTCTAGCGGCCTGGTGGTACGTGCGCAGGAATCACATGCCAGCGCTCGGGACTGTAGATGCGTTCGCGCCGGGTTTGGCCCTCGGTCACGCGATAGGGCGCATTGGCTGTTTCGCTGCGGGATGCTGCTACGGGAAAGAGACGCATCATTTCTGGGCGGTGACGTTTCATAATCCGCTCGCGAATCAGATCACCGGGACCCCGCTGAACGTGCCGCTCGAGCCGACGCAATTGTTCGAAGCGGCGGTAGAGTTCGCGAATTTCTTCTTTCTGATGTGGCTGCTGAAGCGCAGAAAATTTGACGGCCAGGTATTCGGCGCGTTTATGTTCATCTATGGCGTAGCGCGTTTCTTTCTGGAGTTTCTGCGCGACGATCCGGGGCGCGGATCAGTGTTCGGGGGAGCAATGTCAGGCACTCAGTTGATTGCGATTGGGCTGGTAATCGGTGGCGGCATTATCTGGTGGTTAAGGCCGGGGGCTAGGGGCGTCACGACGCAGCCGGTGGGGGCTACGCGATAGGGTGGAAATGGAGATCTGCCCAGCTTCTCACCTATTTCACATTCCTGTGAGCGAATAACGAGTTGCGAACTCCGGCCATTTTTTCCGGGGGGATTTGGGATTTTGGGACAGTGTACGGCCACTCTGTGAGAGCGTAAATCATGAATGCACGTGCATTCTCTCGAACCTCAACCATTCGCGAAGACGTGAGTCTGAACATATTTGTCGTGGACTCCAGGGTGCCTTTTCGCAGGCAGATTCCATCCTCGGAAATATCTGCGATTTCAAACTGGCCCATCCATACCCCCTTTTCAAACTGCATCCAGTAGTAGGCAGCCTCTATGCAGGGCAGCAACAGCGGCAACAGGGCCGCCGCGATACCGAATCCGGGCAGTGCGTCGGTCAAAACCAGCCACAGGAATGCAACGGACAGCAGGCCCACACTGTAGAGCGCCAGCATCGTGCGCAAGCGCTTCCGCCAATGATGCGAAAATGAAACAGCGAGAAAGTCTCCTAGACTAGGAATCAGCGGAACCGAGTGGATTTGGTTTTGCAAGGTTAGACTTTGAATACAAAGTTCCCGGAGCTTTTCGAATTCCTCCTTGATTGCGGATTTCGGGAGAGCGTAAACAACAAAGTCGTCAGCCATAAGGAACGTCTGTCGTTCTTCGCGGAACCCAGTGAGGTTTTTCCAAACGCGAATATCTTGCGCATCCTTAAACGCAAACCTCCAACCGGAATCATCGGCCTCGAACTCGCGTACACCCATATACAAGCTATCGAATTCTTCCTTAATCGTCGCCTTTCGCCTATCGATCTCCCGGCGACGCAGGAAGGAAGAGAGAAGCCCAATTGGGACGGATAACGCAGTGGTGGCCAGACCTGCGAAGAGGACTAAACCGCATATCACTCCCAGGCATCCTTGCCTTAATAAGATGTACCCGAGAGCGATCAAAGCCAGACCCACGAGGGCGACAGCTCCCGCTAGCATCGGCTCACTTAGCTTGAGCCGATAACTGTGGCACTCTAAGAAATCCTCGAAAGTAAGGGAAAATTCAGCTTTCATTTCTAACCCAGCAAAGGTGATTGCCAATCCTGAATCAACCGTCAGAATCATACTGTTGGCCGCAGGGGGGATACATTACCAAGGTGAGAAAGGCTGCAGGTCGGGCTGGCAATCTAACCGCGAGTTGTCGACGCCACGTCCGAATTGCAGACTCTACCCGGCGCTGAAATGTCGCCCTATCTTCGGACGTCCTTCGGACGCTTCGCGTCTGCTATCCTCCAGCGAATGCCGAAAGCATTTCCCATGCTCATTTCCGTTGCGGCTGAAGATGCCGGTAAGCGTTTGGATCAGTTTCTCGCCGTGCGCCTTGAATCCGTCACCCGCGCCCGCGTGCAGGAGATGATCGCTGAAGGACTCGTGCTGGTGAACGATATGCCGGCGAAGCCGTCGCTGAAGCTGCGCGGCGGGGAGCGGATCAGCGTGCTGGGCGAGGCGCGGCGCGCTCCGCTCAAGGCTATCGCCGAGGAGATTCCGCTCGACATCGTTTACGAGGACGACGATCTAGCGGTAATCAACAAGCCGGCGGGAATGATGGTGCATGCGGGAGCGGGAGCGACCGACGATACCCGCAATCGTGGAACGCTGGTAAACGCGCTGCTGCATCATCTGAGAAGTCTGTCAGCGGTGGGCGGCGAGTTGCGGCCGGGAATTGTGCATCGTCTGGATAAAGAGACGAGCGGATTGATCGTGGTGGCGAAGAACGATG
>DATNMU010000084.1:0-2791 GCA_035602195.1 Candidatus Acidiferrum sp.
GCTACGGGAGCTCCGATTCTGCTGAACCAGAATGATTATGCCTTGCTCAAGATGCTCGACCTGCAGGCCGCATGGATCGGCGTGGCTGCTCCCGGAGCAGTTGAGATTGACCAGAGCATAAGCACTGGCGATACCGTAAAGGCGGGAACGCATGCTGCCAGCGTTTTGCATACACCGGGACATACCGAAGGCAGCATCTGTTTGTACTTTCCTGCCGAAAAGCTTCTGCTAGCTGGCGACACGCTGTTCGCCGGCTCCATTGGCCGGACCGACCTGCCCGGGGGCTCGATGCAGAAGATCATGCAATCACTGCATGGGACGGTGCTGGCTTTGCCGGATGAGACAGTAGTGGTTCCCGGCCACGGGCCGAGGACGACGATCGGCGATGAACGGGAGAGCAATCCGTTTCTGGTGAAGCGCTGATGCAGTGTCGTCGAGAGTTCGTGACGCCCTAAAGATTCAGCATCTTTAGTACTCGCGCTATGGCTTCCGCAAACTCTACTTTGTCCGTGATTAGACTCAGCACCAAATATCCGTCGGCGGGAAAGTCATAGAAGTGGCCGGGGTGTACGAGAACGGATTCGCGACGTAGCAGATCGATTGCCAGCTCCTCGTCAGTTTGGGTTACCGGCACGCGTAAAACCACATACCATCCGGCTTCGACACGCAAGCGCTCACAGTCTTTTTGCGTGGGGAGCTGACGGTCGAGCTCAGCCAAGTTCGCCAGGACGCGATCAAGCAACTGCTGCTGAATGCCCTGCCGCTGCTGCAGCAGAGCTGGAAGCGCCCACTGGATAGGCGCATTCATCGAAAGAAAAGTGTCGGCGATCACTTCCAACCGCGCTTGTGCCGCGTCGACTTTCGATTGAGATCCGCTAGTGACGATCCACGCTACCTTCATTTGCGGCAGAGCCGCGATTTTGGAAATTCCGCTGAGAGTGAAGGTGAGAATATCCTGGTTGGCGGCAAAACTTTGCTGAGGCGCACGATTGTGGTCGTAATCGAGAAAGACTTCGTCCGCAATGATTGCCAGTTCGTGCTCGCTGCAAAAATCATTTAGCTGCTGTTGCTCTCGCGGATTCACAAATGAGCCGGTCGGATTGTTGGGATGAACCACGACCACGCCGCGTGTCCGTTTGGTCACCGCCTTCTCTAGTGACGGAAAATCCATCTGCCAGCCATGATCGTAGATCAGCGGATACGGAATCAGCTTAACGTCTTGCAGGTCCGCTAAAAATTCGAATAACGGATAGCTCGGCTTTGGAACCAGCAACTCATCGCCCGGATTGCAGAGCAGGCGAAGCACGAAGGAATAACCTTCGCTGGTGCTGGTGGTAAGAATGAGGCGCTCATCGAGTTCCGCTATTTTGTGGTCAGCCGCATAGTACTCCGCGACTGCAGCCCGGGCGCTGGGCAGGCCTTTTGGGTCGGGGTCGTAATCTAGCGCATCCGGCGAGGCCAGCGATTGCAGGATTACTGATTCATCGTAGAGCAGGCCGGCGCGGGTTGGATTGGAGAGCGTCAAATCGAGCACGCGCGCACCGCTCGATTTCACCTCTTCAAGCGCCTCGGTGAGGCGGTTGCGCGTGAGCTTCCAGTTAGTGCGGTCGGAAAACATCAGGGGCAGCTGGTTCGCTTGTGACTGCATTCAATCGCAGAGGCTAATGTAGCAGGTGCGTCACATGGGCGCTAAGGCAACTCGCTTGATGGCGGCCACGCGCTCTGCCACGCTTCCCGCAGCGACGGAAACGATCTCAAAACCAAAGCTGCGATACGTCTCCTCGTGAATTCGTTCGAAATGCAGAGTTTCCTCGAAGCTGATACGCCGCGCCTCGGTGGGCGTGACGAAGCCAAGATTCCTGATAAAGAAAACACGCTTTTGATAAATGGCCTCTGTCTTGATTCGCTCCAGTTTCTCGGAAAGAACCCTCGAGACTGAGTATCCAAGGTAGGTCGCCAGGGCAGCCGTGCAGATGGGTGACCGATCGTGAAACTGTGTCTCCTCAGGCGGACCCGACGCGTGAATCTGCTGCCGCCGCCGCTGCAAATCCACAACCAAATCGATGAACGAGGGGGCGCGTCCATGGTTCCGCGATGCCCTGCGCCTGATCGAGGGCAATGATGTCAGTAGCCGCTTCTTCTACGACGCTGAAGCCATCAAGTTCCAGTTGACGGATTATCGCTGTTTTTCCCGAGCCGGGCGCCCCTGTTAGTACGAACCTCTTCACACAGCGACTCACTTATTTGGAATCTATAACGCGAATATTCAATTTCTGCCTGAGAGTAAGCACACAACTCAACTTTCTACGGTTGTAAGTAAAATCCCAAGTGCTGCGGCGGAGTCAGCGTCTTGGTCGCATCGTACAGGCGCCGCGCTTGGCGCACTTCGACGATCTTTGCCTGGAAATTGCGGGCCAGTGTGTCGTAACGGACCGATACATTATCCAGCCAATATGGACTGTATTCGCGCAGCCACGCCTCGCGATACATGTTGCCGAGCCGCGTTGTGGCGTCGCGCAGATCTTCGAGGCGCGCGTTGATGGCGGTAATTTCTTCGAGGTCATTGTCGACGCGGTCGGCGTCGGTTTGGTTTTGGAAAGCGTCCCAATAGAACTTGTTGATCTCTTGAGTAAACTCGGCCTTCATGCCAAGCGCATCCCAGCGCCACGCAGCCAGAGTCATGTCGGCCAGCGTGTCCTGATTTGCGTGGGCTTTGGCGCTACTTCGGAAAAGCGATTCGAGCGCGTGCTCGGCGCCTGAACGCATTTCGGGAGCAGCCGCCGCGATCTTT
>DATNMU010000085.1:0-2999 GCA_035602195.1 Candidatus Acidiferrum sp.
GCCGAACCATTTCCCGGCATAATGTTCGGGAAAAGAAAACCAACCGCCGAGAGCGCAAGCGCCACAAATCCAAGCACCAGCAGCAGTCGAAAAATCTGGTCCCACTTCGCCCCCTGACTCGAGGAATCGTAAAGGTCAAACCAGTGGGAGAACAGGAGTACAACACCGGTGACTACCAGGATCTTTATGTATCCATTTTGTACGTTCAGCAGAAGCCATGTATCTTCACGGTTTTGCACCATGGCTCCCAGCACGAACGAGAACCAAACGATCATGGCTTCGCCCACCAGAAGAACCAGCGTGCGCATCGGATAATAAACTTTGAAGAGTCGGATCACGTTCCCTATTCCCCTAGGACTTGGACTCGGTCACACTGCTTCCATAAGCCTTGTAGTAGTAACGCGAATAGGGGATAGATTCAGTATCGGTACCGTTCAGAACGACTCCAAGCAACGCTTGGTCGGGAAATTCTTCGCGGGCCCGGCGCGCCATATCGACGGGAGTCACGTTGGAGCGCACGACCATCAATACTCCGTCGCAGACTTTTGCCAGCACGCTGGCATCGGAGACGGGCACAGCCGGCGGCGAATCGATGATGATCCAGTCGAATAGTGATTCCACTCTCTGCAACAGAAACTTGAGGCGTCCGTTGGCTACCAGTTCGGCGGGATTCGGAATCTGATCGCCGCTGGGAATCAGAAACAGATTTTCCATCGGCCCGCGCTGCATGATGGAAAATTCATCGGCTCGGCCTTGCAGATAATCGGACAGTCCGGGAGCGGCATTTGTGCCCAGCATAAGGTGAAGACGCGGACCGCGCAGGTCAGCGTCGATCAGCAATACGCGGCGACCATGCTGCCGGACGAGGACCTGCGCCAGATTGGCTGAGGTGAACGATTTACCCTCTTTCGGCAGCGCGCTGGTCACCAATACCTTCTTGAGCGACATCTTCTCGCGCAGGTGATATAGGCGCGAGCGCAGCGTGCGGAACTCCTCAGTCCCACGCAAAGATTCGTCGCCGTTGAAAAACAGCATGGTCTTGTCGTCGGGGCTCCACGGCATCTGTGGACAGCGAGCGAGCAGAGCGTCCAGGCTGAAGGGACTGCCGAACGCCGGCATTGACGAGGTCAGCGGAACTCCACCCGTGGCCGGTGTCGGAGTTACCGCGACGGGCGACTCTTCGTGCATCGCTCTCATCGACT
This sequence comes from Candidatus Acidiferrum sp., assembly GCA_035602195.1. Classification (GTDB taxonomy): domain Bacteria; phylum Acidobacteriota; class Terriglobia; order Terriglobales; family Acidobacteriaceae; genus Sulfotelmatobacter. Next base: position 1,203 of record DATNMU010000085.1, read on the forward strand.
GTTCGGTGGTCTCCGGCGCTGCGAAATTATGCGGCGCAGCACTATCCTGCACCAAACCAGCCTGCGCCGAACCTCCCTGGGCTGTTGCCCGCTCCTGTTCGGCTTTTTTCAAGGCTTCGTGAATTCTGCTCATAGTTTCCCTTCTTTGGACGGATCCTTCTCTTCGTCACGCAAGCGGTCGGCGATGGTAGCCAGCGACCGTAGCGCTTCCACTACATCGAATTTCTCTGCCGATGTTGAGCGTGCCGGCGGCGTCATGACTCCCGCCGCTGTACTGTCGCCCAGATCGAAATCGCGGGCCACGCCATCGACAACTGCCGGCAGAATCACCTTTTGCTGATCCACAAATGCGCTTACCAGGCAGTGCTCGCACAGCAGATTGATCACGCGAGGAATGCCGGTGGCATAGCGGTGAATCGCGACCAAAGACTCAGGATCAAAAATCTGCTGGCCGTTGGAGCCAGCGATCCGCAGCCTCTGTTGCACGTAGGACTTAGTTTCTTCCAGGGTGAGCGGGTGCGTCTTGGCGCGCAGCGTCAGCCTTTGCCGCAACTGCCGCAGATGAGGCTGCTTCAGCTTCTGCTCCAGTTCGGGCTGGCCCACCAGAACGATCTGGAGCAACTTCTCGGTGAACGTCTCCAGATTGGTGAGCATTCTGATCTCTTCGAGCACTTCATCGGTCAGGTTCTGCGCCTCATCCACAATCAGTACCGCGGTCTCGCCTGCGCGGTAACGATCGAGCAGCCAGTTGTAGAGCCGTAACAGAATCTGACTCTTGGCCTTCGAATCACAAGGAATGCCGAAATCGGCCATCATGTAATCAAGAAACTGCGGCGTGTTCAAACGCGAGTTGAAGATGAAGGCGGTCGACACCTGCTGCAGCCGCAGCCATTCCAGCAATTTGTTGATGAGCGTAGTCTTGCCGGTTCCCACTTCCCCGGTAAGCAGGACGAATCCCTTGCGGCTCTGAATGCCGTAAGTCAGGCAGGCCAACGCCTCCTCGGTGTGCCGCGTCAAAAATAAATAACGCGGATCGGGGTTGACGTTGAACGGATTCGCCCGCAGGCCATAAAACTCTTTGTACATGGTCTTTGCCTAAACTTTCTCGCCTAAGCTATTTCGCTAAACGTCCGCCGTTTCCTTACTTTCTTGCGGCTCTTTTTTCCGTTTCCAGAAATAAGCCTTGCCATTGCCGTTCGCAGCCTCCGTTTCAACCACCCACGGAACCGAGACCAGAAGTGGAAGCCCCAATGCGCTTTCGGCGTCCGCCTCGGTGCGGATGCTCTTGTCGCGCAATTCCAGCCAGAACGTCAGGCCGAGGCCCAGCGCCAGACCTGCGCCCAAACCTCCACCGGCAAACAACAATCGATTCGGGAAGCTGGGCGAATCTGGCAGGTTGGCGGGGTTGAGCAGCGCCATCTGTTCCCCCTGCTGCTGCTGTTGCGCCTGGGTAGCCATCTTTGAAGTGCTTTGCTTGGCTAAGTCGTCCTGATAAACCTTCTGCGCGTTGTCGTAGTCGCGAGCCAACTCTTTGTATTGCTCTTCGACCACGGGGCTGGACGATACCCGGCCCTGGTAGACTGCAATTTCCTGCTGCAGTTTCTTTTGATCACGTGTAGTCTGCAAAATCATGTCCTGATACTGATGAATCTGCAACCGCAATTGACGAATCTCCGGCGGCTCTGTGGCGGAGCTTTTGTCGTTTCCCGGATCGCCCGGCTTGTCCGACGTGTCGTTGATTGCGGCCAGTTGCTTCTTCACCTCCGCGATGTCGCCTTTTGTTTTGATCACATCCGG
>DATNMU010000086.1:0-3882 GCA_035602195.1 Candidatus Acidiferrum sp.
CCACTCATCCTTTCGCAAACCAGAACCACGTTTTCTCTCCTGGTTTTACTCGCGCTCCTGGTTGGATCGAAAGGTTGGCAGCGCATTAAATTGCCGCCTCGCGATCTCGCCTACTGTTTTTTTCTGGGCACGCTGGGCGTCGCCATCTCAAATTATTTTTATTACGTCGCCATTCAAAGAACCAATGTCGCCACTGCCATCATCGTGCAATACACCGCCCCGGTATGGGTTCTGCTCTACGTAGTGGCACGCGGTCAGCAGAGACTCTCACTGCAAAAAATCGCCGCCGTAGCCTTGGCGGTCACCGGCATTGCGCTTGTCATCAATCTCTTCAGTCACGGTTCCGATCTCCGGCTTGACGCATATGGTCTTAGCGCCGCGTTAGTGGCATCATTCTCGTTCGCGCTCTACAACGTCGCTGGCCATCGCATTTTGGCCCGTTACGATCGCTGGCGAGTGCTGACTTGGACGCTCGCCGCGGCGTCAATCTTCTGGCTCATCGTTAATCCTCCCTGGAAAATCCTCGCCACCCATTACGCTCCCGCGCAGTGGTTATTCCTGTTTGTTTTCTCCATGATTTCCGTACTGGGCGCCTTTTCGCTCTACTTTCTCGGCCTACAGCATCTTGAGCCTACCCGCGCCATCATCGTGAGTTGCCTGGAGCCAGTTTTTTCCATTCTTCTCGCGGCCCTGCTGCTGGGCGAAGTCTTACGTCCGATTCAGACGTTGGGGATTGTCTTCGTGCTCGCTGCCATCGTTATCGTCCAGCGCCGTAGCCGGGGCGATGCCGACGAGCATATCGTCGAACCCATCGAATAGGCTTGCTCGTTAACCGAGCGCACGAGGAGCGTATTCGCTGAGAACTTACAGAAGTGGCAAAATGGACTTGCTTATTTTATGCAACGTCGCCCGCGCTGCGCGACTCCAAAGAACGAGAGCAGTTCAGTACATCAGCGCTCACCTGGAAGGGAAGACATATGCAGAATCAGAAATTTACAGTGCAACGAAATCAAGCGCCCGCTAAAAAAGCCGGCGAATTCCTGATCGGAGGCGATCTCCGTGTTGCGCGCCTGGGGTTCGGCGCGATGCGAATCACTGGACCTGGAATTTGGGGAGAGCCCGCAGATCGGGCCGAGGCCATTCGCGTTTTGCGGCGTGTTGTGGAATTGGGAATCAACTTCATCGACACCGCTGACTCCTATGGACCGCATGTGAGTGAAGAGATCATCGGGGAGGCGTTGTATCCGTATCCCGCAGGCCTGGTAATTGCCACCAAGGGCGGTTTCGACCGCCCGGGTCCCGACAAATGGGTAGAGAACGGAAAGCCGGGGCACCTGCGATCCGCCTGCGAGGGCAGCCTACGGCGCTTGCACCTTGACCGAATTGATCTTTATCAGCTACATCGAATCGATCCGAAAGTGCCGGCTGAAGATCAGCTCGGCACCCTGAAAGATTTACAGGCGCAAGGGAAAATCAAACACATCGGTTTGTCGGAAGTGAACATCAAGCAGATTCAGCACGCGCGAACGATTGTTCCGATTGTGAGCGTTCAAAATCGTTACAGCATCGCCGACCGCGGATCGGAAGATGTTTTGGAGTACTGCGAGAAAGAGAAGTTAGGTTTTATTCCGTGGTTTCCGCTGGCTGCAGGCCGTGTTTCCGGTCCTGATAGCGCTATCGGTCGCATCGCAGCGCAATGGAAATCTACGCCATCCCAAGTGGCTCTGACATGGCTGCTGGCGCGATCTCCGGTCATGCTCCCGATCCCCGGGACTTCCAAAGTTAAGCATCTCGAAGAGAATGTGGGGGCAGTGGAAATAAAAATTGACGCTGACAAAATGAATGAACTGGACAGTTTGGCGCGTGCCAGCTAGGTGCTCGGTGGGGAAGTGCGGCACGATTTCCGCTTTGTCGAATACTCTTCGACTTTTACACAGGAGATAGAAATGCAAATCGGCATGGTCGGTCTGGGAAGGATGGGAGCCAACATGGTGCGTCGGCTCATCCGCAAGGGTCACAGCTGCGTGGTGTTCAACAGGTCACCACAGGCGGTGAACGAACTGGTGAAGGAAAAGGCGATCGGCGCTACGTCGCTGGCAGACGTCGTGAAGAAACTTCAGAAACCACGAGCCATCTGGCTGATGGTTCCGGCGGGAGTCGTCGACGATACCATCGCAGGCCTGTTTCCGCATCTGGAGCCGGGCGACATTCTTATTGACGGAGGGAATTCTTATTACGTCGATGATCTCCGGCGTGCGAAGCAACTCGCTCCCAAGAAAATTCACTACGTCGACGTGGGAACCAGCGGAGGGGTTTGGGGACTGGAGCGGGGTTACTGCATGATGATCGGCGGGGAAACCGAGGTCGTCCAGCGGCTCGATCCAATTTTCACAGCGCTCGCTCCTGGAATAGGCGCTGCTCCTCGCACTGCTGGCCGCGAAAAGATCGGCGGTACGGCCGAACAAGGCTACCTGCACTGTGGTCCAAATGGCGCCGGCCATTTCGTCAAGATGGTACACAACGGAATGGAATACGGAATTATGGCGGCATACGCGGAAGGTTTCGGTATTCTGCGTAAGGCGAACGTCGGCAAACAAGGCATTAGCGCAGCCGACGCGGAAACTACGCCATTGCGCGACCCCGAGCAGTATCAATACGACATGAATTTGCGAGACATCGCTGAGGTTTGGCGGCGTGGAAGTGTGATCGCCTCATGGCTGCTGGACCTGACCGCCGCTGCCCTTCTTCAGGATCAGAATCTTTCGAAGTTTGCCGGCCGGGTCTCCGACTCGGGCGAAGGACGCTGGACGATTAAAGCTGCAATCGACGAAGCAGTGCCAGCGCCCGTTCTCACCTGCGCGCTTTACGAGCGCTTCAGTTCCCGGGGTGAGGCTGACTTCGCGAACCAACTCTTATCCGCGATGCGGTATGAATTCGGCGGGCACCTGGAGAAATCCGAGGGCCAATCCAAAGTGGCTTGAGGAACGATGCCTGGTGCGCCTGAGAAGCTTTGTCCAGCTTTATTGCCCCGGGCTCTCACTCGCAGACGGACTGAAGCCGAAGCGCTCACGCATGCGTTGCCGGAATCGTTCGGGTTCTTCCGGCGTCGTTTGCCCGCATCGCTCTCTTATGCGATGACGGAAGTTGCGGCGACCGGAGCGGTGGCCGCCAAATCCACCGAAGAGGATCCGGCATAGGACTAGAAGTCCAAGCGCTTGCCAGAAGGTGAGCAGGCGCCAGCCGAACAGCGGCGGCAACAGCCAATTCCATAGGTGCATCACGATTTCGCCCCCGACGAAGGCAAACAGCACCATCGCCAAAATCGCCAGCGCGGGAATGAAAATCCATTTCCATCTCATATTCAGTTCCTCACGATCAGGAGCTAACTCGCTTCTCTTAGCAGGCGCAAGCCTTGTTCTCGAGTCATGAGTCCTCTTGTCAAAAACTAAAATCAGCGTTGAGTTTCTGAAGCATCTTGGCGGAGTTCACGTTTTTCGGGTTTTGCTGAAGGGCTTTTTGATAGTTGGCGATGGCGAGCGGTTTGTTGCCGTCGTCCATGTAAGCCTCCCCGAGGCTGTCGTAGACGTTGCTGGATTGCGGATAGGCTTCGACGTTGAGCTGGAGAATGCGGATGGCGTCGTTGAACTTCTTGGCGTTGAGGAGCCGGTAGCCGAGACTGTTGAGCTCGTCTTCATCGAAGTTGTAGGTGGTTGGTTGAGCGACTTTCAAGTCATGGTATTGCTTGATGGCCGCGTCGACGCCGCTGGAGGCGATGGTTGGGGAAAGAGATTCGGTAATCGACCGGCGGGGATCGAAGGCCGCTTTAACCTGAGGCACCCACGCGGCCATGGTGACGCCAAAGAGTCCAGTGATCATGACGAG
>DATNMU010000087.1:0-3529 GCA_035602195.1 Candidatus Acidiferrum sp.
CAGGCGGCAGTGGCAGTTCCGAATTTCACTTCTCCGCGACGGGTTGGCTACAACACCGGGGATCAATGGGAGCCCGCGCTCGCGGCGGATGCCTACGGACATCTCTACATTCTTTTTCCACAATATGGTTCGGTGAACGGCTGTGCAAGGTGCACCGCGCCCACAATCGCGCTGCAGGTCAGCAATGATAGTGGATTATCGTGGGAACCCGCGCGGCCAATCTTGCCTTCGGCGACGGGTCAATTTGATCCGCAAATTGTTGTGGATCCGGTGGACCACGAGACCCTGTATGCCTCGTGGCTGCAAAATAATAAACATGATGTGATGGTAGCTAGGTCGCAGGACTTCGGGCACACCTGGTATTTCGCGGTGGCGGAGCGATCGACGGATGACGCGGACAAGCCGGTGCTGGCGGTCCGGGGCGCGGATGTGTATGTGGGGTTCAATCACGAGCAACAGTTTCTGGTGGCGGCGTCGCATGACTATGCACAGAACTTTGCCTCAACCACGGTGAATCCGAATGGACCGCCGGGGTGGTCTCTGGCCGGGGGCGCGACGGTAGATCCCAATGGCGATGTGTACTTCTCGTGGATGGCTTATGCGCGGCAGGAACTCAGTTCGCGTCCCGTAGATATCTACGTGAGCCACTCTTCCGATAGGGGACGAAGCTGGAACACCATTTTGCTGGATGTCTCGAGCGCACCGCCGGATTGTTCCTCTCAGGGATGCCAGGCCGAATTTCTGGGGGCACAGGTCGCGCTGGCTTCTGACGCGGCGGGAACGATCTATGCGCTGTGGAATGCGGGCACAGAAAACGGCGGACCGGAGCGTATTTATTTTTCATCTTCCACTACGGGGGGCGCGAGTTGGTCGGCAAAGTCTAACGTATCGCTAGCCGGTTTGAATGCCGAGCACGGGTTTCCGGCGATTGCGGCCGGCGCGGCCGGCGATGTGCGCATCGCGTGGATGGACACGCGGCGCTCCGGCCTGTGGAATGTTTTCGAGCGGAGTTCGAGCAACGGCGGCGCGTCCTGGTCTGACGAGACGCAGATCTCGCAACCAGTCGCTGGATATGATTATGTCCTACCCGATGGTTTCCGATTTCCGTTTGGCGATTATTTTTCTATCGCGATTGATAATGCCGGAACCACACAGCTAGTGTGGGGCGAAGGGCGTAACTACAAGTCTCCGGGATCGATCTGGTATAGTCGCGGGCGCTAGTTAACAAGCTTTACTCTCTTCTACTCTTATTCCCCGCAAGACCTACTCCAGAATCATGCCGCCGATAAGATCGGCAAGCCGGGTGATCCCGCGATCTTCGCTCCAACTGCGGAGTTCGTCGACGATCTTCTCCGTGGCACAGGGATCCCAGTAGCTAGCGGTGCCTATTTGCACGGCAGTAGCACCGGCGAGCAGGAATTCAACTACGTCGGAAGCAGTTGAGATTCCGCCCATACCGATGACGGGGATACTTACGGCATGCGCGGCATCGTAAACCATGCGCAGGGCGATAGGCTTGATGGCCGGACCGGAGAGTCCGGCGGTAACGTTGGCAATGCGCGGCTTGCGCGTCTCGGCGTCGATGGCCATGGCAACGAAAGTATTGATCAGCGAGACGGCGTCGGCGCCGGCCTCCTGTGCGATATGCGCCATCTGCGCGATGCTGGTTACGTTGGGCGAGAGCTTAACAATCAGAGGGCGGCGGGAGGTGCGCTTCGCGGTGCTCACTACTTCATCGAGCGAGCGGGGATCGCAGCCGAATTGCAGTCCGCCTTCAGTTGTGTTGGGGCAGGAGACGTTGAGTTCGTAGGCAGCGATGCCTTCACCGTCGTTGAGAATTTCAATGGTGCGTTCGTAATCTTCGCGGGTGTAGCCGAATACATTGGCGATGATGACGCTGTCTTTCAGCTGCCGGAGCCGGGGTAGTTTTTCCGCAAGAAACGCGGAGGCGCCGATGTTTTGCAGGCCGATGGCGTTGAGCATGCCGGCCGCGGTTTCCCAGAGGCGCGGCGGAGGGTTGCCGATCATAGGCTCGCGGGAGAGGCCTTTTACGACGAATCCGCCAAGCTTGCCCAGGTGGACGACGTCCTCGAATTCGACGCCATAACCGAATGTACCGCTGGCGGCGATGATGGGATTCTTAAACTCGATGCCAGCGAGGGTGACGCTGAGATCAGGGCCTCCGCCGTTCTCGGGAGCCGGTGTCACTGAGGAGTCCTTTCATTGGAAGGTGAGGCAGACTTTTCGGTGGGGCGCGACGGCTCAAGCACCTCAGTTAGGACGCGGCCTACGGCATGCGTGGGGGTGTTGATAAATTTGCGCAGGGCAACAAAGCGGAAGGGCAATCTCATCGCGAAGGTAGTGTACACAGAGGGATGGGGTGGGCGAAAGGCGGCAGGGTTCTGCTCGACTGGACAGCCGGAGGCGGCTGTCCTCACTTAAGCCTTCGGTAGTGCTCTAGATTTCGGAAATTACCGGGCGTCTCGCCCGCGCGTGCATTTTCCTGCCGGTTTCCGATAAAGTAGTTGGTTCCCATGCTTGATCTGAATTTTGTTCGTGCCAATTTGCCGCAAGTGGAGGAGATGCTGCGCCGGCGCGGGGCTGATCCGGCAGCCGTGCTGAGGGATTTCCACGACGTGGACAGGCAGCGGCGGCACGCTATCACTGAGGCCGAGACCATGAAGGCCCAGCGCAACAAGGCTTCCGAGGATATTTCAAAGCTGAAGAAAAGCGGCCAGGACGCCAGCGTCGCCATCGCCGAGACGAAAGATTTGCGCGAGCAGATTCAGGCGCGGGAAAAGGTTGCGGCGGAACTGGATGCGCGGTTGCAGGAAATTTTATCGGGCATTCCGAACATGCCGCATGAGAGTGTGCCTGTGGGGCACAGTGCTGAAGAAAACATTGAAGTACGGCGGTGGGGCTCACCGCCGAAATTCGATTTCACTCCCAAGCCGCATTGGGATTTAGGCGCCGAACTCGGCGTGCTGGATTTGGAGCGCGCGGTTAAGTTGACTGGAGCGCGGTTCGCTGTTTACTGGGATTTGGGAGCGAAGTTGGAGCGGGCGCTGGCGAACTTTATGCTCGATCTGCATGCCCGCGAGCATGGATATACAGAAGTATTGCCGCCATATCTGGTGAATTCGGAGTCGATGTATGGAACGGGGCAACTGCCCAAATTTGCGGCTGACTCTTTTCGTGTGCCGCATGGCGAGAAAGATCTCTGGCTGATCCCAACGGCTGAGGTGCCGGTTACGAATCTTTATCGCGACGAAGTTTTGGATGCGGCGCGGTTGCCGGTTTCGCTGGTGGCCTATACGCCGTGTTTTCGCAGTGAAGCGGGGTCGTATGGAAAGGATGTGCGCGGAATTATCCGGCAGCATCAATTTCAGAAGGTGGAGTTGGTAAAGTTTGCACGGCCGGAGAATTCTTACGAAGAGCACGAGAAGCTGACACGCAATGCGGAGACAGTTCTGCAGAAGCTCGGCCTGCACTATCGCACGGTGGCCTTGTGCACGGGAGATATGGGGCC
>DATNMU010000088.1:0-9659 GCA_035602195.1 Candidatus Acidiferrum sp.
TCCGTCGCGCGGAAAGCCTCCTCGCCAAGCACGCCTTCGCGGCTGAGATTCTCAGCTTCTACGTTCACGTCGCCCGCTTCCAGGAGGGCCTCTACCAAGCCGCCGAAAACGGCTCCAGCAAAAGTAGCGCCGGCGTCCCGCCGGCTGCTTTCGCAGGGAATCTGACTGAATTCGCACACCTCATCAACAGCAACAGCTTCCCATCATTTCTTTCGGTGGCTGAAAATCACGGCCCCGACCTCCTCGCCCAAGTCGCCCGCGATCTACGTGCCGGACCTCCCGAAGCCCGGTCCAGTCTTCTCAGCGCTTGCTGGTCCGCTGCAGGCGACCCCCCGTCCCGCCCCGAAGAATTCCTCGCCCTCGCCTTCCTGCAACCTTACGCAGAACTAGCCCAGGCGCACGCCCGGCTGCAACTTGAGGGTTATAGCCAGGCGTTCTGCCCTTGGTGCAATCGCAAACCCGTTGCTGCCATCCTTCGTCCCCTTGGTGACGGGGGCCACCGCAGTCTGCTTTGTGGTTTCTGCCTCACCGAATGGGAGTTCCGCCGGGTCATCTGCCCCGGCTGCGCCGAGGAAAATCATGCCAAGCTTCCCGTTTATACTGCGGATTCGCTGCCTTACATCCGGGTCGAATGCTGCGATAGTTGCCGCACCTACATCAAATCCATCGATATGACTAAGAACGGCCTCGCCGAGCCTCTCGTCGACGAACTGGCTTCCGTTCCTCTCAATCTTTGGGCGCAGGAGCATGGTTATTCCAAACTCCATCCCAACTTGCTTGGAATGTAGGCTGAAGCTTCCAGTCCATTTCTCAGGTCTGCCTTGTGATCCGCCGTGCACCCTGTGGTTCATCAAACTTTATGTGATTTGGTCACTTTCTTGCCGCCATACAACCTTCGTGCTGTCAAACTTGATCAGAGAGCTATAAAGCCGTATAAGCTAAGGAATCACTCACATTTATACCCAGACCGGGCGGAGCCTGCATGCGATCATGGAAGTTTCTTTTACCTTTTTTAGCCTCAACCCTGTGTTTGGCCGCACAGCCTGACCGGCTCGCTGGTCCCATCGATTCTGCGCAGAGAATGCCACTCACGGGGAACGTGCACGGTTTCGCTCAGCCCCGCTTCGATATTGGCCGCACCGACGGCAGCATGGTTCTGCACGGAGTGACCCTCGCTTTCCAGCCCTCCGCCGCCCAACAGGCCGACCTCAATAATTTGCTGGTCCAGCAGCAAGATACCAAGTCCCCCAATTACCACAAATGGCTGACACCGGCGCAGTTCGCCGACCGCTTTGGAATGAGCCAAAACGACATCCTGCACGTCAGCGAGTGGCTCGCATCTCAAGGCCTCACCGTGGTTTCAGTGGCCAACAGCGGCAACCAGATCTCCTTTGAAGGAACCGTAGGGCAGATCGAAGCGGTGTTCAATACCGAGATCCACGATTACCTGGTAAACGGAGAAATCCATTTCGCTAACGCCACCAACCCCTCGGTCCCGGCCGCGCTAGTCCCCAGCGTTCTATCTGTAGGACATCTTCATAACTTCAACCCGAAACCGCGAGCGATCTTTCGACGAACAGCCAGCGCCGCCGATCCGCATTTCACCTCTCACATTTCCGGCAATCATTTCCTGACCCCGGGCGACTTCGCCACCATTTATGACATCCAGTCGCTCTACAACAATGGCATCGACGGTACTGGCCAGAAAATCGCAATTACAGGTCAAAGTTCAATCAACCTGGCAGACGTAGCCAATTTCCGCAGCGCCGCACTCCTGGCGGCAAACGCTCCCACGCTGTTGCTCATGCCCGGCACCGGAACTTCGACGCGCTGCTCGGGAGATGAAGGCGAATCCGACCTCGACGTGGAATGGTCAGCGGGGGTGGCGAAGAACGCGAGCGTCACTCTGGTCTACGCGGGTCTGGCCAGTGGCGACACCTGTACCAGTCGCCAGTTCGGAGCGTTCGACGCCCTGCAATACGCCATCGACCAGAACGTGGCGCCAATCATCAGCAACAGCTACGGCAATTGCGAATCGGCGCTAGGCACCACGTTTGTCCAGACCATGCAGGGATGGATGCAACAGGCTAATGCGCAGGGCCAAACTGTGATTTCGGCATCAGGCGATACCGGCGCCGCCGACTGTGAACCCAGCCAGAGCACATCGGCTACTACGGGACTGGCGGTCGACATTCCTGCTGCTATTCCCGAAGTCACCGGAATGGGTGGCACGGAATTCAATGGCGACGCTGAAGCCACCGTAACCAACGGAAACGCGAATCCCACCACCTTCTGGAGCGGCACCACCGGCGGCACCGACACTATTTCTTCCGCGCTTTCCTACATCCCAGAGATGGCATGGAATGACACTTCGAATTCGGCCAACACCACCAAAGTCATCCTTGCCTCCGGCGGCGGCGCCAGCACAATCTTTCCAAAACCATCCTGGCAAACTGGTAAAACACCCAACGATAATCATCGCGACGTCCCCGATCTCGCCCTCAACTCCTCGCCTGACCATGACCCGTATCTTTTTTGCTCCGAGGACGGCGCGAACGACACGATCGTAGCGACTTGCACCAGCGGATTCCGGGACTCCAGCTCCGGTCTTGCTGCGGTTGGCGGAACTTCCGCCGCCGCTCCAACTTTTTCCGCCATCATCGCGCTATTAAACCAACAGTTAGGGGCGTTCGGACTCGGAAACGTCAATCCCAATCTCTATAGTTTGGCGGCCAGCAATCCAGCGGCATTCAACGACATCACCACCGGAAACAATATTGTGCCTTGCACCCCGGGATCTAAGGACTGCCCTACGTCGCCGCCGCTCCAGTTCGGCTTCACTACCGGCGCTGGTTACGACCAAGTCACCGGACTCGGCTCAGTTAACGCCAGTGTGCTGTTTTTAGCCTGGCCCGCAACTCGCGGGTCTAGCTCGGTCGTAATTTCATCTTCCGCCTCCACCGTCAATGCCGGAACCAGCGTGACCTTTACGGCCAAAGTCACCGCGACGACGGGAGCCGGAGTCGGAACCGTCAGCTTCTCCACAGTCAACAATGCCAACAAGCTCGCCCTGGGTGCAGCGACGCTAAACACAGGAACCGCTACTTTTACGACCACGGTGCTGCCAGCCGGTAACAACAACGTCACCGCCACTTACGAGGGAGACGCCAGCGACAGTGCTTCAACTTCCAGCCCAGCCGCGGTCACTGTCAGCGATTTCACGCTTTCGGTCACAGCCCTTTCTCCCAGCACCATCTCGGCCGGGCAGTTGGCATCAGCCACTTTGACTCTTACGCCGGTGAACGGTTCTACCCAGACCATCAATTTCGCGAACTCACTCAGCTCGCCCACTGGCGGCTCTACTCCCGGCACCTGTACTGCGGGCTTGCCCACAGGAGCGCTCTGCACTTTCAGTCCTACAAGCGTGACACTCGACGGCACCCACTCCGTAAATGTCACGCTCACCGTCAGCACTGCGCCGAACATGGCCTTGGGGACGGATTCAATTACCGTGACCGGCACCGCTAGCGGCACTGGCGGCAGTTCGCACTCCGCCCCCGTCAGTCTGACTGTGACTGCGACCACAGAAAGCTTCACGCTCGCTACGACAAACGGCGCCACTTTCGGCGTTCCTGTGGGCGGCAGCGCGGCGGTCCAATTTTCGGTCAGCAGCACGACCGGCTTCATCAACAGTGTCAGTTCCACTACGAACATCCCGCTCAACTACACCTGCTCTGGACTTCCGGACACCTCGGAGATCACCTGTCAATTCACTCCCAACAGCGGCCAGTTGACTACCGCGACGGCGGTCACTCTGAATCTTGTCACTACTCCCAAGACGGTTCAACTCATTCGGCCCTTCCAGCGCAGCCGTGGCATCTTCTACGCGCTTCTGCTCCCGGGCTTGATCGGAATCGTATTTGTAGGCGGGCCGGGTCGACGCTTGCGCCGGATTACCATGCTCATGCTTCTAAGTTTCTGCACGCTGTGGTTAGGCGCCTGCGGCGGTGGCGCCAGCAGCGTACCCAAGAATGCCGGGACGCCTCCCGCAACCTACACCGTTACCGTAAGCGCCAGCACGGGAGGGGCAAACCCGCTTACTGCCACCGCGCCTACAATTACGCTGACCGTTACGCCATAAAAATGTGGCCACTGATCAAAAACGGCGATCAGTGCCCAGTGGCCGGCAATACAATTCGGCGGATACTTCTGGCCACTAATCACTGACCACCGATCCTTGGCCGCCGGTCACCGATTCCCAACCATGTCCCCTTGTGCAAAGAGCTTCCCCGATTGCCACTTGCATGCCGGAGCGGAGACGAGTACCATTGTCTTGTTCTCATTGGCCTCGTTCCCGCGTAGGCCTTCCGCGCCCCAGGCCGTTCCCGGCGGCGCGACCGATTCCGATAACGGAAACTGATAGGCTTCATTTTAGATTTCGGTTAGTACGATTTTGCTTTACCAGGTAGCGGTCAACTGCGATTGCATTCACGATTGCGTCCAGCCCAACTCGCAATCCGCACGGAGAATAGCCGTGCCCCTCGAACGCTTTCGCTGGATTTGACGATTTCACTTGTGCAATCGAGTCGGCCGGAAGTTCCGCAACCAGACTGGCTATACGCCAACGTTGTCAGGACCTGCCGCAACCAAATGGGGAAACTGTAATCGCTGGATTTCGCAACGCTGCACCGGGCAAACTCCCGGCCAAGCAGTCATGAGAGGACTATGAACGCAGGACCAGGAAGGCCCTCCGGTGGTGGGGGCAGAAATCGCCGGCGTCGCGGACGCCGCTCCAATAATCCACGCGGGGCTCGCCCCGCTGGACCCAGCCAGGCGCGCCACAACCAGGATGGCATCTACACCGCGCCCATGGATCACAGCTACCGCGCCGCACTGGCCGGCAATAACAACGGCCAGGGCGCCCGCCGCGGGTCCCGTCCCGGTTTCGCCGCGCCCTTCGCCCCCGCCGATCCCGAGCCGCTGCCCACGCGCGACGATTCCAACTCCCGCATCTTCGCTTTCGTTGACGACTTGTTCTTCGCCGCCAAGATTCAGGAAACCGCGCGCAAGCTGAACGTCAAGGTCGAATTTGCCAAGAGCGACAAAGACCTGGCCGAGCGCATGCAGCAAAACGGAGAAGAGAAAAAACCCTCGCTGATTATCTTTGACCTCAATAACGCCAATGCCAAGCCGCTCACTCTTATCCCCAAGCTAAAGGCCAAGCTGAAGAAGGGAACCTCGATCATTGGATTCCTCTCTCACGTGCAAGGCGATCTGAAGCAGAAGGCTCACGAAGTGGGATGCGACATGGTACTGCCGCGCTCGGCGTTCTCTCAGAATCTGCCTCAGTTGCTGCGCCGTCACGGAGCCTCGGAAGACGAGAATCCCACAGTACAGTAGAGATCGAGCTATGTCAGGTAGCGACAGTCACGGCTGTCCCGGCTAGGGCGAAGCCCGCCCGCCTGCGAGATGAGCGCTAACAATGCGGTTCGATGCGATCGCCGGCGGCATCCAGTCCCATTCTCGGTAAGCTGCGCCGTCAATAAAACGCTTCACTTAGCGAACAAACATCTCAACTAGGACATTGGAAACCTGATCCGCAGCTTTGTCGGAGATCAGGCCTAGCTTGTGTACCAGACGCTGTCGGTCAATCGCCCGCAACTGGTCAAGAGCAACTTGACCTTTCTTGCTCCGGAGCGTGAGAGTTGCGCGCGTCGGATAGTTGCGCAGCGTAGTCGTCATCGGCGCCACCAGCACTGTATGCAAAGCTTCATTCATTTCGTCAGGGGAAACTATCAGGCAAGGCTGCGTCTTTTTGATTTCCGCCCCTTTTGACGGATCGAGGGCGACAAGCCAGACCTCGTCCCGCCGCGGATAGCTCACCACTTCCAATCCTCGCGATCAAACACGTTCGAAGCGATTCCCTCGATCAGCATTTCCCGCTCGCCAGGGGACGCCGCAAAGGCCTGCTTCCACCTGCGGCGCGGTGCGTGGTGAGGGGCGACTATCAGACCTTCGGGAATGATGCGAACTTCTACGATATCCCCCAAACCACACTCCTCGATAAGAGGCTTAGGGATGCGGATTCCGCGGGAGTTGCCGATGCGTGTGAGTTCGAGTTTCATGAGCTCATTCCGGTAATTACATTGTAATTACTGTAATGAACAGTAGTCAAGCCTAGAATCGCCCCAGATTCCCTTTCACAAAAGGAGACTGGAACCCGCTTCTATCCGGGCGGCCACTTCAGCGACCGTCCGCCCAATAAATGCACGTGGAGATGAAACACTGACTGCCCCGCACCCGGGCCCACGTTCAGCACCGTGCGGTACCCATTCTCGATCTTGCGCTGGCGCGCAATCTCGGCTGCCGCCAAATGGCATCGGCCAATCACCTCGGCATCCTCGGCCTGCGCCTCCTTCAATCCCGCAAAATGTTTCTTTGGGATCACCAGCACATGCGTTGGCGCTTTCGGGTCGATGTCTTCAAAGGCAAGCACATGCTCGTTCTCATAAACTTTCTTCGCAGGAATCTCGCCGCGGAGGATGCGGCAAAACAGGCAGTTGTTGTCGGCTGTCATGAATAGTCGCTCTTCGCGGAGAATAGCATTTGCGGCGCTCAAGAGGGAAGCTGGCAGCTAATCCAGTCTGACGAGAAATACGGCGCCTTCAGGAGTTGTGGTTTCGGCAACCAGCTTCCGGGCGCGCTCACGATTATCCTCGAGCACCCGCACCCGCACCCACCAATCGCCCGCTGGGCTCGAAAACTTCAACACCTTCGCCGTGCGATAGCGGCGTTTAAGATGTTCAGCAACCTTCTCCGCCGCTTCCTCGTGCGGGAATCCGCCGATCTGCACAGCCCACTTTCCTCCGCTGCTCAGCGGCGCGGGAGTTTCCATAACTTCCACTCTGACTTCCGCAACTCCTGCATGGTAAACGTCGAGCTTCTGCGCAGCCGCCAGCGACAAATCAATAATCCTTCCCGGGATAAATGGCCCGCGATCAGTAATCCGGACCACTGCCGTGTCTCCAGTCTTCAAATTGGTGACCCTCACGATCGACCCGAGCGGCAAAGTGCGGTGAGCCGCAGTCATCGCGTGCATGTTATAGACTTCGCCGTTCGATCCGCGACGGTTGTGATACGGCGGTCCATACCAGCTTGCTCGGCCAGTCTCGGTGGCTAAAGGTTTGGCATTGGCGGGGATCGCGGGCTCAGCGAGGTCGGCGTTTTCCCTTTCGGTTCCCGCGCCAGGCAAGCGCTCCGCTTCTTCTGGTCGAGACGCATTCGCCGATGGTTCAGAAGCCGGCGGGGGCGGAGGCACGTCTACTCGCGCTTCTTTTGAATGGCCGCATCCCGACGAAAACGAAAAGCCCAGCAGTAAAAAGAAGCTCGCAAGTTTCGCCGAAAATGGGCGCCGGAGCCGCGACTTCATTTCCGGGCCGCTTTTTGTTGCTCCATATAGTCGGCCAACTCGGTCAGCTTGAGGCTGGCCGTGCGCAAGGCCTTGGTGGAGTGTTGGCGCACCGCGGGCACGACTTCGTCGTTCAGGTATTTGATGAATTCGGGGATCTCCTTCTCGATTCTTTCGGCCGCTTCGGCAACGGTCTTGCTCACCCGTGCCGACGCGTCTTCCACCTTGCGATTGAAGTCGTTCATAATGCTCCTCGGCTGGCGGAATGAAATCCGGCAAGCCTTCCAAGCTTCGGCTATTATTTCGTGCTTGCAAGCCGGGGGTCAATGGCGCAGAAGGACATGCGAGATACACTTTCATGCAAGATACACTTTGCCGTTGAGTGATTTTGGGTGGCGCAGCGCTTTAGCGCTGCGGTACTGTCTGCACAATGAATGGCGGCTTTAGCCGCTGAGGTACCTGACGGAATCCGCTTGAAACCATCGCCGACACCGTATGCAACTTTCGCTTCACAACCGGCGTTTCGCCGCCGGTTACTCGCGTGGTATGACGAACACGCGCGTGACCTTCCCTGGCGCTCAACCCGCGATCCCTACCGCGTCTGGCTCTCCGAAATCATGCTGCAGCAGACTCGGGTAGCCGCGGTGATTGCGCACTACCATGAATTCTTGCGGCGCTTTTCTACGGTTAGGAAGCTGGCAGCGGCCCGCGAGGCCAGCGTGTTGGCCGCCTGGAGCGGCCTCGGATACTACCGCCGAGCCCGCATGCTCCACGCGGCGGCTAAAGTCATCGTGCGCCAGCATGATGGAAAATTCCCTTCGACAGCCGAATCCTTGCAGACGTTGCCGGGCATTGGCCGATACACCGCAGCGGCCATCGCCAGCATCGCATTCGGTAAGCCGCTCGCGGTGGTCGATGGCAATGTCGAACGGGTACTGCAACGGCTTTCAGGAAAGCGGTTGGCTGGAGAGATCTTATGGAACATGGCTGGCGAGCTTCTGGCCAAGTCGCGTCCGGGAGACTTCAACCAGGCGATGATGGAACTCGGCGCGACGGTCTGTACTCCACGCACGCCAACGTGTTTGACGTGCCCGGTGATCAAGCTGTGCGCCACCCGTGGTGAGTTGACGGCAAACTCGAAACCCGAACCGCAGAGGAAGCGCGAGATTCACTACGAACTGATCTGCCGCAATCACGAAGTGTTTTTGACGCAGCGGGGAAGGGATGCATCGCTGATGCCGGGCATGTGGGAACTGCCTGAACTTACCAGCCCGAAGAACACCGGCGATCCGGCGCTCACACTTCGCCATTCCATCACCGTCACCAACTACACCGTGTACGTCTGGTGCGTGGCTGCGCCTTCGCGCGCGATCGGGAAATGGACTTCCGTCGAGCGTCTGAAGAACACCGCCCTCACCGGCCTGGCGCGGAAGATTCTGCGAACCGCCGCTATCATTTAAAATCAAGAAGTCAGAGCGGGGAGCGAATGGGCTGGCTCCGAAATATTCTCAAAAAACACCCCGGAGGACGACCAATGGCAGGATTGACTGCGGGCGCCAAAGCGCCCGAGTTTGAACTCAACGCAGTGGATGGCCAGCGCTTCGTGCTGCGCGACGAACTAACCAGCGGCCCGGTGGTGCTGGCGTTTTTCAAAGTTTCCTGTCCTACGTGTCAGTATGCTTTCCCATTTCTCGATCGGCTGGAGCGGGCATACGGGCGTAAAGGAGTCCGCGTCATCGGGGTTTCGCAAGACAATGTCAAAGACACCGCGGCGTTCACCAAAGAGTTCGGCGTTACCTTCCCCGTTCTGCTCGACGAGCCCGAAAAATATCCTGTGTCGAACGCCTACGGCCTGACCAACGTCCCTAGCATTTTCTGGATCGCGCAGGATGGCGAAATCGAACTTTCCAGCGTCGGATGGGTGAAAGCCGACTATGAGGCCATTAGTCGCAAGATGGCGGAATCGCTAAAAACACCCCAAGCCGCCGTGTTCAAGCCCGGCGAAGATGTGCGCGACTTTCGCGCCGGTTGAGGCTCGAAAAACTGATCCCGCGGTCGCGGGACAAGGTTATAGAGAAGCCGCTTTACGACTCCACAGGTTCGATCGGGCCTTGACCCACAGCACCCCGAAGTCGATGACCTAACGTACCGGTTACCCCGTGCAACGAAATTGGTCGTGTCCGTTACAATTCCAATAGCCTCTAAAAATATTTTTTTTGGGCAGCGAATTTGCGCGCCAGTGCGCCGCCTC
>DATNMU010000089.1:0-3425 GCA_035602195.1 Candidatus Acidiferrum sp.
ATGGGAGGCCGACAGTCAGCCGCCTCCCATTTCTCTCGCTAGCTAATGCTTTACGCGGCCTTGCCGGGAGCCTTGGCTTCGAGGGTCTTCTCGCTGCCAACATTCACCTTGATCTGCTTGGGCTTGGCTTCCGCCTTCTTGGCGAGTTTGATCTTCAGCAGGCCCTTTTCATAGTTGGCGCTCACTTGCCCCGGATCAACCGAACTGGGCAGTGTAAACGACCGGGTGAAACTTCCATACTGCCGCTCGATGCGCCGGAAGTTCTCCTCTTTCTCTTCCTTTTCGATCTTGCGCTCGCCATGGACGGTGAGGGTGTTGCCCTCGATGCGGACATCAATGTCCTTTTCGTCGATGCCCGGGACTTCAAGCTTCAGAGTAATGTTGTGCTCGTCCTCGTAGATGTCCACAGGCGGCGCGAAGCTGGTGGTGGTTAGCGCCTCTTCCGGGCCTTCGGGGCTATACGACTCACGGAAAAGACGGTTCATGCGGTTCATGCGATCCTGCATCGTGGTGGAGTACTCACGGAAAGGTTCCCAACGGGTCAATAGGGTCATAACGTAGTTCCTCCTGGGAGAAATCTAAGGAGAGAAAAGCTTCAGATAGGCTGACTTAGTTCAGGGGACCTGAAAGAGTAAAAAGAGGTAGCTTGCTCAATTCCGATGCTAGGCGTGTGCGCTGGCATTGTCAATCTGCCAATTAACTCAACCATGAAGAGTGCCCATTGAAGTCTTTTTCGTACGTATTGACTCAGGCGTACAATTCTTGTGTACGCAGTGAGGGCTGTATGCTTCGCGACGAAGAAAGTTCGTCCCGCGAATTGGTATGGATCGAAGGAGAGAATGTCGAGGGGTGGGGTTGCTCTGAATGCGCTTGGGTGTTTAACCCTTCTGGCCCGCCTGCTGGTGAATCACTAGATGAAATGAAGCGGACTTTCAAAACGCAACTCTCCGAAGAGTTCGCCTCCCACGCTTGCGCCGAGCACCCTCGGGTCAAAGGTGCAACGCCTTGGAAGCGTCGCGCGGGGTAATGTAAGGGACGCTCCGATAGCGGTATTCGGAAACTGATCGTGGCTTGGATCAGGGCAAAGAAAAAGAAACTGGAATCCGACCGATCCCCCCAAGAGCAATGATGCCCGAAAGCGCCAAGAACCTAACCATTCCAGTCATGCGAAGCTGAGCGCGACTCAACCCGAGGGGTAGCAATCGGGGTCTGGGCTGTAGAAAACTGGTGGTCATGAAAAAGCCAGAATTGATCGACACGGGTTGGCTTGGGCCAGGGAGCGAAATGGATCGCGCCAGACTTCCTGCCGATGACGCTGAGCTTGATCTGGCGCTAGCGGGCGAGGCGGTCTTTGAGGGTGTCTTCCGAGCTTGTCATGTTACACCTGCCTGCGAGATTCATTCATTTGAGCCGCCTTCCAGCGACTCCACCTGACGACTCCGAGATCGCACCGCGGAGCATCAGGCAGCATTGAAAGGAATTCCAACAAGTTGCCGTCAGGGTCGCGGAAAAAGAGAGAAGCAGCGGGCATCCAATCAAAAACTACTGGCTCGTCGGTGGGCTCGCCCGCAAAATCGAGTGGGATGATGTTAGCCTCGCGAAGGCGCTCCGCAGCCTGCAACAGGTTGTCAAGATCGACGCTGAAAGCGACATGCAGGCTCAACCGTTGCGGACCCATCCCCGCTTCCCACAGCCCGATCATTGAATCTCCTCGACGCCCTATCCAGTAGAACGCGCCCTTTTTTCCCCGGGAGACCTGCGCGAGTTCCAGTCCCAATGCGTCACCGAAAAAAGACATCGAGCGTTGTAGGTTGGCTACCGTAAGGTGGGCTTCGAAAAGATCATGGAATACGAATCATCGCACTCCTCCGCAACTCAAGCGACGAGTATTGTCGCATTTCGGCGTTGCAGTACTTAGAAAACGCAATGGTCGACTTGCCGTGCTCACTCCGAGTAGCCGTCGTCGCCTTCGTCGTCGTCATCGTCGTCTTCCTTGCCGTCGCCGTCGCCGTCGCCTTCGTCTTCCTCTTCGTCTTCTTCCTCGGCTGGCTCTTGTCGAAGGAGGACATCGGCAGCTACCGACCGATCAGAAGGGTCTGAGTCGGGGCATTCTGGATGTATTCTGCTCATGTCCGATGGTACGCCTCGCACCACTTTGGCAACGTAGCAGCAACGGGCGGCTCACTGACGCGTGGGGGTGGAGATGCCAGCGGTACAATCCACAGTGAGAAATCAAAATCAAGGGAGAACTGCAATGACGCAAAAGATTATTGAGGTAGTCGGAACGTCCAAAGAGAGCTTTGCAAAGGCGGCGGAAAACGCTGTGGCTGAAGCCGCAAAGACGGTTCGGGGCATGAAGTGGGCGCGGGTGGCGGAACTAGAAATGGAACTGGACGGCAAGAAGATAGCCAAGTACCGCGCCACAACAAAGATTTACTTCGACATTGAAAAGTAACGATGTCGATGGAGCGCAGGTAGGCCGAAAAAGCGACCCTTCGATTGTCGGAATTTGCGATGCGCACAATTGAACCGAGAAATTGACTCCAAAGGCCGAGCCCGTCCTAATCGGCGATCACGAGAGCAGGACCGGAGGTAAACTAGCGTGTCATGCGCAAGCGCCTAATCACACCGATTCCGCAGGATGCTCCGCCCCTCGACGACGGCTGGCTGGACCTCGACGATGCAGCCGTGGTCGAGGTCACATCGGAAGAGAATGGATATCCAGTCGAGTCTGCGCTAGTCGCAGGAGAAACGCGGGGCTGGCGTGCCGCCGATTCTGGCACTCAAACCGTCCGGCTAATCTTCGATGAGCCACAAAGACTCACACGCATCGCGCTCGTCTTCGAAGAAACCGAGACGGAACGTACCCAAGAGTTCGTCTTGCGATGGTCTCGGGATGGTGGACGCTCGTTTCGAGAGATTGTGCGCCAGCAGTGGAATTTCAGTCCCCCCAACACAAGTCGCGAGGTCGAGGAGTATCAGTTTGACCTCTCCGGGGTCACCGTTCTTGAATTGATCATTGTGCCCGACATCAGTCGAGGATCGGCTCACGCTTCGCTCAAGAGTCTGCGCCTGCGTTGACTCTGGCGTGTGAAAGAAGCGGGGTGTGAATCCCAAGGAAGCAAGGATCTAACAATGCGCCAGAATCCCTGATTCGTTTGGAGGGCACCATGTTGCCGCGTACACTTTTTCTTAGCACCGCAGCCCTCCTCCCCGGATCGTGCCACAGGTCGTAGGCGTCTGGATCAAGGATGACTGGCATTCGGTCGTGGATTTTCGAGGTGACAGCGTTTGGAGTCGTGGTCAGAATGGAGCAGGTCTCCAACGCTCGTTAGTGCATATCACCGCTCCTGCCTCGGGTTGGTCCCGCTCACGCGACTGTTCCGAATAGCGCCCCGACGCCTGCGGTCAGCGCCATGGCCAGT
>DATNMU010000090.1:0-10402 GCA_035602195.1 Candidatus Acidiferrum sp.
CAGACACCCGGCATGACGCGCGCAGAAGCTATTTCACACGCCCGAGTCGGCGCGCAAAAACTCTGGGCAGGAACTGTCGTAGTGCATCCCAATGCGCAGACTGGCCCGCATCATCACGGCGAACTGGAAACCGTGATCTACGTCGTGCGCGGCCGCGCGCGTTTTCGCTGGGGCGATCATTTGGAGTTCGTCGATGAAGCGGGTCCGGGAGACTTCGTCTACGTTCCGCCCTATGTTCCTCATCAGGAACTGAACGCGCGCAAAGACGAGCCAGTAGAGGCTGTGATCGTCCGCAGCGGCCAGGAACCGATAGTCGTTAATTTGGATATTCCAAGTCCGGAGGATGGTTCTGACATCCCGCAGGACGATCCGTTTCACTCCGGGCCGGGAAAGCGCTGAGCGGGGCATGTGTCCGGCGATGCTCCACCGGTGGGATCGCTTGGCTACGCTAGCTTGGAAAATTCCAACACCCCCGAGGGATTCATGACCGTGAGAATTCTGATCATCGTCGCTGTTCTTGTCGCGGCTGTTCTCGCCCTCGCTGCGACCAAGCCCAACACTTTCCATGTCCAGCGCTCGATAAGCATCAAAGCTCCCCCGGAGAAAATCTTTGCGCTTATCAACGACTTCCACAGTTGGAGGGTTTGGGCACCCCAGGACAAAGAGGACCCCACGATGAACAGGACATACAGTGGGCCCGCAAGCGGCAAAGGTGCCATCTCGGATTGGGATAGCTCTGGCAGCGCTGGCAAGGGGAGGATGGCGATCATTGAATCGGTCGCGCTCAGCATGATTTCCATCAAAGTGGATTTCGTAAAGCCGTTTGAAGCCCATAACATCAATGAGTTCACTCTCGAACCTACTGGGGCCCTAACCAAGGTCACATGGGCCTTGCAGGGTACGAACCTCTACATCATGAAGATCATCAGCATTTGCGTGAACATGGATAGGGTGGTCGGGAAGCATTTCGAGAGTGGGCTCAATAACCTCAAAACCGTCGCTGAACAATAGCTATATGCAACAAAAAAGGCGCCGGAGGGTTCCGGCGCCACGAGGGGACTCGCAAGATGCGGTCAAGCGAGTCGGTAAAAATCGAAAGAACTTATTTGCTCTCCGCGACTGGCCCAGGGGTTGCCCCAAAGTCGCGGCGGTTATTGACCGCGGTGCGGGCGGCGCGAACGTTCGGCATGTTCGCCGCTGCGGCTCCGTAGCGTTCGAGCAGAACCGGCGCCATTGTGTTTTCGGCTTCCTTCACGAAGATCAACTGATTTTCGGAAGCCATATCCACGCGGACGAAATCTCCGAGCTTCACCTGCGCGGTCGCGACCAGATTGGCCAGCGGAAAAACCAGATGGCGCTCGATCGCGCGTTTCAGATGGCGCGCGCCGTAACGCGGATCCGTGCCTTCCTTCAGCAGGAACTTCTTCGCGCTGGCCGTGCAATTGAATACGAACTGGTTAGCGCCTGCAGCCATGAGCACGCGCTGCTGCACCATGCCGAGTTCGATCTCGAGAATCTGCGACAGATGCTCGTCGCGCAGCGTCTTAAAGACGACCGTCTTGTCGATGCGGTTCATGAACTCCGGCGTAAACTTGCGCCGGGCGGCTTCGACGGCGGTGCGCTGAATCTTGTCGTCAAAGTTGTTGTCGACTTCCACCACGCGAGGCGCAAAGCCGAAGCCACCGTCCACCAGATCGGTCATCTCACTGGCGCCGAGGTTCGAGGTCAGGATGATGATGCATTGCGAAAGGTCGACGCGGCGATTGTCGCCAAGCGTAAGCGTGGCCTTGTCCAAAATTCCGAGCAGTAGTTGCCAGAGCGAATCGCTGGCCTTCTCGATTTCGTCGAACAGAAGAATCGAGAGCTTCAGTTTCTCGGTGAACCACTGATTCAGCGCTTCCTGCGTGAGCAGGGGATGGGTCTCGCGGTGGCCGAGGTATCCGGGAGGCGAACCAATCAGCTTGGCAATCTCATGCGAGTGCTGAAACTCGGCGCAGTCGATCTTGATGCAGGCGCGCGCATCTCCGAACAGCGCTTCCGCCATGGCTTCTACGACACGAGTTTTGCCGGAGCCGGTCGGTCCCAGGAAAAGCAGGTTTCCTACCGGACGGCCAGGTGCGTTCAGGCCGGCCAGAAACATCTGGTAAATCTCCGCTACTTTCTCTACGGCCTGGTCCTGGCCGACGATACGGCGGCGTAGGGCGCTTTCAAATTCCCCAGCATCGTTGCTGCGGCGGTTCGGATCCAGCACAGTAGCGAGATTCGCTCTCATAATTATCCGTCTTTCCGTCCTGAAGCTATTGCGACTGCCCACCGTTCCAGAATTGACAAAATTTGTCATTCGGAACCAGCCGCTTTGCCCGTGCGTCCACTTGCGGCCTGCCCTTGGAATAAGCAAGCGGCTGGCCAAGGGCGGGGGAAGGAACCTTTCACCAAAAACCTGCGCATTTGGCTGGTTTTGGATGGCCGACGGCAATATTAGAACAGCTGAAGGTGAAAACGTAAGAGGAAGTAAGAGAAATACTTTGCGCAAGGTGGAAAGGGTAGTACCGATACTAGCGGCTAGCGATCGCCGACCAGTGGTCACACAAACAGCATTCCTAATGCTCCGGCCACTGAGCACTGGCCATTGGCGCTTTCACCAATCTACCGAATCCATCGCACAACGGGGAGATGACCGGGAGTAACTAGCGGGCTGATAGGATGAAGGCTAGCATCGCGCTCAGGAATTTCTTGGAGGAACCTTTGCGCCGCTCGTCGCTTCTAATTACCGCTGCTGTGTCCTGTCTCCTGCTCGGAGTGGCCGCGACGCGGCTGAATCCACGATTTACTTTGGCTTTGCCGGCACAGGCGCAAGGCGTTCAGCCTCAGCACGCAGTGGCCGCCGCAGGTTCCCAAGCTACGCAACTCAAGCCGGTGAGCGCCACTTTCGCAGCCAGGAAGACGGCGGACGTTTCCTCAACGCAGTTTGCGGGCGCGGGAACGGAAATCTACACGGCGAAACGCGGAGAAAGCATTCCAGTTGTGGCTCGTCAGTATTTAAAGAGGACGGCCTACTTAACTTCATCGGAACTGGCCGACGCGATTCGCCTTGTCAACGGTGATCGCTCGGGAAACATCTTGAAGTCCGGCGAGCAGCTCACAATCCCTGGAATTCTGCCCGCGCCGATTGTTGAGAAGACTTTGCCGGTTTCGAAAGACTTCGAGGTCCGCGCCATCTATTTGACCGGAATTATGGCCGCCAGCGACCACGGGATCCGCATCATCCGCCACTGGCGCGAAGTTGGCGGCAATGCCGTTGTCTTCGATATCAAGGATTCCGACGGCAGCGTGACCATTCCTTTCGAGCATCCGCTGCTCGGCAAACACCAGGTGTATATCCACGATTTGCCTAAGTTTGTACACTTTGTGCACTCACAGAACATCCACGCGATCGCCCGCATCGCCATCTTCCGCGATGAGCGCCTGGTGGTTGAGCATCCCGAACTTGCCGTCCAGTCGAAGAGGAACAAACAGCCCTGGCGCGAAAACGGCAAACTGGTCTGGACCGATCCATCGCAGCCCAAGGTGCAGGATTATGACATTGCGCTGGCCAAATTCGTAGCGCAATCTGGCGCGGATGAAATTCAGTTCGATTACGTCCGTTTTCCCGCCGAGGGCGATCAGAAGGATGCCAGCTTCGTTTACCAGGCCGGCCAAGTCGAGGCGGATCTCGCGGAAGCCGCCCCCGTACCATGTGGAGACGGCCGTCTCGGCCGTCCCGCCAAAGCGAAGCGAGGCGGCACCGCGACGAAAGCCGGCACTAACCGAGCCGCTACCGCCGCGATGCCCGGAGCCAAGCAAGCCGCCACGGCCAGCTGTAAACTCGCAGCCCGCGGCCCGCAGCGCTCCGACGTGATCACCGGCTTCTTGAAGAAGGCTTATGCCGAACTGCATCCGACCGGAGTGTTGCTCTCACTTGACGTTTTCGGTGTGATGGCGTGGCAACGCCCGGTCGATCTCTCGCACACTGGGCAGGACATCGTCGGTATGGCGAAGTATTGCGATGTACTTTCGCCCATGATTTATCCGTCGCATTTCTTCGGCATGGATAACATTGCCCATCCCGGCGACGCGCCGGAGCACTTCATCGGCGAATCGATGGAACGCTTCGAACTGATCACAAAAGGCAGTGGGGTGGTAATCCGGCCGTGGCTGCAGGCGTTCCGGTGGCGCACCAAGACCTACTCGCCGGAATACATCAAGGTGCAGGTCGCGACGGCAAAAGAAAAAGGCGGCATCGGATTCTTATTCTGGAACGCCGCCAACGACTACTCGAAACCTTATGCCGCCATGCCCGAGATGAAAGCCGCGAAAGACAAATTCTTCCGCGGAGATGAACTGCCGGGGGCGACTGTGAAAGCAAGCTTGGTTCCCGTGGCCTCTCCCGCAGCGGTGAACCCCAGCCATTAGGAACGGCCAGCACTCTTTGTAGTTCAGTTGTCCTCCGCGAGGCGGCTAAGCGTACAATAGTGTCATGGCGAGCCGCAATTCTAATTCTCCCTCCGTGTTAGAAATTTGTGCAAACGTCAAGCGCATGGGATATGCCGCGTCATCGCGGCTGCGCCTCTACGGCGAAGATTTTGAGGTGCTCTCAGACCCGTTTCCGGATGCCGGCGGGGTAGCCGTGAAGGTTAAAGCGAAGAAAGATTCAAGGGTTCGTGTGTTGCGTCTGCCCGCTACAATACTGCAAAGAATGAGGCTTCAAACTGCCGATGCCGCGTAGCCGCAGCTAAGTATGTCGCGGGTGAACCCCTACAGGTCCCGCTCAATAAGTAGCCATTCATTCTCCAAAGCACTGGCCAAAAGACGAACCCGCCGGGAAAGCTGCGTTCGGAGCGTTTTTATTCTCCCGATTTCGCGGTCGCCGACGAGGTGGCGAACTCTTCCGCCATCCAGTGCTGGAGAGCGGCCATGTTCTGTAGCCGGCCGAGGAAGTTCTTTACCAGATCATTGGCCGACATTGCGCCGCCGGGTTCGAGAACGACGCGGCGGTAGCGCATGGGTGCATCGCCAGCCAGCAGATTCTTGTGATCGAACTGCAGGAAGAAATCCTGGGCGATGACCTTATCCCATAAATAGGTGTAGTAGGCGGAAGAGTAGCCACCCAGGTGCCCGAAGGACGCCCACATGTGGGTTTCCGGCAGAGGCGTGAACAGGGTGTAGTTGCGGTTCGCGTCCATGGTGACCTTGTCGAGATCAACCGACTCGGGCTTGGTTTTATAAATGTCGTAGGAGATCGCAGTGAGCGCGTTCTGGCGGGCCACCCAGGCACCGCGTCCAAAGGCGGAAGCGCGATTCGCGCGGGTCACCAACTCAGCGGGAATCGGCTCTCCGGTCTTATAATGGCGCGCGAATTTGGCGAGGACTTGCGGGCTGCGAATCCATTCTTCGAGCATTTGCGAGGGCGCTTCGACGAAATCAGACTCCATGCTGATGCCGCTGATGCCCGCCCACTGTTGCTGCCCGCCGAGGATGTGGTGCATCAGGTGACCGAATTCGTGAAAGAAAGTTTCGACATCGCCGTAGTCCATAAGGCCGGGATCGGTGGCCGTGGGCACGGGGAAATTGCAGACCAGTATGGCTTCGGGCAATTGCTTTCCGCGAATGCCATCGAGCACCGGAACCATTTCAGCGTGACTGAACTTGCCAGGGCGCGGGTGCATATCGAGGTAGAAGCGGCCAATGGGCTTGCCGCTATCGATGACGACCCAGGTTTCAACCGAAGGATCCCAGGACGGAACGTTCGGTTCTTGCTGGAAGCTCACGTGGAACAGTTCCGCGGCGGCGTCGAGGATTCCCTGCTTCACCTGCATAAACGGAAAATAAGGACGCACCGACTGAGAATCGAAGTCGTACTTGGACCGGCGAACTAATTCCAGGAGGTAGGCGCGCTCGTAGTCCCAGATTTCTTTGGCGCCGGGATTCGTCTTCTGTTTTTCTGCCAGCAGCATCTCGAATTCACGTTTGGCCAAAGGCCGGGAAGCGTCGTCGACCTGCTGAATGAAATCGGCAATGTTGTGGCCTTTGGCCATCATCTTATCGGCGGCGTTGTAGTCGGCCCAGTTGGAAAAGCCGAGAATACTGGCGATTTCGTAACGAGTATTCAACAGGCTGGTGAGCACTTCCTGATTCTTTGGATAGGCGCGGGTATTGAAAGCCAGAGAAAGACGTTGGCGCAGGGCATCACTCTTGGCAAAAGTAAAAACGGGCAGGGCATCGGGATAGTTCGTAGTGATCTGAATCTTTCCGTCGGCGCCCGGTTTGTGGCGCTCGATGTAATCCTGAGGAAGGCCGTCGAGTTCGGAAGGGTCGGCCTCGATTGTTTTCTGGCCGTCGGAAATATTGCGATCGAACATCGACTGCTCTTCGGTCGACTGATCGTTAAGTTTTTTAAGGCGGGTGCGCGTGGCGTCGTCTTTGTCAACGCCAGCGAGACGAAACTCGAGAAGCTGCCGCTGCACGTAATATCGTGTGGCGGCATCGGCTTTGGAAAGATCGAGGCCGGCAAGCGCGTTGTACACGTCATGGTTGAGGGCAATTGCGGTTTGCGCGGCGCTGGCCTTCGTGAGCATCGCCGTGGCGTGATCGCGGAAGGTAGCCTCGGGATGGACTTGCTCCATGAGCCCCGCGAAATATCCGGCGGAGTTATTTTGGCGGACAGCCTCGTCGTACAGAACCAGGGTATTTTCAACGGTGCGCGCACCTTTCACGGCGATCAAAGTATCGATCGCGCGCCGGCCGGCATCCAGGCGGTCATTCTCAATTTTTTCGAAAGCCGCAACGTCGGGCTTTGAGGCCCAGATGGTTGGTTGAGACACGCTGGTGCTTTGGGCGGAAAGTACAGCAGCGATGAAAAGTGGCAGGCAGAAAAATATTGCCAGGCGCGCTACGAGCAACATTGAAAAACCTCGTGGAGAAATCCTGTGACCCGCTGGGGTGAATCGATTTAGATCCCGATGTCTGATATGCGGATAATTGTTGATGACAACGTCTCGCCATGTCAAGCAATTGAAAAAAGCGGTGGCGTCTTAGCGGTGGCGTCTTAATAGTGCGTTGCTGCCTGGCGGCGGCCTCGAAAGGGTGGGCCGCCAGTTTCGTCACGGCTTAGGTTCCGATGCTTGGTCGAATAAAGGCATGGGCCCGTATCGCAGCAGTGCGCGGTCAATCATTTTGATAAATCCGGGCCAATCGTCAGCGGCTTTCATCAACGCAACAACGGACGCAAGGTGCCTCAGTTTCGGATCGCCCACATTCTCGGTCAATCCTTGGAACACCCGCGATGGAAGCGGGCATTGCTGATCATGTTTGGGAACTAGGCGAACTAGTGGGAAGGATGACTTAGGTGTATATTCCCAAATGCGGAAGTACTGACGGCAATCGGCACTTCTGTGCTGGAGAACTTCTACGCTCAGCGCGGATTATAGAGCTAGGAGTGTCTCTATGCAAGAAGCTCAACGAATTGCTGACTCCCCCCGGGTTGATAGTGTTCCCCAAACGCATGGCTGCACAAGCTCCTATTCCGCCGCCTCAACCCAACCCTCCGCAGCAAGGATTTCATGCTCCGACTCATGGAAACTGGGCACAGTGGGCAGCTATTCTAGTTGCGCTGGTTATTCCGTTTATCCTTAGACACTTTGATCGTACCGCCTCCCAAGATGCAGAGAATTTCGCTCTCCGTGTTGACAAAAGGATCGATGACAAGCTCGGACCATCGGTAGATAAGATAAATGACCACATTGACAAGAAAGTAGGCCCTCTCTCCCAGAAAATTGATGCTCTGACAGAGAGAGTAGCGCGTCTAGAAGGTCCATTAACGAGACGGGTTGATATTCTTGAAAAGAGTTCTAAACAGCAACTTTCGCTAGCTAGGCTTATCGACCCTGCCCGCGTTTTGGCAACGATAAGAGCAGAAATCCAGATTGCCGAAAGCAAAGGGAAGGCATTACCAGTTTCCGATCTGGTGGACTATAAGAATGCTGTTCAAGCGCTGCCTGCTTCATCCCGCGAGTACTGGACAACAATAGCGGCAATCATCAACTATCAATCACTCATTAATCAGATGAGCGGCGAAGCTCCAGACCCCGCCAAAGTTTCTAAGCCATGTGGAGGCATTACCGGGGGGACGGGCAGCAACAATGTCATCGTAGGAGCGTCCATTTCCCATTGCGTCGTAGATTTAGATTCGACGCACGATGCACTGTGGAACGTTGTCATTAAGGACTCGGTAATCCGCTACCATGGCGGTCCGGTAAACATCAGCGCCGTATTCGTGAATTGCACGTTCGTCCTCGATCTGCCTCCAAATAAGACTCCAGCCCAACCCGCCATTCTCTATGCTCTCCTCGATTCCCCGGACCAGCGCACAGTAAGAGTCTCAACACCCCGTTAAGTCAGCAACCCACTATTAGGACACTACCAAAAAAGCAGCGTTCAACAAAACTGAAACAACGTGTCTTTTCTTCTAGCGTCTAGGAAGTCGGATCCAATCCAGTGCAATCCTGGTGCGCTATCGCCAGCGTTTGATGTGCGGCCAGAGTTGAGCCAGCTTGCCGAATTTCGGACCCCGGCAGATGAAGACATCGATCTGTTTCTCCAGGGCGTAGGGATTATCTGCCGATGTGCCGACGTACTCCACGTGGTCCCAAAGTTCTTCGAGGCGTTTGCGGGTGTCATCGAGGACGATCATGCAACTTCCGGAGTAGCCCCGCGGACCCCAGAGAAACCAGGTCTGGTGGCCGCTCAGGGCTGGCGGTAGGCCGTAGCTTCGTCCAAGGAAATCGATGGCGCCGGCCTGACCGTAGTCCTGTGCGAAGATGCCGCAGTCTTCGCGGTCTTCGATGGGGATAAGGTTCCAGGCCTTCGCGCTTTCGTCGACAATCTCCTGCCATCCGAATTGATCCGCGTACCACTGCGGAAGAGCGGCCCGTGCGTGACTATGTTCCATAACCGGCAGTTTGAACGGCAGGGATTTTGTGTAGGCGAGAAAATTTTCAGGAGAAAGCACCGGCACGGAGATAGGGACGATGTGGGCCCCGCCCGCGAGCAGAATGATCACCATGACCGGCTTCAACCAGCCCCGGCGCGAGCCAGGAGTCACCCCCTCGCGGCCTTCGATCGCGGATTCGATCATCACTGCGCCCGCTGCTAGCAGCATGGGATAGACCGGCGCGAGATAGTAATTCTTTCCGTGAAGAACGAAGAACACCGTAAAGCAAACCAGGTAGCACCAGCCAAGCACGCGATATGGCTTGAACCGCGCAGAGAAAAGGAGCGCGAACAATCCCGCCAGCCAGATGGGTGCGGTCAAGGGGTGAAGCAGGATAGTCTGCTGAAAGAAATATTGGGGAAGCGGAAGGATGACGTCGCGGCCTTCGGCGTGGATATTGTGCATCAGTTCAACGAATGGCCAGTGATAGTGAATGTTCCATAAAAGATTAGGCAGAAAGATCACGAACGCGGCGAGGCCGCCGATCCAGATCCAGGGATTAAGAAACAGGCGCCGTTGGGGAGTTAAGAGTAGACCGATGACGACGCCAAAGCCGAAGACTGCTATGGAATATTTCTCTTGCAACCCAAGGCCAGCCACCACGCCGAACCAGAACCAATAACGGGGATTGTCGCGCTCAATAGCGAGGATGACAAAGTAAGCGCAACCCATCCAGAGATTGGGTTCAAGGCAATTGGTAGTGAGCAGACTGCCGTTAGAAAGATATTGTGGCGCAATAACAATCGTAATCGCGCTGAGAAGCAATGCAAAACATCGGCCTCCGAATTCGCGCGCCAGCATGGCGGTCTGAACCACCAGAAGGGAAGAGGCGAGCGCGGGAATGAAGCGAATGGCGCGGAGGGAATCTCCCAACACTGTTCGGCTGATGTGGATGAGAAAAGGAATGAGCGGCGGCTGGTCGACATAGCCCCAGGCCAAATGATCGCCGCACGAGATGTAATCGAACTCGTCGCGAAAGTAGCCGTAGCGATTGTTGAAATAGATGTGGAAGAGCAATTTGGCCAGGGCAATCGCTACTGCGATGCCCATGCAAGAGGCGAAGAATGAGCGTTGTACGCTGTTGCTTGGGGAGACAGGCACCGTTGCGCTGGCCATGCCGAAGAAGAATATATGGAACTGCGGAACTTTTCAGGGCCGGCGTCTTGGAACTGCGGGCATCAGGATAAAACGAAGGTAACGTTCCTTGTTGATTACTCATTTTTGGCGCCGATGGGCTTATGGTAACGTTGGAATTACCGCAACTTCGTAAGACTTAACCAGGGTTTTAGGTCAACGTGTCTTTAGAGACTCGCAAACCGGGATACCACATCGCGTGGAAAACGGTCACCTATCGCAGCGTAGTGCTGCTGATCT
>DATNMU010000091.1:0-4504 GCA_035602195.1 Candidatus Acidiferrum sp.
TTCGAAGAGCGGCTGAAGACCATCATGAAGGAACTGATGGAGTCGCAGAATTCCATCATCTTTATTGATGAGCTGCATACGCTGGTGGGCGCGGGTTCGGCGGAAGGCTCGCTCGATGCTGCAAACATTCTGAAGCCGGCGTTGTCGCGCGGCGAAATTCAGTGTATCGGCGCAACGACGCCTGGGGAGTATCGCAAGTCGATTGAAAAAGACCGGTCGCTCGAGCGGCGCTTTCAGGCTGTGAAAGTTCCGCCTCCGAACGAAGCGGACGCGATCAAGGTGCTGTTCGGGATTAAGGACCGGTACGAGAAATTCCACGCGGTCACTTATACGGACGATGCCATCAACTTCGCGGTGTCGCACTCGAGCCGTTACATTCCGGATCGCTTCCTGCCGGATAAGGCCATCGATCTCGTCGACGAAGCTGGAGCGCGCGTGAAACTGCGCCAGACTTCGCAGCCGGAAGAAATTTCGGAAGTACAGAAGCGGATCAAGTTCATCGTGCACCGGATGGAGAACGCGATCGCGAACCATGAGTTCGAGAAGGCGCGTTTCTATTCGGACGAGGAACGCAAAGAGCGCGAGAACCTGCGCGCTCTGCGCGAGAAATATCATCTGGATGAGTCTTCGACCGGCGTTGTCGGCCGCGAAGACATTGAGGATGTGGTCTCGCGCTGGACGGGCGTTCCCATTACCTCAATCAAAGAAGAAGAGACGCAGAAGCTGCTGCGCATTGAGGAAGAGCTGCACAAGCGGATCATTTCGCAGGATAAATCGATCAGCGCGCTGGCTCGGGCGATCCGGCGTTCGCGCGCTGGGTTGAAGAGTCCGAACCGGCCGATTGGCTCGTTCCTGTTCCTGGGGCCGACCGGCGTGGGCAAAACCGAAGTTGCGCGCACGCTTGCGCAATTCATGTTCGGAACCGAAAAAGCTCTGGTGCGCTTCGACATGTCGGAGTTCATGGAGAAGCATTCGGTATCGAAGCTGATCGGCTCGCCTCCGGGATATGTGGGTTACGAAGAGGGCGGCCAGCTGACCGAGCGCGTGAAGCGGGCTCCGTATTCTGTGGTGTTGCTCGATGAAATCGAGAAGGCGCATCCGGATGTCTTCAACATCCTGCTGCAGGTTTTTGAAGATGGCCAGTTGACGGATGGATTGGGCAACACGGTCGACTTCAAGAACACGATTATCATCATGACGTCGAACATTGGGGCGCGGCACTTGCAGAAGCGTGAAGGGTTCGGCTTCCAGTCGACGAAGGATGAAATGGTTTCGGGCAAGGTTGAGGAACTGGTGAAGGGCGAGGTGAAGCGCACCTTCAATCCGGAATTCCTGAACCGGCTGGACGAGATCATTCTGTTCCTGGCGTTGAGCGAGGCTGACCTGATCCAGATTCTGGAGTTGATGGTTACCCAGCTCAATCAGAACCTGGCGCAGAAAGCGATTACGGTTTCGGTGGCGGACGAGGCCAAGAAGTGGATTCTCAACCAGACGCTAACCGACCGCAACTACGGAGCACGGCCGCTGCGGCGGGCGTTGCAGAAATATATTGAAGACCCATTGTCGGAGGCGCTGATTCAGGGCACGATTACGATGCGTCCGGCGTTTATTGAGGTTTTCCTGGAAGGTAACAAGCTGTTTTATCGTCCGGTGGACGCGGAGAAGAGCGCCGAGGGTGTGTTGTTGTACGAGAACAGTTAGGAAGGCTTTCAGCTATCAGCTTTCAGCCGTCAGCTTTTGCTGGCGGCTTTTTTGTTTTGCCGACGCACGGCATTGCTCTGAGGGAGATCCCTCGCCCCGCAGGTGAAAACGCGGGGCTTCGGGATGACGCATTTGGAATAAATGGCCCACGAGTCGGAGCCGGCTTTTAGACCATTCGCAGGTAGCACGATACTAGCCCAGAGCGCTTCTTCTCTTCGGGGGTCTTCCGCCCAGCGTCCCCGCCATTCTCGCCAACGCGCGGCCGTAGTCGCGGATGGTTTCAGGCTTTGAACGCATGTAGATGAACTGGCCTTCGCGGCGGGTCTCGATCAGGTTCGCATCAGCCAAAATCTTAAGATGATGCGAAATCGTGCCCGGGGTTAACCCGCACTTCTCCACCACCTGCCCGCAAAACATCTCCTTGTGCGACGAGAGCCCCTCGAAAATCCGCAAGCGCGTAGGGTCGCTTAAGGCCTTCGAAATCCTGGCTAAATCCTTTTGATCCATATGCAAATTCCAGTGTAGCCGAAGCGGCGCGAAGAAACTGCACCTTTATACTTTGATATTCATCAAACTATTGAAATAAGAAGCGGTGCGCCGCCGGAAGGTTGGCTGCAAATTTACAGGAGGAACGCCATGGGAAAAAGATTTGAGGGAAAAACGGTTGTGATTACTGGCGGCAATAGCGGCATTGGGCTGGCTACCGCCAAGCTGTTCAAGGAAGAGGGTGCGAACGTCGCCATCTCGGGGCGGGACCAGAAAACTCTGGATGAAGCGGCTCGAACGATCGGGAAAGGCACGCTGGCGGTGAAGGCCGATGTTTCGAACCTCGCGGATATTGACCGGCTGTATTCGGAGGTAGCTGCGAAGTTCGGAAAGATTGATGCGCTGTTTGCGAACGCAGGTATTGCCAAGTTTGCGCCAGCAAGCGACAGCAGCGAAAAAATGTTCGACGAGACTTTCGACATCAATGTGAAGGGACTTTACTTTACGCTGCAGAAGGCGATCCCGCATCTGAACGACAATGCAGGAATCGTTTTGAATTCGTCGGTGGTCAACTCGCGGGGAACTCCGGGGGCGAGCGTTTACGCGGCCACGAAGGCGGCGGTGCGTTCTCTGGCGCGGACATTCGCGGCAGAGTTGGTGGGACGCGGGATTCGGGTGAACGTGGTCAGTCCGGGACCGATCACTACTCCTATCTTTGGTAAGACTGGCTTGCCGAAAGAGGCGCTCGATGCTTTCGCCGCCCAGATTAAGGAGGACGTTCCCATGAAGCGCTTTGGTACGCCCGATGAAGTGGGACACGCTACTCTGTTCCTGGCGAGTCCCGAGGCGTCTTACATCACGGGCGTGGATCTGAATGTGGATGGAGGGTTAGGGCAGATTTAAGCCTGCGTAATCTTTGAAATAGGGTGTTTGGGCGGCCGTCGGCTTTTCGCTGGCGGCCTTTGTTTTGGGTGGATGGTTCCGAATACATTTTGCGGCCAGCAGGCATCCCTACGGGGTGCTGTTCTCCGTTTGGTGGGGCTGACCCGGCGCTGATGCGCCGGGCTATTATCGGACGCCACGCTAGGGCGTTACACCCCACGATCCGAGGAAGGGGGAGATCCCCCGCCCCGCTGGTGAAAACGCGGGGCTTTGGGATGACTCCTTTGCTACGGAGCGAATTTGCCGGTCTGCCGGTTCCCTTAACGGGGCTGCGGCGAGAATTCTGGCAACTACCGGATTGACCGTCGAAAAAAACTGTGATTAGATGCGCAACACTGAGCCACGGGGCGGGTTTGGTAGCCAGAGCCTGCCACCAGCGTGGCGTGCGAACCGAGGAGGAAGTATGAAGTCCAGTGTTGTAATCGCTACACTTGCCGCAACCCTACTCGCCCTGACTGCCGGTGCCAGCGCACGGGAAGTTGTCCTGCCCGCGGGCACTCTGTTGCAATGCACTCTCAACGAACCCAACTTCTCCTCGGCAACGGTGGATGTTGGCGATCCGGTATTGTGCCACTTGAAGGGAGTCACGTCATTCGGGCAACAGGCGTTTCCGCGGGGCAGCTATCTGGTGGGACATCTGG
The DNA here is from genome assembly GCA_035602195.1 of Candidatus Acidiferrum sp. Lineage (GTDB taxonomy): Bacteria > Acidobacteriota > Terriglobia > Terriglobales > Acidobacteriaceae > Sulfotelmatobacter. The sequence goes on from DATNMU010000091.1 coordinate 3,771, forward strand.
AATCTGCCAAGAATCCGGGACATTTTTTCGGAAAAGGCTATTTGAAGCTGCAATTTGACCGCATTGGGCTGCCGACCGGCGATCTGCCGCTGGAGGCGAAGGTGATCGCAACCCGCGGCTATAAAGTGGATAAGCAGGGCAAGATTGACGGGAAGGGCCATGCCAAACGCGACGTGGTGGAATGGATGCTGCCCCCGCTGTGGCCGTGGAAGGTGATTATGTTGCCGGCACGCGGGCCGCGCCCGACGCTGAAGGGCGAGACGGTGCTCAGCCTGCGTTTGATGGATGACGTACAGGTACCGCAGGTGGCGCAGACGTTCGGACCGGGATGGCATTTCTTCAGCCGTCCGCAGAACGAATCGTATAACTCGCAGAGCATGAACACCACGCCGAGTCTCGCGGTTCGCGGAAGTGTGACTACTGCCAGAGCGGATATATCGGCGTCGGTGGAGGTTCCTCAGCCAGCTTATGCCAGCCTGGTTACACGGGTGACCAACTACTTTTCGGGATCGACAGCGGCGAGTGGACCGGTGTTCATCCTGAAGACGGGCACGGTGCTGCCGGTCGGGAACTATCAGTACCAGGATGGCCGGATCACTTACACGCTGGCCGGTGGAGGCGGTGGGGTGCTGAATGCGGAGGACGTCGACTGGACGACGACTACGAGGGTCAATAACCAGCACGGCGTGCGGATGACATTGCACGGCGGGCATGTGACGCCGGAGACGGCGGGG
>DATNMU010000092.1:0-15264 GCA_035602195.1 Candidatus Acidiferrum sp.
GTATCTTTGGATCCCAAAAAGCCGGATTGTTTTTCGGTAAATCCCATGATCGTCCCACCAGGCACACGAAACCGTTCTTCCCCTCCACGGCCGTTTCATAGCCATGCCGTCCAAGAACCAGCACCTTGGCCCCGCTCGAAACGGAGTTCGGGCCGGCGCTGCGGGACATCGCAATTTCCGCATCGCGGTCCATCAAGTATTGATCGAGCGGGAGCATGGTGGGATACGGAGTTTTGGCGTCCTGTGCTTGCGCGTGCCGAGCCACACCCAGGGCAAGGGCCAGCGCAAAGAATTCCAATGCGATGATGGCTACTGTATTTCGTTTCATTTGGTTCTCTCCTTGAATCCTTCTGCTGCAGATTAAAAGATGGCTCCAAACCTGATCGGCGAACACCGAGCAGCCGAAGATTCCTTTTGTCCTGAATACTTTTCAAATTCTTCGTGCTTCCGCATAGCGCAGCACCGAGCATCCGATTTCGCGGGCTTTTTGTTTTTTGCCGCCGACCCCCTGCTCGATTACGATCTTGCGGTCGAACTTTGCGGCCTCTTCAATCGCAGGGCTAAGTTCCTTGCCGTTGTGCGCCTTGCTGATCCCAACTGACGACCCCAAATTCGCCGGCTTCACAAACACCGGATACTTCAATTTGCTCTCGACTAATTTCTGAATTGTTTGTGGTCCTTTTTCCCAGGCGCTGCGCAAAATCGTCACATGCTTCACGATCGGAATCTCGGCGGCTAGGAACAATGATTTCATGATGTCTTTGTCCATGCCCGCCGCCGAGCCGAGAACTCCTGCGCCAACAAAGGGAAGATCTGCGGGTTCGAGCGGGCCCTGGATGGTTCCATCCTCGCCAAACGTGCCGTGAAGCACAGGGAAGATCACATCTACATTGATGGCGCGGTCACTGGCGCGGCGCGTGAGCGCGGCGTCGCTCTGGAAGGGCATCAGGCCATTTTGACGATGCACTGGCTCGGGCGGAACTATGACTGATTCGCCCTGCGCCAGCACCGCCGCGGCGGGTGTAGTTTCGAGATCGCCGGCGCGCAGATGACGCGGCTCGATAACCAGTTTGCCTTGCAGCAGGTTTTCCGCGTGTTCGGCGGTCAGCCAGCGGCCTTCCTTGGTGATGCCGATGGGCACACCTTCATACTTTTTTTTATCAATGGCGTTGAGAACCGACGACACCGAAAGCAACGAGACTTCATGCTCGCCGCTGCGCCCACCGAAAAGGATGCCAACCCGAAGCTTTTTCATAATCGTCCGCCGCAGTTACTTGCCGAGAAACTCCAGCAGCGCGCGGTTGAATTCGGCGGACTTTTCGATCTGCGGGACGTGGCCGCACTGTTCAAACACCACCAGCTTGGCCCCCCTGATGCCGTCGCGAAGCTTCTCGCCGCTGGCCAACGGGATCAACTCATCCTGCCGTCCCCACATCACCAACGTTGGTACCTGAATGGAGGCCAGCTTCGCATCTTCAAACTGGGGTGTGGCGAATCCCGCCACTGTACGCTGGATCGTATATCCATCGTTGTTGCGCATGCGCTCGGTAAAGACCTGCAGCACAGCACCGTCAGAAACCATTTTCTTGTCATAGAAAACAGACTCTATAAGCGTGCGCGTCGCTGCCATGGAGGAAGGATTCAATTCCGCTAGAGGTCGCTGCCAGACCAGTCCCGCGGAATCCACCAGCACCAGTTTTTCCACCATGCCCGGGTGCTGCATGGCAAAGTCTAGCGCGATCCAGCCTCCAAAAGAGTTCCCGACCAGCGTGGCCTTTCCAATGTTTTGCGTCTGCATGAATGCGTAGAGAAAATCCACAAAAGTGGCGATTTTGTAATCCAAGAGTGGCTTGTCGGAATGGCCAAAGCCAATCTGGTCGATCGCATAGACGTGATACCCGGCGGCAAGTGCGCCGAAATTTCCCATCCACGATTCCTTGACGCCACCCATTCCGTGCAACAGGATTACCGCCGGTCCCTGACCGGCTTCGAAGTAGCGGATATTTTGATCGAAAACCACCGCGGTTTTTTCCTGCGGAAGGGACCGGTCTTGCGGCAATGCAAAAGACGCGGCCAGCAATGCAAGGATTAGCAGCCCACAACGAAAGCGGAGGTTCATCCCGCACCTCACCTTTCTTTGGAATTTCTACAGAATCTTCTTCCCAAACGCTCTGGCCATCGTCGTTATAACGAGGCATACCGTTCGACGAGCTCAGCCACAGCGTCGGGTTGCTCGTCTGCAACGTAATGCACGCTATTCTTGATGACTTCAATCTTGACGTTTGCACACCCATGATCCCGTAACGCTTCGGCAAAGCTCGGCATAAGCTTCTCGAAAGGCGAGTTTTCTCCGGGAGCGAGCACCAGAGGCACGCTGATCGCGCTGCGCTGGGCTGCATTGAATTTCTCATTCGCGGGAATGGCCCGGTATATCTCCAACAACGCGCGCAGATGTTGAGGAGCGGCATATGCCCGGGCATAGCGGGCGACATCCGCGTCACTAAAGGTGTCGCTGTCGAGAAAATGGCGGAAGTAAATAGCTTCCCGCCCGGCAATCAGTTGTTCAGGCAGGTTCGGCGTCTGCTGAAAATGGATATGCCAAGTAATGGGATTAGCTTTAACTGCATCCCACGGCCCAAGACCCGGCACCGGTGCGTCGAGCAACATCACGCCGCGGCTGGTTTCCGGATACCGGCGGACGAAAGCATAGGCCACCATTCCACCAATATCGTGCCCGACGACGTAAACGTGTTCCAAATGCAGGTGTTCCGCTAGTTGGCGAACGTCTTCTGCCATATTCGCAGCGTCGTAACCACCCGGAGTCGCGGCGGAACCGCCTATGCCGCGCAGATCAACTGCCACGACCGTAAACTGCTTCGCCAACAGCGGCATGATGCGGTGATACGCGTACCAGTCCTCAGGAAAGCCATGCAGTAAAATGACTGCGGGCCCGCTGCCACCGCAAACATAGTGGAGGGTTGTTCCGTTCACCTGCGCAGTGTCGGAGAGGAACCCGCCTCCCAGCGTCGCGAGCCCTGGATCGGTCCGCTGCCTTGGCGCTGACTGGCCTTGGATGACGGCGCATGTCGCCACCACAAAAACCGCCAAAAGTTTCAAAATCCAACGAACATAGATCCCCATTTCCACTCCCTGCTGGCTCGACTGAAACCGTTGTCGCGTTCTCTCTCATTGAGACATTCCTACATAACCGGTGCAGCCGTTCCATCCGACCATTTGCCAACCGGAATCACGAACTCGGTGATGGGCTCCGGACCGTCTCGAAACTGCGGATTCAGCGTGACCGGCGAGTCGCGCAGATCCGCACCCCAGGAGGATTTGTCTGTCAGTGGAAAGTAGAACATCAGATGAGGTACGAAGTGCCCCAGGGCGTCATTAAGGTAGCCTGCCCGCGACATCATGTAACACATCGCGCCCGACTCCGGGAGCGGTAACTCTTTGTTGTCGAATCCGGCCTTGATGCTGTCGATCATCTGAGCTTTCGATATCCCGGCTAATATCATCTCCGTCCGCTTGATTGTGAGAGGCAGAATGGATCGCGCGGCAGCAGGATTGAAGCACATCGGCACACGCACCTTGGGGTTCCAGAACTCCGCGGAGTTGAATGGGGACATCCATGATCGTTCCACCATACAAACAAAGCCGTTCTTTCCTTCGATGGCGGTCTCATAGCCCTGCCACCCGAAAACCAGGATCTTTGCGTTGTTCGATATAGCTTCGGGGGCAGCGCTTCGCGCCAGGGCGATCTCGGCATTGCGATTCTGGATCAGGTATTGCTCGATCGAAGCCATGCTCGCATACGCTGTCGAGCGATCCTCATTCCGATTGCGGCTGGTAACCGTTAACGTCAGTCCCACGGCCACGCAGACTATAGCCAAGGCTCCGGCCCAGACCCAGCGGCTCGTCAACACTCTGTTTTCCAATCTCGGCGAGTTGACCTTTGCTGCTTCCGGCTTCTGATGGCGCTCCCCAAGCGCCGCGTTGATCATCGAGGGGATGCCTACTTCTGATGACTCAACTTCCCATGCCATTAGTTCTTGGGACACACCCCGGAAATCGGCAGCAAGGGTCTGGCACTCCGGACACAGTTCCATGTGTGACAACGTCTGGGTGGCTTGGTCCGTGGGCAGTTCGCCGTCGAGATAAGCCATGAGTTCTTCCTGTTCGATCGGATGTCTGTTTGTACTCATTGCATGCCTCGTCTTCCTGGGCGCGGCTGCTCAGCGCTTGCTCTCAGATCAGGATTAGTTTTTGCCTCCGATTCCAGGTAACTTTTCAATGCGAGACGCGATCGAAAAAGCCTGGAGCGGACCGTATTCAAGGGAATTCGCAACAGCTCGGCAATGTCGGAGTAACTCAACTGTTCGTATTCGCGCAGCATCAAGATTTCGCGCTCCGGCGCATCCAGCTTTTCCAGGGCTTGCCGGACCCAGAGCACGCACTCAGGAGTTCCGTCAGTCTTAGCCTCCGGAACGGACCGTCCTAATGCGCCACTGATTAAGAGCTTGCGTCGTTCCGCAGCCAGCAACTTCAACGCAATGCCATACAGATACGTTCGAACCGAGGCTCGCGGCTCATAACGGGAGGCTGCGCGGATCACCGCGAGGAAGGTTTCCTGGGTGAGATCCTCAGCCCGCTCGGGGTTGTTCAGCCGGCGCCCGAAGAAACCGTAGAGTGGTTTGCGATAGCGGGCAAACAGCTCCTCGAAGGCTGCGCGTGATCCACCCTGGAATTCCAGCATCAAGGCTTCGTCACTAGTCATAGTCGGTGCGCTCGCTCAACCCGCGCAATCCTTCTCCGGCATTTTTCACGTTCATTCTTCTTTAATGTCACAAGAGAGCCAAAAGTTCCCGCTCCGTCCATTTCTCCCGCGCTTTCTGAATCTCATCAACAATGATCTCTACCGCTCGGGACTAGGGCAAGGAAGCTCAAAACGCTGTCCGACCTCCCGAATCTCGGAGCATTGGCGGCGATCTCTACTGATATCCGTATGAATTGATCAATGAGCTTGTTTTACTTTGTTTCTGTAATTGGTCAATTCGTCACTCTCTAGCCCCCCAGAAACATGTACCTGAGCAGTCGAACCTCACGTATTTCCTCCAAAGACGGCCCCCGACTTGCCTTATCACAAATCAGCACTCACGCGGGTGCAACCGCAATGACAGGCGGTCGCAGGAGCGGTGGGGGCACTCGGCCGAAAATTAGTTTGCGGGCAAATCCAGTGTGATGGAGGAAATAATGAGCTCTAAGCTGAAATCTCAGCCCATGTTTAGTCCCCCTCGCCTCAGCGCACGATTTACGCTGCTGGCGCTGGTTGCTTTATTCACGCTGCTGTTGTGTTCTGTGGCATTCGCCCAGACCTCAGTATCAAACGGCAGCATTTCCGGCACGGTAACTGACTCCACGGGCGCAGTCGTGCCTAACGCCAAAGTCACCATGACCGGTACTACTGGGCAAACCGTTCATGCCACCACCAGCGCCGCTGGAACGTATTCTTCTGGCGCACTGGTTCCGGGCGCGTATTCAGTGCGCGCGGAAGCCAAAGGCTTCAAGACGACGCAATTGGACTTGGATGTACAGGTGAACAACACCGCAAGCGGCAATATTAAGCTTGAAATCGGCCAGGAGAGCACTGTGGTCGAAGTGCAGGGCAGCGAAGTTTCGGTCAACACGGAACAGGCCGAAGTGCAAGGCGTTCTCACTGCCTCGCAAATTGAAAACCTGCCGGTCAACGGCAGGAACTTTCTTGATCTGGCGCAGCTCGAACCCGGAGTCCAGATTCAGGACGGCGCCAACTTTGACCCGACCAAGGTCGGCTACTCTTCGATCTCGTTCGGCGGACGGTTTGGCCGTACCGCCCGCATCAACGTTGACGGTATCGACGTCAGCGATGAGACGGTCGGGACCACCACCATGGACATTCCGGCCAGCGCGATTCAGGAATTCTCGCTGGCGCAATCCAGCTTGGATCTCTCGAACGATCTGACTTCGTCTGGCGCGGTCAACGTCACCACCAAGTCGGGCACCAACGCGTTCCACGGGGAAGCCTTTGGCTTGTTCCGCGACAACGCTGTCGGCGGCGCTGCGCTGCCTTCGCCGGTGGACGCTGCAACGGGAACGCAACTCCCGACCTCCTACCAGCGTAACCAGGAAGGCGCCAACATTGGCGGCCCGATCCTAAAAAACAAACTGTTTTTCTTCGCGGATGGCGAGCGCACTTTGCAGCATCAGCAGGTCGCCGTTCCGCAATCAGGCCCGTTGGATGTTTTATCCGGCACCTATGCGGCCCCCTTCAAAGAGCGGGAATTTAACGGCCGCCTGGATTACTCTCTCACCAAAACCGCTCGCCTGTTTGGGCGCTTCAATTACTTTGACAACTCGGTCTTTGCCACGTTCTTCCCCACCAGCTATAACGTCTACAACAACACGGACGTCACGCGTAACGATGTGGCCGGTCTGGATTTCAATACCGGGAGCTTCACGCATACCATCCGCTTCTCGTATTTAAAATTCCAGAACCAGATCAAGGACGCCGTTCGGGGATCAAGCTTGCCGTTTGCTAATTTCCCGGCCGACATAGCCGTCGGGTCTTTTACCGCGGGGCCGAATTTTCTTGCGCCGCAGAGCACTCCGCAAAGCGACCATCAGATCAAATATGACGGCAGCAAGATCGTGGGCAAGCACATCCTCCGCTATGGGTTTGGCTTCAACCATATTCAGGGCGGCGGCTTTGCCAAGTTTTTCTCCATAGCTCCTAACATAAACGGTTCAACACCGGCGGCGGGAAGTGCCCCCCTTGGGTTCAACCCCGCGGATCCGACCACGTATCCGATGTTCCTTGCAATCATCGGAAATGGCCAGGGCTTCTCGACTACCCAGCCTGCTTTTGGCTTCCCCGCGGGTGGTTTAGGTCCGGATAATCGGACCGCCCTCTATTTCGGCGATAGCTGGAAGGTACGCTCGAACCTGACAGTCGCTCTCGGCCTGCGCTGGGAACGTGACACCGGCAGAACCGACAGCGATCTGCCTGCAATTCCGGAACTGAACGCCGCTTTCGCCGGATTTGGCAATCCGGTGCATCAGCCCAACAAAAACTTCGCCCCGCAATTGGGCATTGCCTGGGATCCGAAAGGCAATGGCAAGACCGTGGTTCGCGCCGGCATTGGGCTCTACTACGAGAACGTGATTTACAACAACGTTCTCTTCGACCGGCCTCTGCGTCTGAAAACGGGAGCCTTCCTCCAGTCCCCCATTGCTTGCCTGCAAGGCAACCCACAGGCCATTGCCGGTTATCCCCTGGAAGTAGGGCCTGATCCAACGCAAATCGCTGCGGGTCATACGACCGCATCTGCCTGCTCGGATACCATCGGCAATGCGGCTTCGACCATATTTGCTTTTCAACAGGCTTATCAAGCTGCTAATCCGTTTAGTCTTACGACCGCCAACCCCAACTATGTTGCTACCCAGCTGGGTAATCTCGCTACAGGCGGCACAACACCAGGCGTCAACTTACCAACAGCGCTGTTTGCTCCCAACTACGTCAGCCCGCGCGCAGTCCAGATGAACTTCGGGGTGCAGCACGAGATTCGGCATGGGATGGTGTTCAGCGCCGACTTCCTGCGCAACGTGGAAACACGCGCGCCGCTGGGGGTGGATATCAACCATGAAGGGTCTATCGCCAACTTCAATTTGACCAACGCGCAAGCCGCGATCAACAACACAATAACGGCCTGCGGTGGCAGCACACTGGCTGGCATCATTGGCCCTGCGGGCTGCCCCTTTCTGCACCCCGCTTCTGGCACGAACCCAGCAGGGTCGGCTACGATCAGCGATTTTGCGGGATTTGGCCTGAGCAGCTCGGCGGATGTCGGGCATGCTTGTCAGTGCGCTTTTGGTGGTGTGAATAACAACTACGGCCAAACGCCGTTCCTGTTGCCGATCAGCCGCTCGGTCTACAACGCGCTGCAAACGAAGCTGACGCAGAACGTTGTGAATCCGCTGCCGGGAGTCAAGGCCGCGAACTTCCAGATCTCCTACTCGTTCTCGAAGTTTGTGAACCCCATGGGATTCCAGGGCAATGTGCCTGCAGCCGCTCCAGTGGGCAACAGCGATCAGGACTTTGTTCTGAGCGCGGCTGACAACACGAACCCGCTCAAGTACATGGGACCATCGCTGCTTGACCGCACGCATCAGCTTTCGTTCGGCGGATCGTTTGAAATGCCTTATGGTTTCCGTCTGGGACTCATTGGACACTTCTACAGCCCGCTCTCCAGCCCGGTAGTCATTGGCTCTACTGGCACTGGTGGCCAGATATTCCAGACTGATTTCACCGGAAGCGGGGTGCCAAGCGATCCAATCCCTGGGACGACGAATGGCTCCCTTAATCGCCAGTTCGGCCTTAACGGGTTGAACAACGCGATCGACAACTACAACTTAACTGTGGCAGGACACCCGACTCCGGCAGGCCAGTTGCTGGTAAGCAATGGCTTGTTCACAGCCTCTCAGCTAGCCGCCATCGGAGCGACTCCGCCCATAATCAGTCAGGCTCCTTCCGATCAGTTGGCCATTCCGTGGGTAAGGGCCATGGATTTCAAGTTGAGCTGGAGCCACCGTTTCGCCGAGCGCGTCACGGTTGAGCCTAGCCTTGGAATTTACAACCTGTTTAACTTCACCAACTACAACATTCCCCCATCTGCCATGAATGCCTGGGTGGATGCAGGGGGCGCTGGCAGCTCGGTCAACAGCGTTCACACGACTCCTCAGCCTGGTGAGATCGGTCCGGAGAGCCTGGTCTACCGCACCGGTCTCGGAACTGGTGTGTTTGGTCTGGGTTCGCCGCGAGTGATGGAGTTTGGCATGCGCCTGACCTTCTAACCAAAACTGCTGTAAGTTGCATTTCGGGCCACCAGTCAACACTGGTGGCCCGTTTTGTTTGGGGCGTCCCGATCGACGAGATGATTCAAAACGCGCTTCTTACCAACATCTTCACAATCGGCCCGGTTGTCCGGTTCTACTAAGGCAGGAACCGGCCGCCGAGAGGCACACCTGGGAGCTGCGGCTTTTGACTGAGCCCAACAGTGCACGCTCCTCCCGAGCAGTTCGTCCTGCTCTTCGGCATCCCAGCCACAAATCAGAATGGTTCTGAGCGAACGCCACCCTTGCTTGAGTAAGATACCCAACCCGCGGGCCATCTCCAGCAACGCGACAGTTCCGCTGCCGGGATCTACCCCACCGTAGACCCACTCGTCTCTGTGATTGCCAGCGACGACGATTTCGTCAGGAAAAGTCGTGCCCCGGTATCCGCGCGACAACTACCCAAATCGGGCGCACTACAGTGTGGAGCTGAAACATCTAGCGCAATCTGAGTCGGCCCAGGACCCAAATGGTAAGTGAACGGCAAACCACCTTGCCATTCTCGGGGCGCTGCCGTACCTCCTAATCGCGATAGTCGCCGGGATGCCTCTGGGTCATCCACCTGGAGCAGAGAAGATCGTGACGACGCGAAGGTAATCCGAATTTCTTTATGGTAGCATGCGGCTATTATGAGCAACTGCTACTGTGCGGGGGATTCTTGCAGCCATCACAGCCCCGGACAACCATGTCCGAATGAAGCTGTACCGCCATTCGCGCATGTTCCCGATCCCACACGCCAGAATCTGCCTATTCCCGGCTCAGAGCGCGGACTTTGCACAGCCTGCTGGGATAATCTCGATGCAGTCCCTGACGAACCTTGAATGGAAGGGTCGATCACGATGATGCTAACTCTGCGACCAATTGTTTAACCAGTTCCCCTGCGGGCATCGTCCGGCATCGCGTTACGCCTTGCCCCGCCCACAGTGATAAGAAGCCAGCATTACCGAGCTGCGCAGCCGCTGTACGCATTGCTCGCGTCAGGGCATTCTGAATTGGGTAGGGAAGAATAACGTCCTCCCTACCCTCTAGCCTGGCGATGAATTCATTGCGCAAGCCGCGTGCCGGTCGGCCAGAGAATACACGCGTAATCACCGTCGTATCGGTCTTCGTCGCGAGGAGCGCCCGTTTGTATGCGAGCGATGCACCGGACTCTGGAGATGGAAGAAACGCTGTACCAAGTTGAGTCGCCGACGCTCCGTTGTCCATCATCCTTCGAATGTCGCGACCGTCCATAATCCCGCCGGACGCGATCACTGGAGCAAAGGGAGCGATTTGACGCACAAGTTGCGAAGTTGGGAACATCGCGGCGTCGAAAGGCACAGAAAAGGTGCCACGGTGCGCGCCAGCTTCCGCTCCCTGCGCCACGATCGCATCAACCCCGCTTTCTGCGAGGAGTTCCGCTTCCTCTACGGTTGTGGCCGTGCCGAGGATCGCGATCCCCCGCGATCGAAGCTTTGAGATGGCGAGAGAGTCGAGCGCACCAAAAGTGAAACTGAATACCTCCGGTCGGGCCTCCAATACAGCCTCGAATTGTTCCGCGAAGGTATCGCGCGGCTGTGGTGGCATTGGCGGGGCTGCCAAACCAAGTGATGCGTAAACCTCGCTCAGGATCGATAACATCGGCGCGGAGTCGAAATTTGACGGCACCACGACCCCCCCGACAAATAGGTTTACATTTATGGGCCGGTTCGTTAGCGCACGAGTTTGGCGCACGCTCTCGATAATTTGCTCCGGCGTCAAGTATGCGACTCCCAGCGATCCGAGCCCGCCAGCGTTGGAAACAGCGGCAGCCAGCTCAGGCGTACCGGAACCGCCGCCCATCGGTGACAGGATCACTGGATGTTCGATGCCAAGTCTTTTCAACAGTTCAAGCATTAACCAGTTCCCATATCCGCGCGAGATGATGATCGGTGTTCGGCAACAAAGTACAAGTGGTCTACAAGCCGCATTGACGTCTTCAGACGTGGATGCGGGATGGCTCGATCAAATGAGGATGCATCCAGTTCCTCCGCTAGCACCAGCAATCTCTGTCTTGCATTATGGAACTCGTCCAGGATTTTCCTCAGCGAGGACGCGTTGTAGTTGGCTTCGTCGGTTTTTCGATTCGTCAGGTCTGCTACGGTGAGCTGATCGCTGCCCGCGACGTAATCGCCGACACTCGCCAGCCACAGCGGTTCGAGGTCAAGCAAATGACCGGCGTGTTCCTGAGGCGACCACTTTTGCTCCGCTTTCTGAATCATGATTGTGTGAGAACGGCCTCGAACCATCTCTTCCAGCCTGGCCGGAGTGCCACGCAAACGCGCGAGCAGGTTGGGGTACAGCTCAACCGGAAAAGAGAACTCGAACTTGCGTTCGAACCAGATTGGCACCTGAGTCATGGATTCCCGCCGATTAGAAGATGAAAGATGCGCGGGCAGCGCCAGACGACTCACGAATTGCCTGGCCGTTATCACGCACACTTTTGGCCTAGAACTTCTGTTCGACACAATACAGAGATTCCTGTATTCCTCAACTACCAGCCTTAGTAGAAAATCAAACCTTCGGGGGGAAAGTAATACGTGTACGACGCCGATCTTGTGCGAACTCTTTGCCGAGGAATCTCCGATGAGAAAGACCCTGTGAAGGCGGAAGAACTCATTTCCCTCCTGCGAGCCGTAATCAGAGAAGATCAGGAAGAAATCCGCATCAGAATGCAGTTCCTCGCTAAGAAATACACGAGCGCCATCAGCCCAACCAACGCAGCCGACTAGAGCGCCTTTTATCGCATGAAGAACGCCAAAGCGGTAGGCAAAAAGTCGTATTCAAAACCCACCGTAACAAAACTGACGCAGGAGCAAGCCAAGAAGTTCATCGTGGACCGTACTGATTGCGGCGATCAGGAAGCAACGAAAGTCTTGGAGTCGCTAATGGCAGGGTATGAGAATCTCTCAGCGAAGCAGACTGAAGACCTAACAGAGGAATTGGCGGTGTTAGCCAAGTTGCAACTTGAGGCCCTACAAACCGCCGCCTACATCAATATGTCCAAAGCAGAAGCGGCGCAATACGACAAACGCGCAGTGCGTATCGGCGAAATTTGCGGACGCCTAGGAAAGTCCAGCCAGACCCCGAAGACCAGTCAATCTTGAACCGGAACGAACTTCGCGGTGCACGAGAGGGGTAACATTCCTAGTATGGATGGATTCACTCAGCAACGGGTGTTGGAGCTGAGACGGGAAATCGCATCGCTTCAGCGCGACAATGAGTTGTACCGATTGAAAGAGCGCCACGCTCCGTCAGATGTCAGTAGCAACAATTAAGAAGGCTTCGTTTCCTAGCAATCCGAGAAGACCTGCTAAGGCTGAATACATACCCAAAGAGAATCCAATGAAGCTGATGAGCATCGCAAGCGCCCGGAAGATGTTTCGCCACTTGATCGAGGCGAGATCACGCTGGGACGGGTTGGATATGCGATTTTCTTTAATCGCGGACGACTAAAAGTCCGCGCCGCAAGGAGCCATCCGAACGGCGCGGGTTGAAAGGGGCAGCGCCCTGCGCGGGCGCTCGCAGAACAGGCAAAGTTTACTCCCGTGGAACTCTGTTAAGCAATCCAGGTGCGTCTTCAGTTCATACATTGAAACGGTCGTCAGTTCTCTTCGGTTCCGTCGATCACGCTTCTCATCCCCGGTGTAACCATAGTGATCCATGTTGAGTCAGGCACGAACGTAAATTCCGTTCCACAATTAAGAGCGCCATGACATGCTGAACGCGCCTTGGGAGCTGTCGGCCAGCTCGATCAGCTCTCCGTCGCACTCGTGCTCAGGTGTGATGTTGCTGTGGAGCATAGGCAGAATGTAGCACCGAAATAATCAACCAGGCGCGACTGCCACGAACATTTCGGATTTTCGTAACAGCATGCTGGCAGATCGCGACAAACGTCTGATGCCCGAGTACGATTGTCCCCTCATTTGTGGAGGAACGAGCCCTCGACACTGATGGGATTCTATCCAGAGATTGTGGACTACATCTGCAAGCGGCTACGAGAAGGCATTGCCGACTCAACGATCACGGACGAGTTGATGCGCACCGACGATCCGCTATTCTTACCGATAAACGGCGACTTTGGCGTCGCGATTTCCTATCTCGCCTACGCCAAGAAGGTTGGCTCTAAGGGGAAAGCGTAGACGCCCAACTGCTTTTCTAGCGCCCGGCACGCTTCTTCAACCAACGCAGAAGCGCAGGCAACTTTGATTCTGCGATGCAGCGTGCGACTGGGATACGGTGAAAAAAACCATAACGTGCAAAGTAAATGGCGAGATAGTTGATTCCGCCTTCTTCGCAGTCATCGACGCCGCCGATACAGGAGAGCAGGTAATATCCGGCAAGTTGATTGAAGTGCTCTCTGCCGAAGGTGAGATGCTTGGTTGTTTTCAGGTCGATCAGGGTGTCGTCGATAATCAGATCATCATCAGCTCCGCCGACCAATTCAGACCCCGGACCGAACGTAGGATTGAGAACGCATCGCGTGCCTCGGAAATGTTCCACGGGCTCGATAGCCAGCATCGACTGAAGATCCTCCATCAATGCGCGTGGCGGGGGAGCGAACATCTTCGGATCGACAAAACCGCACCGGAAAACTGTATCGAGAGATGCTAGCCAAACCGCAGCTTCAATCAGCGCTGGCGGCGGAACAGTTCGCTTCGATTTCAGGTATGCTCTGTGGCGTCGCTTCGCTTCCTCCAGCGTTCGCTTTGCTTTGTTCGCGGTTGCGCGACTACACCGCGCGGAGAGCGCAGCTACTCCTTGCTCGGCGACCCACGAACTCGTAACCGTTTTCTTGTTGAGCTTCTGAACGTAGAAGCGCAGCTGCTGACCGCGGGACGGGTTCAAGTAACGCATCCTTGGATTTCAATATCTACGTGCCCAGCCGCTGCTGCACGGTGCGGAGAGGCGTGATGTCAATTTTGTAGCAAGGTTATTGACGTTCCAACAGTAGGTTGAAGGTTCGATTCCTTCCGCGCTCACCATCACCCATACAGTTGACAAATTGTCATGCTGGGACCGCGTTTTTTGTATCAATTATCAGGTGACTCAGTTCAGGGGCGGCGTGCTCGTTGCTGCCTTGCGCGTTTCGAACGGCTCGGTCGACGCCTTCCCGATGCGCCAGATGATCCAAGTGATCGGACGTCTGGCCGCAGACACGGCGAATCGGAATACGGCACTCCTCATGCTCGCGGAGTTCGTCCTGAGGCTGTCAGTAGAGCCGCTGCTACCTGAGACCAAGTGCATCGCGACGAAGGGGCTTCTCGATGCGTTTCCAACGGACGCCGCGACCAAAGCGCAACTCGCGTTCTTTCGCGTCCAGTGCGCCGGCTTCATGAAGCTGAATCCGTTAGCTCAGGCGGACTTTCCGTGGGCGGAGTACCCAGCGGAGTCTGTGAGGCGCTGATGAACCGCAAAGATCTGGGCATTCATACCGAAGTGCTTAACCCTGCCCTGGCACAGTTGATCCAGAACGGGGCAGTCACCAATCGATGGAAGAAAATCAACCCCGGAAAGTCCGTCTTCACCTTCGCGATGGGAGACGAAGCCTTCTATGACTTCATGAATGACAACCTTGCGATCGAAAGCCATCCCGTTAATTACGTGAATGATCCCGCCGTGATTGCCCAGAACGACAACGTGGTGTCGGTGAATTCTACGATCGAAATGGACCTCACTGGCGCTTGCAATTCGGAATATGTGAATGGGCATCAGTTCACTTCCACGGGCGGACAACTCGACTTTGTCAGAGGTGCCTATGCGTCCAAGGGAGGAATGTCGTTCATCGCCTTCCAGTCGGCCATCAAGGATGGCAAGATCAGCAAAATTGTCCCTCG
Source organism: Candidatus Acidiferrum sp. (assembly GCA_035602195.1). Classification (GTDB taxonomy): domain Bacteria; phylum Acidobacteriota; class Terriglobia; order Terriglobales; family Acidobacteriaceae; genus Sulfotelmatobacter. The sequence goes on from DATNMU010000092.1 coordinate 14,787, forward strand.
ACTCTCCGGTCCTGTAACAACACCTCGCACAGATGTTCATTACGTAGTTACCGAAAACGGCGTTGCAAATCTGAAGGGGCTCTCCTCTACGGAGAGAGCACAGGCTTTGATCGCTCTGGCGCACCCTAATTTCCGAGACGGGCTTACGGCCGCGGCCGAGGAGATGCATCTTCTGTGAGTCTCAACAACTTGAAGAATGGAGAGACGTATATGAAGGACCGATCGATGCATCCGAACCCAAGCGCTATCGACTCCGCTTTCTATAGCGGCGCGAGTGCCATGCGAGAAGTATGGTCGCGAAAGCGTTCAAGACAGACGATAGTTTTGGCGGCGGCTCTTGTTCTCTTTGCAGGAAATGCGTGGACTCAAGAAAACAACGCAGTCCAATCTCAGTCTGTCGCCACCAGTTCTGGCTCTGGCGAGGCGAACGACACGAACGCGGCGAATAATCCGGCTCATCCTCTGCTTACAGTCGACC
>DATNMU010000093.1:0-3955 GCA_035602195.1 Candidatus Acidiferrum sp.
CGGTATTGCTATAAAGTCCGTGCCAACCGAGCGCCGGGAGGTCCTCACGGGAACTTCCCTTCGCTTCCCACCATCTTTCGCAAGCATCGCTCTCGGCCCCGCGGTTGATTTTGCATGAGGGTCTTACCGGCGCCCAGCCGCTGGATGATAAGGAGAATGCGCATGGCTGCGAAAAAAGTCATTAAAAAATCTGCGGGCAAAACTCGCACCGCGAAACGGCCCTCGGGAGTCAAAGAAACTGCGACGCCTGGCGGCTTTATCTTTGCCAACCCAAAACCCTCACCCGATGACTACGGAAACTTCAGCAAGGCCGATGTTTTCGCCGACTCGAACGTAACCGCCTCCACCGCGATTTTGCCGATTCCAAAATCCTGGCGTCAACCGGAAGTGCTTGATCTCGCTCAGGTTCTCAGCACGGCTGAGGTCCAGCAGATTCAGTCGGCGGGTTCCATTGTCTTCCACGCGGTCGGCGACAGCGGCGGCATCAAAGAACCGTCAAAACAATTCGCCGTCGCCGACGCTATGGCCGCCGATCTTGCCAACAAGACTTATCAGAACGGGCTGCCCGCCTTCTTCTATCATCTCGGCGATGTCGTCTACTACCTCGGCCAGGAGCGTTACTACTACGATCAGTTCTACGATCCTTACCGCGATTATGACGCCCCCATTTTCGCCATCCCGGGCAATCACGATGGCATGGTTTCTCCCAGCCTTCCGCAAAAAACCTTGGTTGGCTTTTGCGAGAATTTCTGCACCAAGACGACCGCGAAAAACCCTGAGGCGCAGGGATTTGCCAGAACCACAATGACGCAGCCCGGAGTCTATTTCACCCTGAACGCGCCGCTGATAAAAATCATCGGCCTGTATTCGAACATCAGCGAAGGTGCTACTGAAGGCGTGATTTCCGGCGGCGTCGTAGGTACTGCGCAATTAACGTTTCTGCAACAACAGTTGAAAGCAGCCGTCCAAGAGAGAGCGGCCGGAACTCGGCGCCCACTGATCATCGCTGTCCACCATCCTCCGTTTACCGGAAGCCAGGATCATGCTCCCAGTCCAAAGATGTTGGCTGACATTGACAGCGTGTGCCAGCAAGCCGGCATTCAGCCCGACATGGTGCTCTCCGGCCACGCGCACTTGTATGAACGCTACACCCGCTTAGTAGGGACCAGTCAGATTCCGTTTGTTGTCGCCGGCACGGGAGGATACTTCAATCTCTCCGGATTCAAGAAAACCAACACCGGCGCTCCCCCGAAACTGCCTTTCATGGGCACGGATGCAAAAGGCAACAAACTTCGCCTGGATGCCTTCGATGAAAACGACTTCGGCTTTCTTCGTGTGACGGTCTCCCCGACCGCGCTCAAAGTCGAATTCCTTGCCGTGGATGTGAATACCAAAGCAGTCACGCTAAAAGATCACTTCAATCTGGATTTGAACCGGCATATCGTGAGCTGAAGCCAGACGACAGAAATTTGCAGGCGTCTATCTATCTGGCAACCAACAGCTTGCAAATACCATTGACTCTCGTCGCGGATGGGAGTAGATTCGCCCGTTCTGGGGAATCAGAGGGGATGGCGAATACAACGCGCCGTGTAGGGGTAGTTCTGTTTCAGCTGGGCGGGCCTGACACGCTGGCTGCGATCGAGCCTTTCCTTTATAACCTTTTCTGCGATCCCGACATCATCGACTTTCCCTTCGCCCGCCTCGGGCGAAAACCTCTGGCTAAATTGATTTCGACCACGCGCGCTCGCAAAGTCCAGCACCATTACGCAACCATTGGCGGAGGTTCTCCCATCCGCCGCTTCACCGAGCGCCAGGCGCGGGCTTTGCAGGCAGAACTCGAAATACAAGGTCTCGACGCCCACTGCTTTGTGGCCATGCGCTACTGGCATCCTTTTACCAGCGAAGCCATCGCTCAGCTCGAAGCTGCGCAGTGCAACCAGATTGTGTTGCTGCCCTTATATCCGCAGTATTCCTGCACCACCATCGGCAGCAGCCTGAACGAGTGGCAACGTTTGTTCCGCGGCAATGTTCCTGTACATAAGGTCGGCCACTTCTATCAGCACCCGATGTATTTAGACTCCGTAATCGAAAAAGTTGAAGAAGCGCTGGCAAGATTTCCGGTGCCGGAGCGCGCCGAACTCGTCTTCAGCGCGCACAGCGTCCCTATGTCCGTGATCGCCAAAGGTGACCCCTACCAGCGGCAGATTGAAGATACGGTACGGCTTCTGATGCAACGCGGTGGATGGCCCAATCGTCACCGCCTCTGCTATCAGAGCAAAGTCGGCGCCAGCAAATGGCTGCAACCTTCCCTGCACCGGACTTTGCGCAACTTGTGCGCCGAGAAGGTTCGTGAGGTCTGCATCGTGCCCGTCGCCTTCGTTTCCGATCACGTCGAGACTCTCGGCGAAATCGACCACGAAGCCCGCGAAGAAGCCTACCGGCTGGGCGTCACTCAATTCGAGATGAGTTGCGGATTGAACGATTCACCAAAATTTATTTCCGCCCTGGCGCAGTTGGTGCACGAAGCGCTGGGAACTGCGGTTCATCCTCGCACCGCGATTTATTCGAACGGGAGGCAAACGGCATCGCCAGAATTACTGGCGGCCGCGGGAGACTAAGCACGATTTCATAGGCAGGAGGCATTCATGGCGGTTCCGGGCCCAGATCAGTCGCCAGATCGGTCGAAAGATCAACCAAACCCGAGTCCGAATCCAGAACCGGCGCAACCCGCGCCGCGCGTCGCGGTAGATGCCACAAAATATGTCGGCACGCCCGCCGTGGGAACCTCAAAGGCCGCGGCTTCAGCGGGACTATCTTCCCCCGGCCCTTCCAATACAGACGTCGATCGCCGCCGACGTCGTCTCGTGTGGGTCGGCGTAACCGCATTTCTCACCGCATGGTTTCTGGCATTCTTCCGATTCTTTCTGCCTCGTACTCTTTTCGAGCCCAACACGGTTTTCAAAATCGGATACCCATCGGAATTCGCTCTTGGAGTCGACACCAAGTTCCAACAGAGATATCGCATCTGGGTCGACCGTACACCGGATCGCGTATTTGTGATCTACGCGCGCTGCACGCATCTCGGATGCACACCCGACTGGAAACCCAGCGAGAACAAATTCAAATGTCCATGCCACGGCAGCGGCTATGACAGCGAAGGAATCAATTTCGAAGGCCCAGCGCCGCGCCCCATGGATCGCGCCAAGATTGAAATCGCGCCCGACGGACAAATTCTGGTCGACACTTCAAAACTTTATTCGTGGCCGAAAGGTCAACCCAGTCGCTTCAACGATCCAGGAGCATTTCTAACCGGAGTGTAACGAATCATGTGGAGCGGGCGCCCTCGCCCGCTTGCAGTAGGCATGACAAAGAATCGGAACTTATATATGGCTGACGAAACCAACGGCAAAAACGGCAAAGTGGGCCTGGTCGACCGCGTCAAAGACGACCTTCAGGCGATGAAGGTCGACATCCCCACCAAAGCAAAAGAGCAGATCGAGGGTCTGAAAGATCCCACGAAGACTCAGGTCTACACTTCAATTTTCCGTCACAAGCACGATGACACTCCCCGCAATCGCGCGCTGGGCGTGCTCTCCAACGTCTTCCTGCATTTGCATCCTGCGAAGATCAATCGCGACGCGGTGCGCTACAGCTACACCTGGGGCATGGGAGGAATTACTTTTTTTCTGTTCATCATCCTCACCTACACCGGCGTCCTGCTGATGTTCTATTACCACCCCAGCAAAGTTCAGGCCTTTCGCGACGTGCTCTATCTCGAGCATGACGTACCCTTTGGCAAGATCCTGCGCAACATGCACCGCTGGGCCGCCCACCTGATGGTCATCGGCGTATGGCTGCATATGTTCCGCGTCTTTCTCACCGGCTCCTACAAAAAGCCGCGCGAATTCAATTGGAACATCGGCGTGCTGCTGCTGGTTTTTACGTTGCTGCTTTC
>DATNMU010000094.1:0-4858 GCA_035602195.1 Candidatus Acidiferrum sp.
CTGGCATTTTGCGCTGCTCTGCGGCTACGAGGTAAAGCTTTTCGGGTTAACGAGGAGTGAGTTGCGAGCGTTAAGAACGGCACCAGTTCAGCCGGAGGGGAGTTGCATAGGTCCTTCGGCCCGCAAAGGGCGCGGGCCTCAGGATGACAAGGAGTTCTAGATAATTATATGCGCGGCGCGCGAATGAAGTCCCGTCAGGGCAGCAAGCCGTAGACGGTGACCTCGGTGCGGGTGCTGACGTAGACGTGGCCATTGGCGATGGTGGGCGGAGCGAACTTGACCGCACCGCCAGCATGGTCGCGGCCATTGGGCGCCTGCGAACTGTTCCAGTACTCGGTGGCGAGGTTGTTCGCGTTAAAGGCATGCACAATCGCGGGACTTGGGCCGGGGGCGGGAGGACCATACTGGCTGGAATCAATGGCCCACACAATTCCGTTGGACGCACCCTGCGATGAAATCGAAGGAGTGGCGCCGGGAAAAGTAAAGATGCCGGTCGATTTCGAAGCCGGAGCGGTAATGAAAAGCCCGGTGGAAGGATTGAAGGCAAATTGTTTCAGGTGATCGCCGCGTCCGCCGACGTACAAGCTGTTCTGCCAGAAGGCGAGCGCGCCAAAGAAAGACGTCGGGCCGGAAAAGCTCTGCACGATCTGACTGTTGCTCGCGGCCTGGTAGTGTCCCATGTTGTCGCGATCGATCAAATAGACCACGCCTTCCTTGCCGGTTTGCGCGAGAAGATGGAGCACCGGCCCGGTAGGTTGATCGGGCAACAGAAGCACGGCTCCTGAGCCCAGGTCGATGTCATTGTTGGCGAGATTTTGTTGATCGTCGGGAGTGAACCAGTCGGTCACAGAAAGAGAGGTAGAAGGATCGAGGCGCAGGATACTATCGCCGTAATCTGGGATCGGAAAGGCTGAGGTGTTGGCGTCGAAGACACCGTTTCCGGTGGAGACATAAATCGCGCCGCTACTGTCTACGGCGGGAGATCCGCCGGATGCCCAAATACCGCCTAAGCCTCCGTTGGGCGTGGTGTTGAAGACGGCGGTCTGCGCCTGGACGTCAGTGGCGCTGTAGCCGATCAACCAGCCGTGGAAGGGCTGTTCATCTTCGTGAGATGCCCAGGCGATGTAAACCACTCCGCCCGCCAGAGTGAGGCCGGGGCGCTGATTTTGATTCCTGGGATCGAAAGACAGGACGCCGCCAGAATTGCCTTGGCCGACTCCGAGGACGGAGGCTTGGATGAGTTCGGGCGCGCTAAATTTTTCGTTGCCGGTGGCCAGATCCAGAGCATGGAGTCTTTGGTAGAACGTGCTGGTCGTGACATTTTCCGACTTGCTGACAACATAAATTGTGTCGCTCGAGGGATCGATGACGGGAGTACCGGTGACGCCAACTTCCGGCTGGATATCACCGTCACCGCCTCCAACATTTTTCCATGGCACCGAAGTCTCGTCGGGGTAGGAGCCTCCATGAGCGGAATCCAACAGATTGACTTGCCAATATTGCACGCAGGGACTGGCGTCAGCATCGAAGGCGAAAAGGCTGTCGTGCTGCGTGGCGACGAAAATCACGTTGTGAATGCCGCCGTTGATATTTACGTTTGGAACCCACAGCGGCTGAGTGTAGGTAGCGCCGTCCACCGGGCAGGAAAAAAGTTTTCCGAAAGTGGTGGAGTTCACGTTGGCCGGGGTTAAGGCGTATTCCTGCAGGTTTGTGCCATCGACGGAAAGGCTGTTGTGGAAGGTGGACACTCCGGCGAGATCGGTGACGGCGACGGTGGCCGTGGCTGAGACTGAGGAATTGGCGGTGCTGGTTGCGGTGACGGTGTGAGTGCCGGCGGTTGAGGGTGGGGTGTAAAGGCCGTTGATGATGGTCCCGACTGATGTGTTGCCGTTCTGTATTCCATCTACAAACCAATTGACGCCGGATCCGCCGGTGATCCACGCGGTGAATTGTTGAGTTTGGGTGGTGACGACCAAGGCTGCAGCGCGCGGGGAGATGGTGATAGGCGCGACCGTGAATGGCTTCCCTGCACTGGCTACTCCGTTGGCAGTTACGACCACGTTGCCGTTGGTAGCTCCCGTGGGAACTGAAACTACGATGGAGGTTGGGGACCAGGCAGTGGGCGTGGCCGCGGTTGTGTTGAAGGTGACCGCGCCCGTGCTCGCGCCGAAGTTTGTGCCGGTGATTGTGACGGGGACGCCGACCGCTCCGGTTGTCGGTGACAAACTGGTGATCACGGGCACTGGGAATACTGAAAACTGCACTGCGTTACTGGCGATTCCGTTGACGGTGACGATGACATTTCCCGTGGTTGCGGCGGCAGGGATGGTGAAGGTGATCGAAGTTGCGCCCCATATTGTCGGAGTGACGGTGGCGCCATCGAAGGTCAGCGTGCTTGTGCCCTGAGTCGCACTGAAATTCGTGCCGGTGATCGTGACCGATGTGCCAGTAGGACCGGACGGTGGCGACAGGCTCGCGATGCCAGGGGTTCCTGGGAGGGTGAACAGAACTCCCGCGCTAGATACGGAATTTACGGTTACCACTACGTATCCCGAGGTGGCGTTGGCCGGAACTATCGCAACAATCGCGGTAGCGCTCCAGTTGGTAATCGTTGCGGCTATCCGGTTGAAGGTCACCTGGCTGGAAGCTTGAGTGGCGTCAAAATTCGTGCCGGTGATTGTGACTGATGTTCCGGCGGGGCCGGAGGTTGGCGACAAGTTTGTGATGGCGGGAGTTGGCAGCACGGTGAAGGACACGCCTGAACTGGCGAGGCCATTTACGGTTACCACTGCGTAGCCCGAGGTGGCGTTGGGGGGAACTATCGCAACAATCGAAGTGGCGCTCCAAGTGGTAATGGTTGCGGGCACCTGGTTGAAGGTCACCTGGCTGGAAGCCTGAGTGACGCCGAAATTCGTCCCGGTGATGGTGACTGATGTTCCGGCGGGGCCGGAAGGTGGCGACAAATTTGAGATGGCGGGGGTTGGTGGCGGCGGGTTTGTCGCTACGGTGAAAGGTACACCTGCGCTGGCGACACCGCTGACGGTGACGATTACGTTTCCGGTGGCAGCTCCCGCCGGCACGGGAACTACGATCGAGGTTGCGCTCCAACTGGCAGGAGCTGCGGGAATGCCGTTGAACGTTACTGTGCTTGCGCCTTGAGTTGCGCCAAAGTTCGCTCCGGTGATGGTCACGCTTGTGCCTATCGGGCCCGAGTTTGGCGAGACGGACGTGATGCTCGGAGGCAATGGTGGAGGGGGCGTGGTAGTGGAAGTTGCGGGGGCGACGCTTTTAACGCTGCTGCATCCGGCCAGGCCCAGCATTAATATCAAACAAATCCCAAGAGCACGAATCGACCCACGACTCACGCCTCACCTCGCACAAACTCTGTTTTGAAAGCGGAACAGCGGCAGACATGGCATGGGGGCGACCTCGCAAGAAGTACCTATCCTTGGTCGATCGGGCCGGAGGGGCACAGGCTGGCTTTTGCATCAGCCCGGCTTCTCTGGCAGGGATTCACATTGTAGCGTGAAACTTGATCAGCGAGTGAATTAGTTGCGTGAATTTGTTGTGCGAATCACTTGCGTTATCGCCGTTTAGTAACTTGGCGGAGGTTACCGAACGTTCCGTGCCGAGCGGGGAGGCAAGTTCAGTTTCCTGATAACCTCAAGCAGGAATAGGAGAAATACCGTCGTTGCCGCCAATTATTAATGCGCAGGGAATTTCGAAGGCGTTTGGAGCGAATCCGCTCTTTCAGAATGTATCTTTCACGGTTTCAGAGGGCGACCGCATTGGGCTGATTGGGCCGAATGGATCGGGCAAATCAACGCTGTTGCGAATTCTGGCGGGCGATGAAACGCCGGACAGCGGCGAGATTGCGGTGCGAAAACGAATCCGACTGAGCTATGTTGAGCAGGACTCGACGTTCCCATCCGGGGCGACGGTGCGGGCGGTTGCGCAGAGCGCAATGATACGCGCGAAAGTGCCGGAATCGGAGCGCGGCACTCGCTTCGCGGAGACGCTAGGCAGAGCTGGATTTGAAGAGTTGGATGTGGAAGCTGCCGCGCTCTCTGGCGGATGGCGAAAGCGGCTGGCGATCGTAGAGGCGCTGGTGCAGGGGCCTGACATTCTGTTGCTCGACGAACCTACGAACCATCTTGACCTGGCGGGGATTGAGTGGCTGGAGGAGTCGCTGGCGGCGGCTTCTTTTGCATGCGTGGTGGTGAGCCACGACCGATATTTTCTGGAGAACGTTGCTACCGAAATGGCAGAACTGAACCGGACGTATCCCGATGGTTTGTTGCGGGTTTCGGGCGGGTACACGCGGTTCCTGGAGAAAAAAGAAGAATTTCTGCACGCGCAAGGTAAACGGCAGGAGGCGCTGGAAAACCTGGTGCATCGGGAGATCGAGTGGCTGCGGCGCGGAGCGAAGGCGCGCACCAGAAAGTCGAAAGCGAGGATCGACAAGGCGGGCGAGTTGATGAGCGAACTGGCGGATTTGAATGCCAGGCGGCGAAGCGGGAGCGCGCAGATTGATTTCTCAGCCACTGATCGGAAGACGAAGCGGTTGATCGAGTTGGAAGAAGTCTCCTGCGAAATCGGAGATCGAAAGTTGTTTACGGGACTTAATTTTGTAATTACGGCTGGGATGAGAGTTGGATTGGTGGGGCCGAATGGGAGCGGGAAGACGAGCTTGTTGAGACTGGTGCGCGGGGAGTTGTCGCCGAGCGGTGGCGAGATTCATCGGGCGGACTGGTTGCGAATTGTTTATTTTGACCAGAGCCGCGAATTGGATCCGGATGTAACGCTGCGGCGGGCGCTGGCTCCGGAGGGCGATTCGGTGGTTTATCAGGATCGGGTG
>DATNMU010000095.1:0-8962 GCA_035602195.1 Candidatus Acidiferrum sp.
TCCTCGTTTCCGGCGTCTTCAGTAAATAATTTATCCCGCTGCAGCCGCTCGCCTCTTTTTGTGCAACCAATACCTATAACGTTTTGATTTCACAAGGACGAGGTGAAGCGTGCTCAACAACTTACTAAAATCGATTCTCAAAACCGCAGTGTATTTCGTCGAACAGTCCGACCGCGTCGCCAGCGACGTGCGGGACCGGGTTTCTGACAGTCTAGATAGCGCGTCCGACCGGGTATCTGATCTACGCGACCGCGCACAGGACTACTACGAGGGTGAAAATCACACCCTGCGCAACATCCTTACCTTTACCGCTGGAGTCGGCGTCGGGGTTGGGGTCGGAATGTTGCTGGCTCCCGCCAGCGGCGAAGAAATTCGCGGCTCAATCGGCGATAAGGTGCAGGATATCAGCGACCGGGTGCGGAACCGCTTCTCCTCGGAAAGCCACAACGCTACCGGAACCGAAGGCCGATAGTTAACGACCAATCACGATTACGCCCCGGGGCCGCTTCCCCGCGGCATATGCGGAAGTATGTCTGTGCGCTGGGCTCGTCTGAAAATAAATCGCAAGCCCAAGATCACTTTGGACAAGATCGATTGCCCGGTGCGCTCCGAGAAAGAACGCAATTGAAGCCAAGGCCGCCGAAGTGGCGGGCGGAGACAAAGTGACCAACGAAATGGACGTTAAGCCGAAGCAATAGTACGTAACTTATCTCAAGGAGAATTTTTATCATGGCGGGGAAAAATACAGCAGTATTCGGAATTTATCGGGATTACGCAGGAGTGGAAAATGCGGTGGATGCTCTACAGGCAGCGGGATTCCGCAACACGGATATCTCGGTGCTGTTCCCGGAGAATGTGGGCACGAAGGATTTCGCAGTAAAAAAGGGCACCAAGGCGCCTGAAGGTGCGGCCACCGGTGCGGGTACAGGAGCCGTCATTGGCGGCGGGCTGGGCTGGCTGGCCGGAATCGGCGCACTTGCCATCCCGGGAGTCGGTCCTTTCATCGCGGCAGGTCCGATCGTCGCGGCCCTGGCCGGAGCCGGAGTTGGTGGCGCGGTCGGCGGCATTACTGGAGCCCTGGTTGGCATGGGGATTCCGGAATACGAAGCCAAGCGCTACGAAGGTCGAGTAAAAGAGGGTGGCATTTTGCTCTCAGTGCATTCGGATAATTCGGATTGGACCAAGCGTGCCAAGGAAATTCTGGAGCGCACCAGCGCTCAGGATATTTCTTCCACCGGCGAAGCGAGCGCTGATTTTTCGAAGACCGACAAACCGATGCAACGGGCAAGCTAAGTAACAGACAGAGAAGTCCGGGGAAATCTTCGGCCGTTCAATGCTGAGCGGGGCCGCGGTTTCCCGGTTTTTTTTTCTAAATTCCGGCGGAGGTAGAACGGTGACCCCAAAAGCATGTCTGTTACGAAATCCGGAATGCACCTAAAAGTGTGCAATTATGACCAGATCAGTCAGAGAACCTCCGCTAGTGTTTCCGGAAGCCTGAAGTAAACATTTCGTCAGTGCGGAGAAAGAAGTGCCAGGATGCCGAAAGTCTTGCTTGCCGAAGATGACAACGCTGTCCGCGATATGTTGCGGACATCGCTGGAACGGGACGGTTTCGAGGTGGTCGCCGTAGCGAACGTATGCGAGGCGCTCAGCCGCATCGCTACAGAGAAGTTTGACGTACTGCTCTCCGACCTGCACATGCCGCAAGCCGGCGATGGGTTTACTGTGGTGAGCGCCATGCGCCACACCCATCCTCGCGCTGTGACGCTGGTGCTCAGCGGCTATCCAGCGATTGACGAAGCCCTGTCCGCCATCCGCTTACAGGCGGATGAAGTGCTCGTGAAGCCAATCGAAATCGCCTCGCTCCGGGCAACTATCCGCGAAAAACTTCGGAACCCTATAAGTCGTAGACTGGTGCCAACGCTGAGCGTGGCCTCCATATTGGAACAAGACCTCGATGCTACGATTCAGGCCTGGATGGTCCTGGTGGAACAAGACGAAGAGCTGACCTGCATCCGGCTGAGCTTTGGGGATCGCACCGGCCATCTTCCCAATCTTCTCGCTGACCTGATTTACCGTTTACGCCTTCCCCCGACCGCGAAAGCCAACTTTTCGATCGCCGCACACGAGCACGGAAATCTGCGGCGTCAGCAAGGCTACACTGCCGCCATGATGGTCGAGGAGTCGCGAATCCTACAGGTCAGCATTTTTAGCACGCTACAAAACAATCTGTCCAAAGTGGATTTTAGCCAGGTTTTGCTCGATGTTATGACAATCGCGGACGAAGTAGACTCGCAATTGAAGCAGGCCATGTTCAGTTACACCGAGCGCGAACCTGAATCCGCGCAGTCGACGGTGGCCTAGGGCAAGCTTATTTACGTTTGCGGCACAAGTCGTGATCAAAGGCTGCGGGCGACAGCCAGCCCTGGGCCTGCCGAGGGAGCGTCCGCTGCTACCAAACTCCCAGTTCACGCCAGAAGCCTGGCGGCGTCTTTGGCGTGATAGGTGAGAATAATGCTGGCGCCGGCGCGGCGAATGCTGAGCAGCGATTCCATCATCACGCGCTCGCGCTCGATCCATCCGTTACGAGCGGCAGCTTCGATCATGGCGTATTCGCCGGAGACTTGATAGGCGGCAAGCGGCAGGTCAAAGCGCTCGCGTGCCGCGGCGATCACATCCAGGTATGGCATCGCGGGCTTCACCATGATCATGTCGGCGCCTTCTTCGATGTCGAGCTCAATCTCACGCATGGCTTCGCGCAGGTTTCCCCCATCCATCTGGTAGGAGCGCCGATCGCCGAATTGCGGCGCCGAGTCCGCGGCTTCGCGGAACGGTCCATAAAATCCCGAAGCAAACTTGGCGGCATAAGAAAGAATGGGCGTATTGATGAAGCCCGCCTCGTCAAGCGCGCGCCGGATGGCGGCAACCCGCCCGTCCATCATGTCAGAGGGAGCGATAATATCGATGCCCGCCCGCGTGAGTGACACGGAGGTGCGAGCCAGCAGTTCAAGGCTGGCATCGTTGTCGATTTCGTAATCGGAATCGGGCGCAGCAGCAAAAGAATCTGCCTTCAGATTCTTCGCTTTCGTTTCCCTGTGCTTGGTCGTAGGTTCGGCGACGGCTGCGCCGAGCGATTTTGGCGTGGCCGGCGCCTTCACGACCCCGCAGTGTCCATGTGACATGTATTCGCAAAGACACACGTCGCCCATCAAAACCAACTCCGGCACCTCGCGCTTTATAGCGCGGGCGGCCTGCTGCACGATCCCGTCCTCGACCCAGGCGCCGGTGGCGATCTCGTCTTTCCTGTCGGGCAGACCGAACAGAATCACCGATGGCACTCCCAGGGAATGAACCTCCCGCGCCTCTTTCACCGCTTCGTCAACTGAAAGATTGAACACCCCCGGCATCGAGCCGACCGGCTTACGTACACCTTCGCCCGGGCACACAAAAAGGGGATAGACGAAGGCATCTGGGGTCAAACGAGTTTCGCGCACCATATCGCGGATCTGGCTGGTGCGGCGCAGCCGGCGGAGGCGGGTAACAGGAAAAGCCATAAGGCACCTGTAGTTTCTGGGCGGCGGCAGAAAGCACGAGCAGTAAGCCCGGACGGCTCGGATGATTCGCTTCAGGCCTGCCGGCAGGGCGCAGCACACCCAGATCAAGTTTAGCAGGACTCATGGGACAGAACGAGTTATGTGACGCTAGGTCTTTCCACGCCAGAGGATGGCTGGAGTACTGGTGTCTCAGGTGACGAAAGTAACCAGTTGTACCCGGAAGCAATCTGGGAATCCGCCCTCTTATCCCTAGAATGGAACTCGGATGAGTCTGTTCACCAGACATCGATGGTTTGTGCTGGCCGCAGCGATCACGTTCGCGTTTGCGGTGGTGTCTTTAGTCGTTCCCCGCGGCCCTGCGTTGACTGCGATTTCTGATATCGGATATTTCCTGCTGACGCTAACCGTCGGAATAACCATGCTGTGCAATGCCTGGTCGACGCGCGGAGCAACCCGGCTTTTTTGGGCCCTCATGGGTTCGGGGTGCATTCTCTGGGCTTGCGATCTCTCGGCCTGGACCTATCGCGAAGTCATACGCCAGATGGGTGTCCCCCACGGGTCGTTCATGGACGTGTTTTTATTTATGCATCTGGTCCCCATGATTGCGGCCATCGGCTTGCGCCCGCATCGCACAGGAAGCGACCCCAAATTCCGCTTGGGAACGCTGGACTTTTTTTTACTGCTGATCTGGTGGATGTTCCTTTACGCGTTCGTCGTGTTCCCTTCTCAATATGTTGCCCTGAACGCGGAAATGTACAAAACGAACTTTGCCTCGCTCTATCTGGTGGAAACCGGTGTGCTGGTATTAGTCCTGGGAATTGGCGGCCGGGATGCTGCCGGCGCCTGGAGAACGGTCTACCTGAATCTGTTGGGCGCCAGTACACTCTACGCGCTGGACTCTCAGGGACTGAGCCTGGCCTTGGCTAAGGGACACTACTACACCGGTAGTCTCTACGATATTCCGCTTATCGGAACCGTAAGTTGGATGGCGGCGACTGCTCTTAGCGCCCGCAAGTGGAAACCAGAGGCTGCGCCCCCGTCCGCTGAGGAAGGCAAATGGGGCGCGATGGCGCCGCGGCTCGCGATGCTTGCAATTCTTTCGTTGCCAGCGCTGGGTCTTTGGACCTTCCGCTGGGATAATTCTCCAGCTACAACCCGCGCGTTCCGTCTGTTCACCGTGCTCGCTGCGATGCTGGTGATGGGCATTGTTGTTTTTGTGCGTCAGTACCTTCAAGACCAGACCCTGATCCGTTTATTAAAGGGTTCGAGACGCAGCTTCGAGAAAGAGCAGCGGCTGCAAACTCACCTGGTACAAAGAGAAAAGCTCGCCTCTCTCGGCCAACTGGTGGCAGGTGCGGCGCATGAAATTAATCAGCCTCTGACTGCCATCATGGGTTATTCGGAAGCACTGTGGTCGAGTCAGCGGCTCACAGGCGAGCAGGACGCGCTGGTGCGGAAGATCGTCAGCCATTCGCAGCGCACCCGCGACCTGATTTCGAGCCTTCTCAGCTTCGCCCAGCAAAGTTCTGGGGAAAAGACCATGGTTGATTTGGCCATGCTCCTACAACGCAGCGTACAGATGCGGGAAGTGCAGTGGCGCAATCAGAAAATTCACATCGAAACTCTCATCGATCCCGATGTTCCCAAAGTCTGGGGCGACGGCCATCGCTTGTTCCAGGCATTCGTACAGATCGTCGAAAATGCTTTAGATGCTCTCGAGGAATCGGGCGGAGGATCGCTGGACGTGAGCGCGGGGCTGCAGGGAAACGAAGTGATCGTACAATTTTCCGATAGCGGCCCAGGCATCAAAGAGCCGCATCGAGTGTTTGACCCTTTCTACACCACCAAACCGATTGGCAAAGGCACAGGCTTGGGACTGAGCGCCGTGTATGGCGTAGTTCAGGACCACCGCGGACAGATCACTTGTCACAATAAGCCCGAGGGCGGGGCATTGTTCGTGTTGCGCCTTCCGGTTGCCAACAGCTCTCAGGCGCTGGCCGCAACTCAGCCATAATCATTCGATTGCTGAGAAGGTAAACCCGCCGTTCCCTCCGGCGTTTGGCGGTTCCTGTAACATAAACACCGAATGTTTTCACCGCTTATTCATAGCTCAGCCCGCGTGCTGGAGTTCGATGCCCTGCGCGAATTGCTGCGCGGGTATTCGTCCTCGCCTCTGGGCCAGGCGAAGATTGCTGCGCTTGCACCATCTACGGATTCCTCCTGGATCGGGGAACAACAGGAGTTGGCGGAGGAAGTACGCGAGTTCCGGCGCGTGGGCGGCCGCTTTGATTTTTCTGGACTGCTGGACGTAACAAGGCTGATCGAGCGGGCTCGTATCGTGGGGGCTGTGCTCGAAACCACCGAAATTCGCGATGTGGTTTTAATAGTGGACCGCGCCGCAGAATGGCGCGAGATCGTATCCCACCCCCCGGCCAGCATGCGGACAGAGTGGAAACGAACTCGCACTCTCTCGGCGAGTGTTCCCGACTTTACCGAGTTCCTGCGATATTTTCGCAACAAGATTGAGCCCGATGGCACGCTGGAAGACCATGCTTCGCCCGAACTGGCGCGGATTCGCCGCGAGATCGAAAAGCAACGCCGTGGGATTCAAGATTCCCTTCGCGCATACTTGCGGCGTCTGGCCGAAGGCGGCGCGGTGCAGGATGAGCTGATCACCATCCGCGGCGAGCGCTTCGTCATTCCCGTCAAGATCGAGCAGAAGCGCCGCGTGCAGGGCGTGGTTCACGGCGCTAGTTCCAGCGGGCAGACCGTTTTCGTCGAGCCGCTCGAAACCATCGAACAGAACAACGAACTCGTGCGCCTGCTCGATGACGAACAAGCGGAGATTCATCGCATCCTGCTCGAAATGACGCGCCGCATCGGCGAACAGTCAGAAGCAATTCTGGCCTCGGCCGAAGTGCTCGCCGAACTGGAATTGCAGTTTGCCAAAGCCCGCTTCGCCGAAGAGTACAACTGCGTAGCCGTAAAGCTGAGCACGCCCACAGCGGTCCAGCAGGAACCATGTGGGGGCAGCCGCCCTCGGCTGTCCGCGGGCGAAGCCCGCCTGCTTCTGCTCGATGCCCGTCATCCGCTGCTGGAGAGAAATCTCAAACTCAAGGGAGCGGAAGTCGTTCCCATCACCGTCGAGCTCGAAGGCGACCGCCGTCAGCTAGTCATCACCGGTCCCAACACCGGCGGCAAAACAGTGACGCTTAAAACCATCGGTCTGCTGGCCCTGATGGCGCAGTCGGGCATTCC
Source organism: Candidatus Acidiferrum sp. (assembly GCA_035602195.1). Lineage (GTDB taxonomy): Bacteria > Acidobacteriota > Terriglobia > Terriglobales > Acidobacteriaceae > Sulfotelmatobacter. The sequence continues at coordinate 6,813 of DATNMU010000095.1, forward strand.
GGTTCCCGCCGACCGTGCCGAAATGCCGGTGTTCGACGCTGTGCTGGCCGATATCGGCGACTATCAATCGATCGAGCAGAATCTCTCGACCTTCTCCGCGCACGTTACCAACATCGATTTCATTTCGCGCACCGCGACTACCGAATCGCTGGTGCTGCTTGACGAACTCGGCTCGGCGACCGATCCCGAGGAAGGCGCCGCTTTGGCCGTTGCGATCGCCTCATACTTTGGCCGTATCGGATGCATAACCGTTATTTCTACGCATCACACTTCGTTGAAGGTTTATGGCGCAAATACTTCGGGAGTGGTGAACGCCTCAGTAGGCTTCGACGAAACGACGCTGCAGCCCACTTACGAATTGAAGATGGGCGTGCCCGGAGCGTCGGCAGGAATCAACATCGCGCAGCGGTTGGGATTGAATCCCTCAATTATCTCCGGGGCGCGCGCGAAGCTTGGAACCCAGGCGCGCGATGTCGGCGAGTTTCTGGACAAACTTCACGCCAGCTTGCGCGAAGCTGAGAGCGAGCGCCTGCGGCTGAAAGCGCGCGAGCAGGAACTGGAACGCGAAAAAGCGCAACTGGCAGCCGAAGGCAAAAGAGACCAGCAGGCCAAGACCCGCGAGATGGAAAAGAAGCTGGAGAGCCTGCTGCGAGATTTTGAATACCACGCGCGCGAAGCTGTGAACGCGGTTCAGGAGAAGGCCGCAGCGCAAAAAGTTTCCAAAGAGGCCGAGCGCCGGGTCGCCAAACTGCGCCGTGAATTTCGCGAGCAGTTCGATTCCACCGTAGTGGCACACGCAACCGGCGCCGACCAGGGCGATCCTCATGCGCAGCCGCAGATCGTCAAAAATGTTTCCGAGGGTGACACCGTAAAGTTGAAATCAACCGGGCGCTCGGCGCAGGTCTTGCGCAAACTGGATGATTCTCACTTTGAAGTGGCGATGGGCGCGATGAAGATGAAGGTCGCGCGCGAAGATATCGCCGCAGTGATCGCGGGCTCGCGACCAATCGCGGATTCTCCGTTGAAAGCGGCGCGCGCGCGGGGCGTTTCCGTGTCACTCGAAAACGAGGGTCAGAATGCGCCGTCGGAAATCAACGTCATCGGCTATAACGTCGATGACGCAACCCGCGAAGTGCAAAAATTTGTCGACCGCGCATTCCTCGCCGGACTGCCGCGCGTGCGGGTAGTTCACGGCAGTGGAATGGGCATCCTGCGCAAAGCGCTCAGGCAAGCCTTGCAGCAGCATCCGCATGTGGAATCTGTGGCCGAGCCTCCGCAGAACGAGGGCGGCGGTGGGGCCACGGTGGTCGAGTTGCGGATATAAGTTTGTCATGCTGAGCGCAGCAGCATCGTTCAAAACGATACTGCGGACTCGAAGCATCCCTACAGCTATTACGGCCCTTGCCCGAGGGAGTTGTTCGGTTCTTTACAGAAAATTGAGTGTTCCAATCTGGGCCGGTACGATTCCTGTTTGTGATGAATGTCACAGCCTTCGTCCGCCGAAACCTTCCATCCTTGTCATGCTGAGCGAAGGAGAATCGTCCGAAGGACGATCCTCCGCAGCCGAAGCATCCCTATAACCGCATGACTGCCAGAGAGCGGCGAAGCTATTGCGTCTACATCATGGGCAGCCTGTCGGGGACTCTGTACATCGGTTTCACCGGCAATCTGCACAAACGGGTGTTTGAGCATAAGTTCCATCAGATGGAGGGTTTTACCCATAAGTACGATGCGGAGCGGCTTTTGTGCTGGGCTTCATTCGACGACGTGCACACAAGGTGATCGCTCGCGAGAAGCAATTAAAGGGATGGTCCCGGGCCAAGAAAATCGTCCTGATCGAGTCGCGGAATCCACACTGGATGGACTCGGCCAAGGATTGGTATCCATGGATGGAGAGCGGCGGCGCTGGTAGGGATGCTTCGACTGCGGAGTATCATCCTTCGGACGATCCTCCTCCGCTCAGCATGACAGCGGGCAAATACCGTTAATAACGGCAGCCTTTTCCTAGGGTGTCAACTAGATAGACGACTATTCCACAGTTTTTCCGCAGCCAATTGCGGCTGCTATATTCCTATTAGCGTCACTCTAGCCCACAATCCAAAGGGAGGAGTGTCGGTTCTCGAACGCCCTACTCCATTCCATCCATGCCC
>DATNMU010000096.1:0-23076 GCA_035602195.1 Candidatus Acidiferrum sp.
TAAACTCAACGCCGCCTTCTTCACCATGAATGGCGTGATCTCGGTAGTCTTCGCCCTATTCATAGCCGCCGACCTGCTGCTGCGAAAATAAAAGCATGAGGATTGAAAGATCCCTGTGGGGACAGCCGCCCTCGGCTGTCCACCGAGCGTAGCGAGGCCTTTCTTCTCACCCCGCGCCTCATCTCGAAACTGGTAGCATGAAGTTCTTCGCTCAACCACGTGCGCAAACTGCTCCACCTCGGTGTTCTCCTTCTCGCTCTCCCGCTCTCGGCGCAGAGCAATGCCGGAGAACTTCGCCTTAAAGTCACCGGGCCCGACGGCCTTCCGCTCAAAGCACTTATCGATCTTTCCAGTGACGCCCTTCAGTTCCGCCGTTCATTTTCCACCGACGACTCCGGGAACTTTGTAACCCACAATCTTCTTTTTGGCCGCTATCGGCTTCAGGTCCGCAGCCAGTCGTTCTCCGCATACGATGGAGTCATCGAAATCCATACCGCTCTTCCCACTGACTACGTCATCCAACTCAACATCGCAGCCCTCAGTACCGCCGTGAACGTCACCGCCGAAAACACTCTGCTCGATCCCGAACGAACCACCTCCATCAACCACCTTGACTCCAAAGCCATAGCCGACCGTCCCGCCTCGCTTCCCGGACGCGCTCTCCCCGATCTCATCGACTCTCAGCCCGGCTGGCTCTACGAAGGCAACGCCGTGCTTCACCCACGTGGCTCTGAGTATCAAACTCAATTTGTCGTCGACGGTGTTCCCCTCACTGACAACCGCTCCCCAAGTTTTGGCCCAGAACTTGACGTCGATGACGTTGACTCGCTGAACGTGTACACGGCCGGAATCCCCGCCGAATATGGTCGAAAGATGGGCGGAGTTATCGAAGTCAACACGCAGCGTGACTTCCATCCCGGCCTTCATGGCCAAACGGTTCTCTCCGGCGGCAGTTTCGATTCCGCCGGCGCCTTCGCCAGCCTTCAGGATTCCTGGGGACCCAACACTCTCACTGCCAGCGCCTCAGGCAACATGACCGCCCGCTATCTCAATCCAGTCGTGCCGCAGAACTATACGAACCGCGGCACCACGGGAGACTTCTCTCTAGGCTATGATCGCGATCTCACACGGAAAGATCGTCTAACTCTTAGCATCCGCCACGAACTCGCGCGTTACGAAATTCCCAATGAGCAACTCCAACAATTTCCTCAATTGCAAGATCCTCCTGGCACCGTTCCCCAACTTCAGACTGGCGGAAATTTCGAAACCATTGGCATCGCTTCCTACCAGCACATTTTCTCGCCCAACGTCCTCCTTGATGTTCACGGAATGGGCCGCGACAACTCCGCCAACCTCAACTCCAACAACGGCGACTGGCCCATTGCGGCGTTTCTGCAGAACGATTTTAAAGAGGCCTACTTCAAAGCGGCCATCCTGATCCACAGCGGCCGACACGAGTGGAAGGCTGGCGTCGAGTCGGATAATTTATTTCTTCACGAACACTTCAGCGACCTCATCACCGCAAGCCCGAACGATCCAAATTATCCTTTTGATCCTGGCACACCCTCTACCTTTGCCTTTACCGGCAGTCGTCCGGACCTCGAGCAATCCGCCTTTGTTCAAGATTTAATTCATCTCGGCAACTGGACCATCAACGCCGGTCTTCGATGGGACCATTACCAACTCGTCGTGAACCAAAACGCTGTCAGCCCGCGCTTGTCCGCAGCGCGTTATTTTCCGGCGGCAAATCTCATTGTTCATGCTTCCTACGATCGTGTCTTTCAAACTCCGTCCTTTGAGAACATTCTTCTTGCCAGTTCGGCAGCCGTAACCGTTCTGAATTCCAATGTCCTGCGTTTGCCGGTCCAGCCTTCCCACGGCAACTATTTCGAATTTGGCGCGACCAAAAGTTTCTTCAGCCAGTTGCGCCTCGACGCAAATTACTTCCGCCGCTATGTCGACAATTTTGCCGACGACGATCAGATCCTCAGCACTGCCGTCAGTTTTCCGATCGCATTTCGCAAAGCCGTTATCTACGGTGCGGAAGCCAAGCTAGAACTCCCGCACTGGAACCGTTTCTCCGGCTTTCTCAGCTATTCCTACATCGTGGGCAACGTCTGGTTCCCAGTCACGGGCGGCCTGTTCCTCGGCGACGATGCTCTCAATGGTGCCACCCTACTCAGTGGCCATTTTCCCGACTCCCAGGATCAGCGCAATACCCTCCGTGCCCGCCTACGTTATCAACTCACTTCGCGTGTGTGGATTGCCGGCGGCGCAGAATACGGCAGTGGCCTGCCCTTCACATTCACCGGAACTTATAACCAGGCGCTCGCCGAGTATGGGCAGCAAATGGTCAACCGTGTCAACTTCGCCGACGGACGCATTCGTCCCACGCTTTCCATCGACATTTCCGCTGGCCTGGAACTCTACAAAAAAGAAACCCGTTCGCTCCGTCTGCAAGCTGACGTTGAAAACCTCAACAATCGTCTCAACGTTCTCGACTTCGCCGGACTCTTTTCCGGCAGCGCCATTGCACCCCCACGCAGCTATTTCCTCCGTCTCGCCGGGGCATTTTAGGGTATGTTGTTTTCTACAGACTCGTCCACGCGCCTGTGAGGCGGTTGAATCGATAGTCTTTCTCGCGTATCGTCACCCTTTGCTGAGCAATTAGTTGCGCTAGAAACACGAGCGCGTCCATTCATTAATCCTGATGCCCGCTATTTCCACTCCTCCAACTCGACCCAGGAAAAACACCGGCCTCCGCTATTGGATGGTGCAGGTTCTCGAGCAGTGCGACAAGGTTGCCGTCGACTTCAGTCCCGATTCCGTTCACGACCTGCGCGTCGCTCTGCGCCGTTGCCGCTCCATGGCCGACGGATTGATGGCCCTCGATCCCGACCCAGCCTGGAAAGAGATGAAGAAGGCCGGCAAGCGCCTCTTCCAGCGTCTGGGCGACCTTCGTGACATCCACGTCATGGAAGAATGGATCGAGAAACTTGAGAAATCAGAAAAGACTCATGTGACCGCCGCCGACTCGCTCGCGGACCTTGAGGTTGATCGAAATGTTAATTCCGGCACAGATTCACCCGAGACATTCGCTGACGCCATAGAGGTGCCCGCTCAAGCCCTCCTCAAAATCCTCCACGCCCGCGAGCACGAACAAAAGCTCGAAGCGCAATCGGCACTGGAAGAATTCGATCGCAAGCAATGGCGCCGCTGGAGCAAGTCTCTTCCCGCGCGTGCCGCGCGCATCCGTCCCGGCAGCCCGCTCTTCAAGCATCTCGCTCTGGAGCGTTGGACCGAAGCTCGCTCTCTGCACTCCCGCGCCTTGCGCAACCGTTCCCAAACTGATTTCCATAGCCTGCGCATCGGCATCAAACGCTTTCGCTACATCGTCGAAAATTTCCTTCCAGTCGAACACAAGGCTTGGGGCAACGATTTGAAGAAAGTCCAGGATTTGCTCGGCGAAGTTCACGACTTCGACGTACTCTGGTCAACCGCAGTTTCCTGCGGAGTTTTTTCAGAGGTTGAATCCCGGCAAAGCTGGCATGAGCGAATTCTCACGCTACGCTCCAAACGTATTGAGAATTACCGTGCTACGATGGTTGGCGACCAATCTCTCTGGCAGGTCTGGCGCGCCGCGCTTCCGCAAGGCAAGCAAATTCAGGAACTCGCTACGCGCCGCATGAAACTCTGGGCAAGGAATCTCGATCCAGATTGTTCCCACTCCGAACGCGTAGCCAGTCTCGCCGTTCAGTTTTACGAAGGCCTTCTCGCCACCGCCTGGCAGCCCGCCATCGACACCGTCTCAGCCCGCTTCAGTCTCTTCGCCGCCGCCCTCCTGCACGATGTCGGCAAATTTAAAGGCGAAAAAAATCATCACAAGAAGTCACTCAAGCTGATGCAAGCCCACGGCAATCCACTGGGATGGAAGTCCGCCGACTTTCACCGCGCCTCAATCGTCGCCCGCTTCCACCGCGGAGCTCTGCCCACCAGAAGACATAACCTCCTTCGCGATCTCCTTCCCGATGAACAGAAAGCCACCATCCAGCTGGCCGCGATCCTCCGCCTGGCAAACGCTTTCGACGCTAAACACGATGGACACATCCGCCGCGTTCAGATCGCGCGTGTTCAAATCGAGAATGTTCGAGTGGATAATGTCGGACGGAATAATATTCGACTGAACAGGAATGATCGGAAGAAACGCGTTGCAGGATTTCTACTGAAGCCCTTGCCTCTAGCTCGAAACGAACCACTCATGATCGCTGCTCAAGGCTACACTCCACTGGGACGAACTGCCCAAACCATCGCCGCCGAGCGCTATCTGCTGGAAACTGTTTTGCACCGGCCAGTCGTGGTGCGGGCAATGACAAATTCAGAATCTAGGCGAACTCGATGACGGTAAGTAACTGACCTGTCACTTCCGCGAAGCCTCCCCTGGAGATACAACTGTCAGTGTCTTTTGTCTCGACCTACGGCCAGCTGCCGGACGGCGACCCGAATTTATGACCCACGCCCAACTCGTCGAAAAAGCCGTCCACTGGCTGCGCCGCTACCGCTGCGGTGTCGTGCTCTCTGAGCAAGCCTGTGTCAGCGGAGAGATGCCCGATGCCATTGGCTGGAAGCGCGCCTGCCACTCCGTGCTGATCGAATGCAAAGTCACACGCTCCGATTTCCTCGCCGACCGCGCCAAGCCCTTCCGCCTCAAGCCCGCAAATGGAGTCGGATGCGAACGCTTCTATCTCGTCCCGTCCGGGGTCGTGCGCCGTGAGGAACTCCCCGAAGGCTGGGGACTGCTCGAACATCGCCGCGGCAGAATCGAAACCATCCATCCTTCCGCCAAGAACCTGCGCAGCGCTACCGGCTTCCGTTATGAAATGAATTTACTGCTGGCCAGTCTGCGCCGCGTCGAAGTCCGCGTCGAACCGCAAAGCATCACTGATTTTCTGAAGTGGAAGAACCGCATGGCAGAATACAACCGCGGCACCCTGCCCGAAGGCCTCGCGCCGGCGGAAGAAGAACTTAATGTTTTCCTTGAACCAGAAGTGATGTGAACTGAGCGACGCGCCTTCGAAGAGGCAGAAGCTAAAAGCTAAAAGCTAAAAGCTAAAAGCTAAAAGCTAGCAGCCAGAAGCTGCCTTCACAACTCCCGTCGCCCTTCCATCGCCTTCAGCATCGTAATCTCGTCCGTGTATTCAATGTCGCTGCCCACCGGAATCCCCATCGCGATTCGCGTCACTTTCACGCCCGCGCGCTTGAGCTGTTGTGAAAGATAAGCGGCGGTAGCCTCGCCTTCCACCGTGGGATTCGTAGCAATTATCACTTCCTCCACATTGCCCGCATCGACCCGCGCAATCAGGTTCGCGATGCGCAGCTGCTCCGGCCCCACGCCATGCAAGGGAGAAAGCGTGCCGTGCAGGACATGGAACACCCCGTTGAAATGCTTTGTCTTTTCAATGGATGAAATATTGGTCGGCTCTTCCACCACGCAAACCACCCGCTGGTTGCGAGTGGCGCTGGTGCAATACACACAGGGGTCTACGTCAGTAATGTTGTTGCAAACCGAACATAGCCGCAAAATGGCCTTCACATCGCGCACGGCCGCGGCCAGCGCTTCGGCGTCTTCGTCGCTCGACCGCAGAATGTAAAACGCTAACCGCTGCGCGCTCTTCGAGCCCACGCCCGGCAGCTTCTTCAACTCGTCGATCAGCCGTGACATCGGCTCTGCAAATTTAGACATAGAAAAAGATTGAGTAATTTAGTAATTGGGTAATTTGGTAATTTAGAAAATCGCGCGTCCGACCATTTTGCAGCAACCCACACGATTTCAAATTACCAATTACAAAATTACTCAATTACCAAATTTCTACAGGCCCATCCCGCCCAGCATCCCGCCCACCGTCGATTGCATGGCCCCGTCGATCTTGCGTGCCGCCTCGTTCACCGCTGCCAGCACCAGATCCTGCAACATCTCCACGTCACCCGATTTCACCGCTTCCGGATCGATGCGCAGGCTCAGCAGTTGCTTGCGTCCATCCATCTTCGCCGTCACCGTTCCGCCGCCCGACGAAGCTTCCACTATCGTCTCCTGCATTTTTTTCTGCAGCGCCTCATACTGCGACTTGGCCTTCGACATCAGCTCTTGCAGATTAAATCCACCCATAATGGCTCACCGCTTCTCTTTGTAATCAATCACGGTGCGAATCTCGGCGCCGAATTTCTCCCGCAGCCGCCGCACCACCAAATCCTGTTCCGCCCGGCTGCGTCCGCCAGGGCCAGACCCCGCACCACCGGCCTTATTCGCGCCATTACGCTTTCCCGCTGTCGCCGTCACCGTTGCCCCGGGCACAATCTTCAACTTGACCGCGCGACCCAGCACACCACTAGCCGACGCAATCGCCACCCGCCTGGCATCCGCACTCAGCGACATGTCAACCACAGTTTGCGACTCGGCCACTCGGATCACAACTTCGTTGCCTTCAACCGACCATTCGCCCGTATCCAGCATGGAAACCAGAATGCGCTGATTGCCATCCATCAGAGCCTGTATCACTGCCGCCTGCAGTTTCTCGATTGGCACCGCCAACGCGCTCGACGAAACCGTCTGCGCTATCGCTGATGCCGCAGCCTTCGCCTCCGGTTCCAAGCGCGGACTCAGGTGTATCCCGGCCCCACCTTCGCTAACCTCCACCGGCGCAGCCGCGCTCATGATCACTCGCGGACCCGCAATCCCGCTGCTAACCATGCGCGGAGCCTCCGCAGAAAACGTATCGCCCCCAGCCTCCTGCCGCGGCCCGCTTTTCCGCGCCGAGTCGGCCGCGAACGGCGAAACATGATTCGAGCGTGCTGGCGCGACTGATTCGCTCCTCCGCGCCTCACCCGCACCCGAAGCCACAATCGAAGGCCGAGCAAAACTTTTCTGAACGTTTCCCCCGCCCGCAACATTCGCCGAGCCAGCCACTTCACTCAGTAGTTGTTCAATCGGCAGCAGCCGCTGCGCGTGCGCCATCTTCAGCAGTCCCAGCTCCAGATGAAAACGCTGCTCCTGCTTATATCCCAGCTCGCCATGAGTCCGCAGCATGATCTGCAGATGCCGCGTCAGGTCTTCCTCTCCGAATAACTCCGCAACCCGCTCCACGCGCTCGCGCTCATCGCTCGAGATCTGCAGCAGGGAAGAGTCCTTCCCCGCAATTTTCGCTACGGTCGCATTGCGCAGGAAGCGCACCATCTGCCGCGCGAAGTGCGTGGGACTGTGCCCTTCGCTGATCAGGTGGTCGACTTGCCGCAGCACCTCATCACTTGCGCCCTTAGCAACTGCTTGCATCACTTCTTCAAGAATATGGGCGGGCGCAGCGCCGATGAGATTGCGCACCGAATCTGCTGTAACTCTGCCTGTAGCGGATGCAATCGCCTGATCCAGAATCGACAGTGCATCCCGCATCGACCCGTCCCCCGCCTCGGCCAGAAGAGCCAGCGCATCGTCGTCGGCCTCGATGTTTTCCCGGCCCACCAGATCGCGCAACTGTCCGACGATGTCGTCAAACTTCACCGCGCGAAAACTGAAATGCTGGCAGCGCGAGCGAATGGTCTGCGGAATATCCTCTGGCTGCGTGGTCGCCAGCATGAAGACGACGTGATCCGGCGGCTCTTCCAAAGTCTTGAGCAATGCGTTAAATGCCGCATCGGTAATCTGATGGGCTTCGTCCAGGATGTAAATCTTAAAGCGGTCGCGCGCCGGACGATACCTCGCCGCCTCGCGCAGTTCACGAATTTCGTCAATGCCGCGGTTGGTGGCCGCATCGATCTCGATCACATCGACCGCATTCCCCGCGCGAATTTCCGTGCATGATTCGCACACGCCGCAAGGCTCCGCCACCGGCTCATCGGACGAGCGGCAATTCAACGCCGCCGCCAGAATCCGCGCCACCGTAGTCTTTCCAATCCCGCGATGTCCGCTGAAAATGTACCCGTGGGCCGTCCGCCCTTGCTCCAGGGCATTCTGCAGGGTGCGGGTGACGTGTTCTTGCCCGATCACCTCGGAGAATTTCTGCGGCCGGTATTTACGCGCCAGGACGGTATAGCTCATGAGCAGAAAAGATGATTATACGTGATGGCTGCTCGAAGACTGCGGTCCGTTAGTCTGGATTTATTTCTTTCTGCCGCGGCGGCAATGTCTCCATGTCGGGATGCTTCTCATCGCGCCAAATCACTCCAAAACATTCGCCCTCCCTCTCGGCGCGCCAGGCGCTTCCATCTGAAAACTTGATCAAGGTCGGCATCAACACCCAGCCCATCACTGTCTGCGCACTGTCCGCCCGGACGCCCGGCTTTTCCAGAGTCTGCTCTTCTCCCGGCTGAATCTGCTTGCTGGCGGACCACTCTCCCCGATAGGGACGCCGTAAATCCTGCGGCGAAAAAAGCATCTCCGGCGTGATCGCCAGGCTGCTGATCGCTTTGTCGCTTGTGTTTTTAACCTTCAGCGAGAAAGTCTCGGGATGCTTCCAGAAATCTCCGCCGGTGAAAGCGACCGGGCAGGATCGCGTGGGCGTAGGGGCAATCGTGAAAACCGCCATCATCCCCGCCTCCATGTGGTCCAGCACGTGACAATGAAACATCCAGGTACCGGGATTATCGGCGACCATGTCGACCGTCTTCATACTTCCCGGCAAAAGTTCAACCACGTCGGTATTCCGGCCTTCATACGTGACGGTCTCACCGTGCCAATGCGGACTATGCAGGTCAATCTCGTTTCCCATTCCCAGTAAATGCCAGCGCACCTTTTCGCCTTGCTTCATGGTGAGTCCGGGCAGATTTCCGAAGATATACCCGTTGATAGCGTAGAACTGGCCTTCGGGCCTGATTCCCAACTGATCGAAAATCATGAAAGATGCGATAAATTCCCGGTCAACATCTTTGGGAGAGCCGTCGGGATTCGCTTTGCCTTTGGCAGTGACGACGATCGGTCCGAGTAAACCTGCGTTGATCTCACGCCCCTCGTGCGCGTGGTACCACCAGACAATCGAACTGGGTTGCCCCGGCCCGGGGCCGCTGGCCGGGGTGGCGAACCAATGGTAGGTGTACTTGATTCCGGGGCCAACATGAGCGCCTTTGCCGAACGGAAGATAGAAAGCGCCTTCGCTGTTTTTGTCGTAGTGCAAGCCGTGCGGATGCATGTTGTGGAAATTTTGCGTGCGGTTAAAAAACTCGACGAGCACCTCGTCTCCCACTTCCGCGCGAATGACGGGGCCGAGAATTCCCAGCCACTCCGGCTGGGGCTTGGGAGTGGTGAAGGTGTCGTCGGTGTACTCGATGAAGCGTGTCTTGGGCCACTGGTGTTTCTGCAGCCAGGGCGGCGGCAGCGGCTCGCCGGTGAGAAGATTATGGTTGCTGGGAGCATAGTCCCAATTGACCTCTTCGGCGGCAATGTAGTAGTGGCGGGTGGCGGCGAAGCACGAGGCCGATAAAAAGATCAAACACAGTACAACAGCGTGCTGGAGTTTCACGTAGCCATTATCCCATTGAGCGAGCTTGGCGGCTTGGAACTTGGCAGGGGTGCAGTTTGAAAACTGCACCCCGCCTGGAAGTTCGCCTTTTGCTCCTTATGGATTAAACGTCGCGCTCACTGTATCGTGGCCAGTCAGGGTCACCGTGCACGTGGTAGTTCCAGTGCACGCTCCGCCCCAACCCGTAAATGTAGACCCGGTATTCGGCGTGGCGGTGAGTGTGACCGTGGTGCCGGTCGAAAACACCCCTGTACACGACTTGGTACAAGTGTTGATGGCGGAAGCCGGAGAGCTGGTGACTTCTCCGCCGCCGGTTACATTCACCGTCAACTCTGGCGGCTCATTCCAGCTGGCAGCCGGCGTCTGATCACAACGTCCACCCGTGTTCTGCGTGGGCGGCGATGGCGGCGTGGCCCACGGCTTGTTCGCGAAATCAAAGAACTCGGCCATGAACGATGGCGCAGTGCCAGTTTGCTTGTAAGAACCATCCCGGTTGGTGAGTTGGCCGAGACCGAAACGGTCCTCTACAAGCGCTAGAACCGCCGTCGTATCCATTATTGTGTGCGAAACGTAGTTTTTCTTCGCGAAGGGCGAAATCACGATCAACGGAACGCGGTAGCCAGTCCACCCGAAGGTGCACGTGCCTACGCCAAGTGATTCACCCGGCTTGTCGCAGATGTCGCCGGCTACCAGGTCGGTTGGGAAGAGATGATCCCCCGGAGGCGCGGCGGGTTGCGGAGGCACGTGGTCGTAGAGGCCACCCGCTTCATCGTAAGTGAAAATCAAAGCGGAATCCTGCCAGGTGGGGCTTTTCAGGAAAGGATTGATGATCGTTTTTTGCACGTACGTAGCACCACGTTGAACGTTTACAGGTGAGGCGTCGGCATCGGAAGGATGCTCATCGTTGCCTGCGCTCGACGCCGGTTCGATCAATGCAAACTGCGGAAAAGTCGCCTCATCCTGCAAGTCGACCTCGAATTGCGAGACGGGCGCAAAGTGCTGCCACAAGTTCGTGGCGGGATTTTCAATCTGGGTTAAATAATTAAACTGGTTCATGTAGGAGACGCCGGCAAGACACATGTCCTGAGCCTGTCCCGCCGCGGCAGTACTACAATCCACGCCCTTATACGAATTATTTGTAGGATCGACGTAGATCTTCCAGGTAATGCCCGCGTCCTGAAGCGCCTCAAAAATAGTCTTGGCGGTGAATGGACTACTGTCGTTTGTACCGCCGCCAGGGGGATATGCGTAGCCTTGGGAAGTCGCAGCGTAGATATAGGCGCGATTGATCTGCGTGCGATCCATCAGAGGAGAGAACCATCGGTCGGAGGTCGCGAAATCGGTGGCCAACGAGTAGTAGAAATTTAGGTCCGCATCTTCGAAATACCCCATCCCACGAACCCCGTTGACATCCATGAAACCGTTCGACCGGGCGTCGTAGGCGGCCGTAAAGACGAAGCCGTTCAGCGGCGGAGGATTCTCGGCGGGTTGATCCGCAGGGTTCGCATAGTCCCAATCGTTACGAGCTTCATTCCAGAAGGGGCTTTGATTTTCTTCACAAACGGTACCCGTGCCTCCGGGCAGCACAAGCGAGTGGAACGAAAACGACTGAATCTGGTTGGCGGGGTCCACCGTGCAACCATCTGCGTCGCTGGAGAGATTGCAGCCTGGAACCGAAGGGACGGCACAAGAGCCGGGAGTGGTGCACTCTGCTGCCGGAGTGAACTGCGGCAAGCCGTCAAAGGCCTGATCGGTAATGCCATTGTTGGCCCAGTACTGCCGCATGAATCCGAAATAATGGTCGAGCGAGCGATTCTCCTGCGCGAAGAAAATAATGTGATTCAGGCTCTGCAGTGTGCCGGCCGAGGCGAAGGTCGCCGTAACCGAGGTGGCAGTAGCACTTACTGTGACGGGGCACGTGGTCGCTATCCCCGTGCACGCCCCAGACCAGGAGGAAAAAATACTGCCCGGCGCGGGAGTTGAGGCGGGAGCCTCAGTAAGCGTAACTTGAGTGCCGGGCGGGAAACTCGCCGTGCACGTCGTGGTTGAAGTCGCCGAGCAATTGATTCCAGTTGGACTGCTGGTAACTGTTCCGGTTGCCGCCGACCCAGTCGGCGTGGACGCAATCGCTACGGTCACCGTGTCGCCAGCCGTGAACGTGGCAGAAACCGTTGCCACCGCCGTCATGGTCACGGTGCATGCGCCCATTCCCGTGCAACTTCCGCCCCAGCCGCCGAAAAAGAAATTTGTCCCCGCAGTTTCGGTTAGTGTTACCTGCGTGCCCTGCGCAAAGCTTGCCGTACACGTGCTCGGACAACTAATTCCCGCTGGACTGCTGGTTATCGTTCCAGCCCCAGCCGCAGGGGCGGTGACGGTCAATTGAAAAGTGTTTGGCGGCGGGGTAGTGGTAGAAGTTGGAGCTGATTTCAAACCCTGGCAGCCGGCCAGCATCAGGGCAAAGAAAATCGCAAGCGGGGTTAAACCGTAAGCGTAACGAAATGTCATGGCGCGCGACTCCTGCACACACGTTTACGAACTCTGCGTTGGATGACATACCTGGCAGAGCGGTTGGTTGTAGTTCATTGACGGTAAAGGGAGAAGCTCAAGTCCTACAGTGCACGGTTGCGTCGCCTAAGGTATTTTACCGATACGAATCGGCATCCTTATCGTGCCCTGACCAAGTTTTCCACCGGCTGGGTTGGGCCGCCTCGTCACATCTTGCTAAAACCGCCAAGCAGGGGATAGGCTGGTGCGTCGGGACGTTTCGTCTATTTGACGCAAAGATACGGAATTGCGGGAGGGGAGAGTCGTTTATGCAACTGAAGTTGGCAACGCGAAATAAAGATGGAGTTCTACTTGTTGACTGCAATGGTCGCATCGTTTTTGGCGAGGAATCTTCGCTGCTGCGAGATACCGTCAAGAAGGCAATCTCGGAAAATAATCGTATCGTGCTCAATCTCGGCGAGGTCAATTACATCGATTCCGGCGGGCTGGGCACGCTGGTCGCTCTGCACACCACCGCACGGAATGCCGGCGGCACCATCAAGCTTGCCAGCTTGACCAGGCGCGTGGTCGATCTGTTGCAGATCACCAAGCTGCTCACAGTTTTTGACGTCTACAACTCAGAGGCGGAAGCCGTGGAGTCCTTCCGCAAGGCAGCCTAGTCCGAAACAAGCGAGCGTCTTCCACTGCTGCAGATTTCGACGAAAACGGGAACCGCCCTTCAAAGTGTGAGCAGCCCCAAGCCGGGCATCCCGCGAATGCTATCGCGCATAGTTTTTCTTTTCTGCCTGCTCGTCAGCGCCAGTGGCTTCGTTTCTCCGCCCGTCGCTCTGACGATGGGCCTCGTGTTTGGACTGGCGCTTCCGCATCCTTACAGCGACGCTTCGAAGATACTCTCCAGATTTTTGCTGCAGGCTTCCGTCGTCGGCCTCGGATTCGGCATGAATCTGCACCAGGTCTTGCATGCCGGCCGCAGTGGCTTTATCTATACCATGCTGGGCATCAGCTTCACTTTAGTCGTCGGCATGGCCCTGGGAAGGTTTTTGAGCGTGCGGCATGTGCCTGCATTTCTCATTTCTACTGGTACGGCGATCTGCGGAGGCAGCGCTATCGCCGCTCTCGGCCCCATCACGCAGGCCAGCGATGAAGAGATGGCGGTGGCGCTCGGCACAGTCTTCGTGCTCAACTCGGTAGCGTTGCTGATTTTTCCCGCCATCGGTGCGGCCTTGAAGCTGACGCAATCGCAGTTTGGGCTGTGGGCCGCGCTGGCCATTCATGACACCAGTTCGGTGGTTGGAGCGGCCGCAAAGTATGGCGCCGTTGCCTTGGGCATCGCGACTACCGTAAAGCTGGCGCGCGCGTTGTGGATCGTTCCTCTTTCGCTCGCTACCGCGGTGTTGCGCGGCGCGAAGGCCAAAATTCAATGGCCCTGGTTCATCGGCTTGTTCTGCCTGGCCGCAGTTTGCAACACCTATCTGCCGGCTGGAGCTCACATTTACACTCTCGCGGTAAAGGCAGCAAAGATAGGATTGACTGCTACTCTCTTTCTAATCGGAACCGGGATTTCTGTGGCGACCATCAAACGCGTTGGCCACCGTCCGTTGTTGCAGGGAATAATATTGTGGCTGTTGGTCTCGGTCGGATCGCTTTGGCTGATTCGCATCGGATGGATCGCGCTGTGAAAAAGAAACGCCAGCAGAAGGGAAGCAGTCTGTCGCCACGGCGCGCCGGAAAAAGACGTGCGATCAAGTTTTCAAACAAATCTGTTTTCGACGAATCCGCTCCTGACAAAGTTGCGAAGGCTCGGATGCGCATCGAAGCTGCCGTTCGCAGCATTCCGCCCGGAAAAGTCTCCACCTACGGCGCCATCGCTCGCGCCGCCCGCCTGCCAGGACGTGCGCGCCAGGTGGCGCAAGTATTGCATCGCGGCTTCAACTTGCCCTGGCAACGCGTCTTGGGTGCCGGTGGGGAAATCAAACTGCGCGGCGATTCCGCCATCGAACAGCGCCTTCGTCTCGAGGCCGAAGGTGTGCGCCTTCGCGGGAGGAAAGTAGACATGAAGCAATGTGAATATAAGTTTCCGAGAGCGAAGACCAGCAAATAACCTCGCCAAGACAAGAGATGAACGGAAAAACTCCTACACAAAAGTTTTCCGGAAAAGGCTTTCTCTGTAACTCGGTGGTGACAAATTTAAGTAAAATAAATCGACCTTACAGGCGTCCCTCTACTTCCCACCCTTGAACTGCTCATCAATCTCCACCTGATATCCCGTCACCATCTTGTTAGTCTCGTTCGCCATGCCCACCACCGCCATCAATTCCTTGAACATCGCATTCGTCATGCCTTTCTTCTGTGCCGAGACAGTGTGCGACGCGATGCAGTAGCTGCACTGATTGGTGACGCTCACCGCGACGTAAATCATCTCTTTGGTCAGTGGATCGAGCGCCCCGGGAGCCATAATCTGTTTGATGTCTTCCCAAGTGCGTTTCAAGGTCAGGGGATCGTGCGCAATCGCCTTCCAGAAATTATTGATCCAGTCGGTCTTGCGCGTAGCCATAATGTCGTCGTAAACCGCCCGCACTTCGGGGCTCGCATCCTTATATTCGATAAGTCCCAACGTTGCCATGAGTTCTCCAGTAAGTAAATCTTTCACCACAGAGTCACAGAGAAAAAACAAAACGGGTTTCCTCCGTGTCTCTGTGCCTCTGTGGTGAAAGGTTTTAGAGATGAGCAGCTACCTCGGCAGTTGTCCGCTCAGCAATTGTTCCAATCCGGCCGCCGGACATCGCACCCCAACGTAAAATTGCCCGAACAGCGCATACACGGCGCTCACGTGATCGAAGCGCATTTCGTAAATTAATTTCTTAAACACCAGCGGATCGTCGGCAAACAAATCAACGCCCCACTCCCAATCGTCGAAGCCGATCGAGCCCGTAATGATCTGCTTCACTTCCCCCGCATAGCGGCGCCCCACCAGTCCGTGTTCGTTCATCTGCCGCGCGCGCTCTTCGATAGGCAGCGTGTACCAGTTTTTGTCTTCGCCGCGCTTCCGGTCCATGGGATAAAAGCAAATGTAGCGGTTCGGCGGAATCTCCGGAAACAATCGAGGGTGCATCGCCTCGCGATGGCGCTCAAGCTTGCATTCAATCTCAGCCTTCCACTGATCGGAATGCGGCTGAATGCCCTGATCGGTGAGCTCTTTGTAAATCTTGAGCGTCGAATCATAGAGTCCCAACTCGATGATTGAAAGATAAGACGATGTCGGCTCCAGATATTCGCTCAGCCGCAATCCAGCCATCTCCAATTCGGCCTGATTCAGATCGGCAAACGATTTGCGGAAGTGCACCAGCATAAGATCGCCCTTGTGTCCGATCAAAGAGAACAGCGCGGATTGACCGTCGCGGCTCTTCTCCATCGCGCCCAGCATCGCAGCCGCCTCCTGCGCAATTGCCGCTCGCGTGGTCTCGGGAAGCGCCTTCCACGCCGTCCTTCTAAAGCGCATCATCTGATGCAGGACGCTATAACCCTCGGTGGTAAGCGGAACTTCGGGGAGTTGGGCGGAAGCATTCTCCCGCCGGACGGGGTGAGTTGATACGGTTGTCATTGGATTCTCACGATGAGTACTCATCTGGATTCAGCCTCCATTGTACGCAAGAGCCCCAAAGGCAGCGAGTCCGCGATTACGATAATTCCGGCGGCTCGCAGAGAAGTACGACGAAGAACACACGGCGACACGAAGCCCTGAGCAGAAGATTTTCCTTAGTGTTACTTCGCGCCCTTTGTGGTTAAATCCTTTCGCCGCTGGTCTATTCATGCCCTTAATCCCTCAAAATATAGTCGCAAGTATATACATCGCCCTTACACTAGCCGCGCCGCTTGCTGCGCAAAGCAAGCGCCTTTGGGCTCTTCGCGCGCCCGGAGAAATAACCGAGTACGATCCCGCGACCTTCTCCGCCAAACAGACGGTGAAGGTTCCGCCAGAAGCCGTAACTTCGCCCCAGCGTCTATCCGTCAATCATCTCGGACAACTGCTGTTCGCCCCGGCGGTGTCGCTGCCGCTCGAGGAAGATGACTTGGCAGCGGACGAGAAAGTCTGGTTCTGGAATGCCAGTTCCGCAACCGTGCTCACGCGCTGCATCTCCCGCACCACGTCCTCGACGGGATCAAACGTAGCCATTACTGAATCCGCGCCGGTGCCATATCTTTCTGCCGATGGAACCCATCTGTTCTGGTTTGCCAATCAGGCTCGCCGCTTGCAACGCGAAGGCGTCGATCTTTCCACCAAGACCACATGGCAGGCCTGGCAAACTGATCTCACGGGTGCCGGGCGGCAAGACCTGGCTTCGATGACCTTGCCAGACTGCCCCTGCCCGACCGGAAGCTGCGAAGAGACCTGCCCCTACGGAGACGTCTCGGCTCCCGACGAAGGGATTGGAAAGTTCTTTCTGCTGACGCAATTCATCGCCGGAAAAACTCAGCCTGTCTACAAGGCGACTTCAGTTTACGAGGAGCAAAACGGCAAATGGCAGGCAACGAAGCTCGATCCTCCGCTGCACCGCATGTTAGACGCGCCCAGTTCAGCTGCGATTCTGGAAGCGATTCCGGATACCGCCTACTGCGGCTAGGACAATCAGAGCGATGATCAAACTCTTCTGCGTATTCGCGGAAAGATAATGACGATATTCGACGAGCAGCTCGCCTACAAAAATTCTGACTACGATGTCAGCTTCTACACCGAGAACGGCAAGTTGTCTCCAGATCTCTCAGCCGTAGCGCTCACCATCATTGCTACTGCTCAGTCGAACAAGCCCATCCAACTCTCCGAGCAAGGCCAAGCCAACCCAGAAGAATCACAACGCATCCGAAAAGCGCTCCTCGATCTTCCGGTGGTTGAGGTGAAGAGCATCGACGAACAGACCGGCGAGCTTTCTCCACGCCGCATCATCTCTCTGCCGCACGCCACACTGGTAGGCTGGATCAGCGACAAGGAGATCTTAATGGTGGAAGGGCACGCCCTGGTGGCGTATAACGTTGTGACGCAAACACGGCGCAAATCGACGATTCGCGTAAAAGATGCGGCGCATGTGTTTCTACGCTGAGTGGGAAAGGACAAGGCCTCTGAACGCATCTATTCCTAGCCGCCAGTGTATCCCGCTCTTAATATTGTGTAACTGATCCTGTGCCGGCCATTTCCCATGAACATCCTCGATCTGATTGTCGGCAAGCCCATCGCCACCACTGACGAGCGGGCTGAGCAGGTCGGTCCCGCGCAAGGCATTCCTATCTTCGGCCTGGATGCCCTCAGTTCGGCTGCTTATGGTCCGGAAGCTGCGCTAAGCCTGCTAGTGCCGCTTGGCCTTATGGGAGTGCGCTACATAATTCCGATCAGCGCAGCAATCATTACTCTGCTCGTAATCGTTTACTTCTCTTATTGCCAAACCATCGCAGCCTATCCTTCAGGCGGCGGTTCCTACACTGTGGCGCGATTCAATATCGGCGCCCGTACCGGCTTGCTGGCCGCAGCGGCGCTTTTGGCCGATTACATTCTTACTGCAGCTGTCGGCATCTCCGCGGGTGTCGGCGCACTGGTCTCGGCGGTTCCACAAATGCTGCCTCATACCTTATCGCTCTGCCTCGGAATTCTCATCGTCATCACCATCTTGAATCTGCGAGGTGTGCGCGAAGCTGGTAGCGCTTTCGCAATCCCCACTTATTTATTTGTGGGTACGCTTCTGATAACCATCGCCGGAGGAATTCTTCGCGTTGTCCTTAGCGGAGGCCATCCCGAGCCGGTCTTTCCCATCCCAGCTCCGCCAGCCGTTACGGCAGTCGTTAGTTATTGGCTGTTGCTCAAAGTCTTCGCCAGTGGCTGCACCGCACTTACGGGCGTGGAGGCCGTCAGCAATGGTGTGAAGGCGTTTCGAGAACCGACAGTAAAAAATGCCCAGCGAACCTTGACGGTGATCATTTTTCTATTGGCCCTGCTGCTGGCGGGAATTTCCTATCTCGTGAAGGCCTACGGAATCACCGCCACGGATCCGGGCAAGCCCGGTTATCAAAGCGTTCTCTCCATGTTAACTGCGGCGGTGTTCGGCAAGGGCTTCTTTTACTACTTGACCATGGGCTCAATCCTGGTTGTGCTCTCTCTATCTGCGAACACCGCCTTTGCCGATTTTCCACGCCTGTGCCGCGCCATTGCGCTCAACAACTATCTCCCACACACATTCGCTTACCGGGGAAGGCGTCTGGTCTACACCTACGGCATCGTTGTCCTGGCTTTCCTTTGTGGCGGAGTTCTCATCCTCTTCGATGGCGTCACCGACCGGCTCATTCCGCTTTATGCCGTCGGCGCTTTTCTCGCGTTCACGCTTTCGCAATCGGGCATGGTCATGCATTGGTGGAAGAAGCGGGGCGCGCATTGGCTGAAGAGCGCTTTCGTGAACGGCCTGGGGGCGCTGGTCACCGGTACCACGACGGCTGTAGTGCTGCTGGCGAAATTTGTCGAGGGCGCCTGGATTACGCTGCTTTTTATTCCTTCGGTGATCGCCTTATTAGTTTCTGTTCGGCGGCATTATCATTGGGTGAAGGTGCAAACCCTATGCAAGGACCCAGTTGACGTTCGGGGCCTCGCCCAGCCTCCCATCGCGGTGATTGCCATCGACCGCTGGAACAGCGTTACTCGCCAGGGAATTGAATTTGCTTCCCGTCTTTCTCCAGAAGTAATTGCAGTGCACGTCGAGACGGACGGGCCTTCGGTCCTGCTCCACGATGAGTGGGAACATTACGTGGGCAAATCGTTTCGCGAGGCCGGAAAGGAGCCGCCGCAACTTCGCATCCTGCCTTCCCCTTATCGCTTTATCGCCGTCCCCATCGTTCAATTCCTTCTGGAGCTATCGAAAACTCATCCCTCGCGGCACATCGCAGTAGTCATACCAGAATTGGTCGAGGACAAATGGTACGAATACTTTCTCCACAATCAGCGCGCCCGGTTGTTGGAGTGGGTGCTTCTGGCGCGCGGCAATGAACATATCTTCATCGTGAATGCGCCGTGGTATATCCGCGAGCGATCGAATACGCGAAAGAACTAGTGTCGGTCGTGATCGCCGTGACTGTGGCGCCATGTCCAGTATTCCTTCTGCTCTTCGGGACGCAAGCTGCGGAAGTCTCTGTGTTCGTCGCGATGATTCTCTCTTGCCCACTGATGATAGTAGTCAACCTCTACATGGTTCCACTCGTGATAATCGCTGTAGTACGGGTCGTAGACTCGATAATGACGATGTTCGGAACAAGCCGTCCCGAAAACCGAAGCTACCAGTGCGGCGGCCAGCACGCATGAACTCAGAAAATGCGCCCTGATCTTCATAAGTCAGTATGGCTCCTTTGCAATTCGACTCCGAATCTCAATTCTCATGAACCCCGGAACGTCGAATTAGTTGCCGAGCGAGCACCCATAGTTGCTCTTCGAACTACAATCCCAGGTGTCTCGCTGAATTCTTCGGCCGATTCTAAGATAGAATTGATGTAGTCACGTCTACCGACGAGGAGTCCACACGAATGTATCCGGAAATTATGGTTATCCCTATGCGCGAAGAATTAACTCGGCTGGGCATCGAAGAATTGCGCACGCCTGAAGCCGTTGACCAAGCATTGACAGGGCCGGGTACAGCGATGGTAATCGTAAATTCCATCTGCGGATGCGCCGCCGGACGCATGCGTCCAGCGGTTCGTATGGCGCTAGAGAAAGCCACCCATCCCGACAAAGCGTTCGCTGTATTTGCCGGACAGGACCTCGAGGCCACCGAGCGCGCCCGTGGATATTTCAAGGGACAGCCGCCATCCTCGCCCTCGATCGCCATTCTGCGCGACGGCAAACTGGTCTACATGATGCCGCGCCGCGATATCGAATCCCGCGAAGCTCCCGCCATCGCCGCCGAACTCAAAGCAGCACTCGACAAATTTTGCGCGCGGCCGGTAGCGTCGTAGAGACTCGGCTGGCTGCGTTTTCTTATCGACTCGGAAATCAGGAACGGCCCCTTTCCTGGCCCGCTGCATAGACGTCTACTTTTTCGCCACTCCGCCCATCCGAAACGCCTTCACCACGATGCCATTCGGCTGCATGCCCACCGGAATCATGGTCAATAGCGAATACTCCGTCGGTTCGAGCTTTCGCGGCGTGCGCTTTTGGATGACCGTTACATCGCCCGCCTGCGTATCCAGCACCAGCAAGTAATTCTGGTCATGCGAAAGCGCCAGCCCATCGGGATGGCTACCCACCGCCACTGTGGCGATTCGTCTGCCTAAGTCGATGTCGTAGACCGCAACGCTGTCCGATCCAAAGTTGCTGGCATAGAGCCGTGTGTTATCGAGCGTTACCACGCCGCGGGTCGGATGTTGTCCAATCAGTGCGCTGCTACTCACCTCGTCACTGGCCGTCTCAATAATCGAAATGCTGTCCGAATCGAAATCGCACACGATCAATTCGCCGCCATCCGGCTTCAGCGCCAGGTTCACCGGCGTCCGCCCCACATCCAGCAACGCCAGCACATGATCGCCATTCGCGTCGCCGGGCTTCTTCGCGTTTTCCAGCGCGATGGATGCTACCTGGGACGATCCCGAGCAGGCCACGAACGCCTTGCTGGAATCTGGCATGATCGCAATGTCTTCCGGTTGCAGACACACCGGCAACGTGACCCGCACCCGCAGCGACTTTGCATCAATCAGCGAGACCGTATTGTCTCCACGGTTCGAGACCACCACGGTCGCGCCGTCCGGCGAAACCCGCGCCAGTCCCGGCCCAGAGCCCACCCGCACATTGCCTAGAACTACCCTCTTTTCCAGGTCGAGCACCGAAACATTGGCCGACCCAGAATTCGCCACGTAAGCGCGCTTGCCATCTGCGGAAACATCAATGAAGTAAGGTTTGCCGTGTACTCCAATGGTAGCCACGACAGCATTTCTCTCCGCATCGATTACGCTCACATTGTTCGAGCCAGTATTGACCACGTAAATTTCATTCTTCTTTCCATTGGCCACAACTCCGGTCGGCTCAATACCCACCGGAATCGTCTTTGCCGGCTCAAACGTACGCAAATCGATCACGCTGACGGTGTTGCTCTTGCCATTGGTGACGTAAGCATATTCGCGGTAAGCCGGTCCGTAGTCCGGGAGCGCCTGCTCGCGGAAATACCACCACCCCAGCCCGCACAGTAGAGGGATCAGAACAATGATGAAGAGGACTTTTCGCATTAATGGTGGCTTTCAGGAAGCAATAAGATTATCAGAGAGAATTCGCAACACACGCGGCTAATGCGCCGAGGATGGTGGTATTGAAGATGGTTGCGCCGAGGATTGCGCTTTCGTGTCGGTCGCTTTTAATTCGCCGCTCTTAAACGCACTGTTCAAGGCTGCCGCTGAGTTAGCGGAAAGTTGAAGCTCTCCATCTAAAACGGCGCTGAGCTGTCCGGGACCACTACCCTCGAACTCTACTCGCCGGAGCGTTACCTCGCCTTGGGCGGCGAAAGGGAGGATGGTCTTGTAATCTGAACCTCGCAGCACTGTAGAAAAAATCGCCTCCGCGATTTTATCTTGTACTGTCTCTCCTAAAGAACCCGAGCGCAGCAATTCGCCCATCAATCCTTCGGCCTCAACTTGATCGATTTTCGGATCCAGTCGCAGCCCGCCGTCCTTCTCAACCGCCAGAGTGAGCTTCACCTCGACGGTGCCATTCCCTTCGGCCATTTCATTGGGCGAGTTTCTCCCGAAGCAGGCCCAACGCTCATAATGCAAGTTCACCACAGCCAGGATTGCCGGCTCCGATGGAGTAAGCACTGCGGATTGAACGGCGATCTGCTCGCCGCACGGGTCCGACTTGTCGAGTTGTCCACGCAAAACCTCCGTGATGTTTTGCTGCAAATCTGACATGTCCGTGGTTAGTTCAAATTTGAATGTATTCTCGCCCTCTTCTTTCGCCCCTTTCGCAATTGTTCCCGACGTCGTAACGGCGACCGGCTGGTTTGCTAAGTTCATCGAGTTTTTTACCGGCGGAATTCTGATCGCAGCATTTTGGCTATCCCTCGCAGTCCCAACGCTCACCTCTTTTCCGAGATCGATTTGCTGAGTCTGAAAGCTGATGAGCGTAGCCTCGAGAGGTTTTCCACTATCCGCGATCTGCGGGCCGGGCGTCTTCGTCTCCTCAAATTTATCGTCAAGCGCCTTGGCCTGTTGCCCTAATTCCGAATCGGTCTTAGTCAGCCGCTTGACCAGCTCCTTCAGGCCAGACTTTTGCTGGTCGGAAAGTCCCTCCAGAAATTTATTGTTGCGATTTCGCGTGGCTTCGAGCGCCTGGCCAAAACTCTTATCGCGAGCGGCAAGTTCAGCAGAGTTATTTTCCTTGGCGGCCGCTGCTAGAAGGGATTGCAATTCCGTGCGCGCCACCTCGGTGCTCTTCACCATCAAGTTGTAGTCAATGATCTGTTGGCTGGTGGCTTGCATGGCCAGGGCTGCATGAAAACCTTTTAAGTCGTCTTTCACGTCAAGGCCGGTCGCCTTGCCCCCTCCGCTCAACCCGCCTCCGCCGGCCATGCCGCCCCCGACATGTCCGCCCGCCCCGCGCTGGGCAAGCATTCCGCACGGACAGGCCAGCAGCAGCGCTCCCAGAACAAGTGCCTGCACAGCCAAGTTGTTCTTGTGGTTGCGTGACATAAGTCAGATTCGCGTAATCAAAAGTAGACCGTGGCAGATTCTAATCGTAGATTCGTATCCATGGTCTGCTTTCAGGCACAACGCAAGGCCACACGCGCTGATCTCGCCTTCCGCGCGAAAGGCGAGAATCCAGCTTGGCGCATGTCCGAAGAAAAATCCACACACTTTACAGTTCTTTGCATAGCGTGGGATCTTAAGGAAGAGGAATGTCGCAAGGCCGTGTTTGGTTGAAAGAGGAAGATTATTTACAAAGAAGAAGGATTAGACGTGGAAAGCTCGGCGGAGCTCTATGCGGGCCTGATCACTTTCAGCCCCGGCACATGCGTAAAGTGACGCTCGTTGAAGGTCGCGACCGCGCTTCCGTGCTCTA
>DATNMU010000097.1:0-2731 GCA_035602195.1 Candidatus Acidiferrum sp.
CTTGGTGCCGCTGAGGAAGTTGGAAGGCGGCTGTTTGGGGCGTATGAACGGCCGCCGGGGAATCCCGTCGAACTTCTTGCGCGGTACGCGAACGGCGACGAGAGCCTAGCGAGGTCTTCGACCTCAAACCGACGAGCGTCAACCCGCAGCTTTTCGTAGAATTCGGGAATGGCGACTATCCCGGAACTCTTGGACGGGCACGTGACACTGGAAGTGGAGTGCCTTGATCGTCTCTACCTCAATGGGTATATCGGCAAACTGGCCACCGGAGGCGGGCTATGCATGTTCATGCGCGGCCAACTCAAAAAGCCGGTTCCCTCGCCGGCCGTTCTGGGCCAGATCTCCGAGAAGTTCCGCGAGTCGGTGAAGACGCTGGCCGAGCGGGAAGACATACCGATTTACCAGTTCAAACACAAAGAACGGAAGGACGACATCGCCAACAACTTCCGCCAGCAGCGGCCCGTACGCGATGGCATTGTCTTCATCGGGGTGGCGCAGGAGAAGGCACAGGCCTTCAACGGAAAGAAGGTCGACGGGCAGTTCCAATTCGACCGGGATAAAACGGTCTACGTCAATCACTACTATTTCTACATTGATGACGCGGACTTCGGTCCGCTGTTCATTAAAGTTTGCAGCTATGCGCCCTGGAGCACGAAGCTGTGCCTGAACGGGCACGAATGGGCCAAGCGGCAAATGGCAAAGAAGAAGATTGCCTACCAGGCCTTGGATAACGGGTTTCTGTCCTGCGCCGAACCAGGCAAACTACAGCAGATCTGCGACTCCCTGGGACCGGAGGATATCGACCGGGTGTTCCGCAAGTGGTTGCGGCGGATTCCCCTTCCGCTGCGGCCCGAAGACCGGGAGGCGGGCTACGACTGGGACTTGTCGATCTGGCAAATGGAAGTCAGCTTGACGCAGGTCTTCGACCGTCCCTTGCGTGGGCGTGAGTTCTTCGAAGAAATCATTCGCGACAATCTGGATCTGGGGCGGCCGGACCGGGTGCAGTTGATTTTCGATCGGGTGGTGACGAAGAAAACACCCGGCGAGTTTCGGACGCGCGTGATCCAGGACGGTGTGCATCCGAGCCTGCACATTGATTACAAGGACTTCGATTTGAAGCAGTACTTCAAGGAAGGACGCGCCTGCCGGACCGAAGGAACGTTTCGAAACCCCAAGGATTTTGGAGTGAACAAGGGCTTGGCCAATCTGCCGTATTTGCAAAAGCTGGGCCGGCAGATCAATCGGCGCTTGCTGGAAGTCGAACGCGTCAGCCACAACAGCGGCTTAAGCGGCGACAGCATCCAACGCGTGGTGCAACCTACCGTGACCGAAGACGGTAAAAAGGCGCCGGGACTGAAGTTCGGCCAACCGAGGGTGATGGCGCTGCTGCTAGCTCTCACCATGTTTCAGCATCTCATCGATGGCTTTCGCAATCACGATCTCAGGCAACAGGTGGCGGATCTGCTCGGTGTGACACTGGCCGAATACACACCCCACCAGATGACCTATGATCTGCGCCGACTCCGGCTGAAGGGCCTGATCTACCGTCCACCGAAAACCAATCGCTACTTTGTCACCCCGTACGGCTGGAAGGTTGCCCGGCTGTTCTCGCGCCTGGATGCCCGCGTGTTCCGGCCAGCCATGGCCATGTTCACCGCCAAGGATGCCGTGCTACCGTTCCCACTGCGTCAGGCGCTGGACCGCACCGACGCGCAACTCGATTTGCTAATCTACGACGCTTTTCCCCTGGAGAAAGCCGGCTGAAAACTTGACACTTTTAGATAGAACTTATTTACGTTAGACGGCTAGTGGGGCGATCGATTCCAAAGGCGTTCCACCAAAGAGCCCTTTCCCAGTCCGCTCTCAATTCCTGGCGATGAAGGGCTGCCCATTCGAGTACCAACGCCATGGCTCTCCTCGGGAGGTCTCCCCTCAGGATGCAGAGCGTCTCTATCTCAACGAGGGGCCTCGTATTCGCCATATTCGGCATGGAAATGCGCGGGACTGTGGTCTCTGAAGTACATTCGAATCACAATCCCAAAGAATCGCGTCACCTCGGGCATTCTTTCTTTGATTTTACTCTCTCTGCACACGTTAGGTCCGAGAGGCAGGGTCTGGCGGCAGCACGGTGCCGACGTATCGGGCGTCATGTGACGTAGTGCGACCCTTCCCGCTCGAGGGCCATCGGCCGTGGTGCCCGCTCGAGGAGAATCAAATTGCAGCCCGTTCGGATTTCCGGGTCACGGCCGGCCAAGGACATGAACATCGCCGGCAAATGCTTACACAAGTGGCATATGGTATTGCGTGTGCAGATCATCAGCAAGGAGACGGTAGACCAGATTCAAAAGTAGGCAGCCCATGAACAGAAAAGCAGCCGATCGTGAAACTGTCCGGATGACGTCAAAAGGCTCGTTATCGACCATCAGGGTCGGCGCGTGCGACGGCCTGCTTGCATCTGGATCCAGGATGGTTGCTTTCTCAAGGGCACGGTGCGGATCATGCACATGGATGCGCCGTCAGCCCGACCCGGTCTCGCGCGCAACCCAAACACCCGAAACCCAGTTACAAACCCTCGGGAGTCTCCGTAAAAATGACCCCGGCGACCCGGCGGCCGGTAAAACGTCCCCAAAGGCAGTCCCGGACTACCCTTTCCTCAGCGAATCCCTCTTCGGTATCGGCGGGCCGGCAGCGGCAGTTCGCAGCACTCCAGGAGCTAAATGAACAACGAGGC
>DATNMU010000098.1:0-3142 GCA_035602195.1 Candidatus Acidiferrum sp.
GGTCATCACCGGGTGGCTTGTCGTGCTAGCCATCGCATTTCTTTCGGCACGATGAACGAGGCCGCCAGCTTGGTGACGCCCCTGGTGCTTCAAACGGTGCCCGCCGCATGTCCGTTATTGGGGGTGAACCGGACTCCTTGCGTGCATCGCGGAACCGACGCGAATGACCCAGGGTGTGTGAAAACGTGCACGAGCAGAGATTGCGCAGAATCGTTTTCTCTTCTTTCTTCTTTCGACGGTGGCTGCCAGAGCTGTTCTTTTCTTATTCCAACGTAATCGAAACAAACTTTCTGCGCGCAAGTCCGACGCCGGAGTTTTTACACAGCCTGGGTAGAGTCGAGATGTGGCGCGGTGGCGTTAGGTAGAACATATCTGTTGCCGCCCCTTTCGTCTGGCGGTGCCTTAGTGGTTTCACCATAGCTCCGTTTCCACATCCCGCTCATCGAACCGGACAGGCAGATTTGTCGGGTAGCTCAGCCATTGCTGGCTTTCGCCCCCACAGAACCCACCGTGCGGTGTTACCGCAGTGGGCTCTTCAGAAAGGACCCTGAGGCGGGTCGATCATTGCCGCCATGCCTGGTGGATCACCGGTTCCGGTAGAGGGAAGACGACCAGGAGTTGGCGGTAGTTCGCCCAGTTCATGCAGCCTTTTTGGCTACGTTTGCCGAGCACCTTACGCCAGTCCTTGACGACGCATGCCTTGAACACGCGCAGTGATCGATAATTGAAGATCACTCCGAAGTACTGATAGTGACCGTTCAGCACTTGACGTAGCCACCGATGCTGTTCCCGTAGCGGAGCATGCATGCGGTGCTTCATCTCTTCTCGGATTGCCTTCAGCTTTCGAGCAAGGCGCTTGGCTTGCGTCTTCCTCTTGACCATGAACTTGTTCTTCCTGGTTTTGGCGCAGTAGTGCGTGAAGCCCAGGAAGTCGAAGGTCTCCGGGCGTCGCTGCCCAGCGGCGGTTCGCGCGTGGGCGGCGAACCGCCCGAACTCGATCAACCGGGTCTTGCCCTCATGGAGCGACAGGCCGAACTGCAATAGCCTGTCTTTGAGATCCACAAGGAGCTGCTTCCCATCTGCCTCGAACTGACAGCCGAACACCATATCATCTGCGTACCTACAGACGATCACCGTCCCGGCCGCCCGTCGTCTTCTCCACTGGTGGACCCAGAGATCGACGACGTAGTGAAGAAAGACGTTCGCAAGGATGGGGCTGACCCCCGACCCCTGCGGCGTGCCCGACTCCACCGGTCTCCATTGGCCGCTCTCAAGGACGCCGGCCTCGAGCCACCGCTTAATCAAGCGGAGCACCCGGGGGTCGGCAATCCTGTGCGCCAGCATCCGCATCAACCATCCGTGGTCAACGGAATCGAAGAAGGTGCGGATGTCGACATCGAGCACAAAGTTCACACGCTGCGTCATCAGGGCCTTGTCCAGGGCAGCCAAGGCCGAATGCGGGCTTCGCTCCGGCCGGAAGCCGTGGCTGAACCCCAGAAAGTCGGCCTCGTAGACGGCATTCAGCACTTCGGCCACCGCGCCCTGGACGATCTTGTCTTCCAGTGTCGGAATGCCGAGCGGACGGAGACTGCCGTCAGCTTTCGGGATGTAGGTGCGGCGCACTGGCTTGGGCCAGTACTGCCCGCTGTGGATTCTGGCGTGCAGACGCTGGAGATTGACCTCCAGATTCCGTTCGTAGTCCTCCACCTTCACCCGATCGATCCCTGGACTGGCCGCGCGTCTCTGCCGCCGAAATGCCCTCTCGAGCGCAGCAACGTCGACGTGATGCAGCAGTGCCGTGAACCGTGTCTGGCCAGAACGTCTGGCCGCCTCATTCACACGCTCGAGGTTTGGCTGCAAGGGTTGCCAGCGCTGTGTCTGGCCCTTCGCCTGCCCCGACGTGATCCCTTCCTGCCGCTCCCTTTTCTCCATCACCTCGTTTCCTTCGGTGACTTCATCGATAATATGGAGCGGTCCGACTCCCATCCGCGATGCGGCGAACTGTGGTTGTCCCTCATTCGTCGCCCCCATCGGAGACCACCCGATGGACGCTGATGGGCCTCATAGGTTCCGGATTGCGCCTTTTGGCCGTGACGTGGTCCAAGCCCCCGGCGGAGCATCGGGTCTCTCGCATAGCGAGACCCGATGTGCTGCTTTCGCTGGTGCGGGCGCCAGCTCTGCTTCCGCAACATGCCGATTTCGGGAGTCAATTCCACACCCCGTCCAACCGCTGTCTACGCTTCGGACCCCGCGTTACCGCGGCGCCCGCAAGACTCGCTCCCGTCCTGCCTGCTCGGCTTTGGACGGACCAGACTTTCACTGGCAAGCTCATTCCAGCTTTCCTATCGCACCCCGCATACGGCTCCCACCTTGGGTGTGTGACGGCGAATCGATCGCTCGGCCAGGGATGAAGGATGATCGGTTTTGGGAGCCAGTCGTTCACCAGCTGCGTCATCCGTGCCCATGTGAATCCATCTTTCTGGCTACGCCGCCGCAGCGTGCGCCGCCAGAGGTCGGTGACATGGTGCCGGAACACATTCAGTGCTTGTCCGTTAGTCGGTACTGCGTGGTAGTTGAAGTAGCCACGGACGACCTGCCCCAGCCACTTTCCCTGTTCGGGGATCGGCCGGTGCATGCACCGTCGCAGCGCCTGCTTGATCTCCCGCAGCTTCGCCCGCATGCGATCCCTTCGAGTCTTCCGCTTGATCTGGAATTTGCCCGAGCGGGTCTTGCCGCAAATGAAGGTGAAGCCTAGGAAGCTGAAGGTCTCCGGTTTGCCGAGCCCGCGCCGCTTACGGCGTTCCGCCGCAAAGCGTCCGAACTCGATCAGCCGGGTCTTCTCAGGATGCAGCGACAGCGCAAACTCCCCTAACCGCTTGCGCATCTCGTCCAGGAAGCGCCCGGCGTCGCTCTCGTGCTCAAATCCAATGATAGAGTCATCGGCGTAACGCACGATAATCATGTCGCCCGTGGCCTCGCGCTGTCGCCAGCGCTCGACCCAGAGGTCGAAGGCGTAGTGGAGGTAGATATTGGCAAGCAGCGGTGAGATCACCGAGCCTTGCCCCGTCCCCCTGTCACTAACCATGACGACCCCGTCTTCCAGGACGCCCGCCTTTAGCCATTTCTGGATCAGGCGGATGAT
>DATNMU010000099.1:0-2343 GCA_035602195.1 Candidatus Acidiferrum sp.
GCACCCAAAGAAACGGTCGAACTCGAGATCGTTTACGAAGGCGTCATCGTGCTCGATGCCACGCGCCTCACCCGCATCAACGCCCCCGAGTCCGCGGCCCAGGCTACGGACTGGGACCAGATCAGCACGAAGTTCACGGCGGTGCGAGGGGTCGGCTACGTAACCTGGTATCCCATTGCGACCGAGGCGACGAGCTTTGCCGAGGGCAACAGCGTGGCCGAGAGACTGGGCCGCTGGAAAGAGCGAGAGTTCGGCTCGACCATGCATCTGCAAATTGCGGTCACCGCCGACGAAGGCGACGCTCCCGAGCTTCTGGTCAACGCTACGAGCTGCCCCATGTCCAATGAGTCACAGCATCTGTTCGTTGCTGATTGCAGTTATCGCTCTCTAGGGTCGGTGGTGCCAACGTTTATGATTGCCAATTACGAAGTTCTGGACCGGGAGGCGATCGGTATTCATTTCCTGCGAGGCCACGACGCCTCGGCAACGACCTACGCCGATGCGGCGGAGAAAGCCGCTTCTTTGATCAACGACTGGTTCGGGGCGCCGCGCACCAAGGCGCAAACCGCCGACCTTGGCAATGAAGATTCTCCTCCGTTCGAAACCGGCCCGTTGTTGATAACGCCGCTGGCCGGCATGGATCCAAAGGTTGCCGGGCTTGCGGCCGCTCACCAGTTAACCCATGCAGCTTTTTCGTCGCCGCGGCCCTGGATCAATGAAGGCCTCGCCCACTTCGCGCAGGCGCTCTACCTGGAACATCAGAGCGGGCGTCAAGCCGCGCTCGACTATCTTGCAGTGCACCGTTCCGCGATCGATGGCAAAAACAAAAACAAAGAGAAACTGGCGAGCGCTCCCACGCCAGACGATGCAACCACCCAGTCTTTAATCAACACGTATGACGAGGAACTCTACCGCAGCAAAGCGATGTTCGTCTGGTGGATGCTGCGCGATATGTTGGGGGACCAGGCGCTGAAGAAAGCGTTGGCGTCATACCATGCAGAGGATGATAAAGAACCCTCTTACTTGCTGCGCTTGATTCAGGCACAAACGCAAAAAGATTTGGAATGGTTTTTCGACGACTGGGTTTACCGCGATCACGGCCTGCCCGATTTTAAAGTGGCCTCCGCTTTTACGCGAAAGCTGTTGCCTGAGGGATTCATGGTGACTGTCACGGTGGAGAATCCAGGCGCAGCGGGAGCGGAAGTTCCGGTCACTGTGAAATATGCGGGCGGCGAGGTGACCAAACGGTTGGTTGTGCGCAGCAAGAGCAATGGCGTGATTCGCATCGAGGTTACGAAGCCGCCGGAGGAAATCGTAGTCAACGACGGCAGCGTCCCAGAGAGCAACACCACGAACAATGTGTTCAAGATTGAGGCTAGTGAGGAGGCGAAGTAGTCGACTCAATCTTCGCACTATCGATGCGCTTGTGATCTTGAGCGAAGCGAGGGACCTATGCACTACTAATCGGACCCTCATCGGTCAGAGGACTGCGAGGGGTATCGCGAGACCACTAGTCCGATGCGCAGGGCGCCGAGAAGCGAGAGGAGATGAGGAGGAAACGCATCGGACTGGAACACGACGTCGCGCGCCTCGATTGGAAAATCCAAGTACATCTGTCCCACGCTAGCAAATTCGCCGAGGCGTCTGAGTTCGCGTTCATTGTCCGTTAGAAATCCCACCGCGTCTTCTATCTGACCTGCTAGGTCTGAAAACTCGCGCGTACTAACGCTAACGTGCATTCCAGAGTGTTCACATTTGCGTTGGTTGGTCTTCGAATTGGGGAATTGCACTTCGCCGCGATGAAACACAGTCAGGGCTTCGAGCGGAGAATCCCGCAAGAAGAAGTCTACGTCGAAGTTAGCTCCGCTTGCTCTCAAAACACAAGACATCGTGACTATGCCTTTCTGGTGAAAGTCACCAGTGCCGCCAACTTTCCCGCCGCGGCTGCCGAATCAATGGACTTCACCGCCAACGGAATTGCGTCTGCCAAATGATCGGCGCGTCCAGCAGCCACCAGCGCGGCCGCCGAGTTCAGCACCACCACATCGCGCCGCGCAGATTTCTTTCCGCTTAGAACTTCGCGAATGATGGTTGCATTCTCCGCTGCGTCGCCGCCAGATATGTCAGCAAGCGTGGCACGCTTCATGCCAAATTCCTCGGGATCGACTTCATAACTGCGCACAGTTCCGTCGCGCGCCTCGGCCACGCGCGTTGGGCCTGTGATCGTAATTTCATCGAGTCCATCCAGTCCGTGCACCACCAGCGCGCGATGCAGTCCTAACATGCTGAGCGCCTCGGCCAGCTTTTCAACCATCTCCAGCGCATATACGCCAACGACTTGTC
>DATNMU010000100.1:0-2117 GCA_035602195.1 Candidatus Acidiferrum sp.
GATGAAGAAGGCCGGCACCAAGAACCCGGTCTTCATGCTCGACGAAGTCGACAAAATGTCGATGGACTTCCGCGGCGACCCATCCGCCGCGCTGCTTGAAGTGCTCGATCCCGAGCAGAATTTCATGTTCGTCGACCACTACCTCGACGTCGAATACGATCTTTCTCAAGTCTTCTTCGTGGCCACCGCCAACGTGATGCACACTATCCCTCCCGCTCTACAGGACCGTATGGAAGTGCTTCGGCTGCATGGCTACACCGAACAGGAAAAAGTCGAGATCGCCAAACAGTTCCTGGTGAAGAAGCAGATGCTGCAGGCTGGTCTGTCGGAAAAGAATGTAACGTTCTCCGATGACGCCATCACCACTCTCATTCGCGCCTATACCCGCGAAGCCGGAGTACGGAATCTGGAGCGTGAAATCGGCAACGTCTGTCGCAAAGTTGCGCGCAAGGTGGTCAAAGAAGGCGAGAACTATACCATCGCGGTAACCGGACAGAATGTCACCGACTTCCTCGGCGTAATCAAGTTCCGCGACACGCTCGCGCACGAAAAGAGCGAAGTGGGATTGGTCACAGGCCTGGCCTGGACCGAAGTCGGAGGCTCTATTCTCAGCACCGAAGCCACTGTCGTCGATGGCAAAGGCAAACTGACCCTGACCGGCAAACTCGGCGACGTGATGCAGGAGTCGGCGCAGGCCGCACTCTCTTACGTTCGTTCGCGGGCGCATCGTCTCGGCTTGACGCGCGATTTCTACCGCACCCTCGATCTCCACGTGCACGTTCCCGAAGGCGCCATCCCCAAAGACGGGCCTTCTGCCGGCATCACGATTGCCACAGCCATCGCCAGCGCGCTGAGCAAGATTCCCGTTCGCCGCGATCTGGCCATGACGGGCGAGATCACACTGCGCGGTAAAGTCCTCCCTATCGGAGGCCTGAAAGAAAAACTGCTGGCGGCGCATCGTGCCGGACTTTTTGAAGTGATCCTGCCGCGGGACAATGAAAAAGATCTGGCCGAGGTTCCCGAAAATCTGCGCAGCGCCATGAAGATGCACTTCGTGGATACGATGGATCAGGTTCTGCAAATTGCCCTGGAGTCTCCGCTGCCCTCGCTCGGAGAAGATGTAACTGCGCAGCCCATCGCGCCGCTGACGTCTGGCACCGATGAAAGTCCGGCGGCGCATCAGTAAGCTTTAGCACAGCGACAGCATTAAACGTTGTCATCCTGAGCGGAGTTGCCGTGCGCGATGGCGGACAGCAACGCAGTCGAAGGATCCCTTTCACCTTAACGTGGCCAGAATTTCGTCAGGGAGTTTCTGTCGCTGAACTCGACCCCGCCGTGAGAATTCCCTGCTGAATTGATTTTCGCGCCAGCGTATAAGAACTCCTTCGACTCCGCCGACGGCTCGCTGTCGCGAACCATCGGCTCCGCTCAGGATGACAATTCTTGGTGGTCCCTGATTTCCGCGAAGCGTTACAATAGGTGTTCTTACAATGTCCACATCTAATCAAAGCCAGATTGCTTTTGAAAACGGGCCTGAGTTGCCGGCCGAAGATGCGCAAGCGCGGACCACGGGAATCCTGCCTTCGCAGGAAATCAGCAACCTAATCGCCCGCGGAAATATCAGCGCATCCCCGGCGATCAATCCCGACCACATCCAGCCCGCAAGTCTCGACCTGCGGCTGGGCGACATGGCTCATCGCGTGCGTGCCAGCTTTCTGCCCGGTCCGAACAGCACGGTCGAAGCCAAGATTAAAGAACTCCGCATGACGCGTGTCGATCTAACCGGCGCGCCAGTTTTCGAAAAAGATTGCGTTTACATTATTCCTCTGGTCGAGGAGCTAAACCTTCCAGAAAATATATCCGGAAAAGCGAATCCGAAAAGCACCACCGGCCGACTCGATATTTTCACCCGTCTTATCACCGACTACGGCACGGAATTCGACCGCGTGCCGCCCGGATACAAGGGCAAGCTCTATGCCGAAGTAGTGTCGCGCACATTCACCGTCGCCATCCGCGCCGGCATGCGCCTCAGCCAACTCCGTTTCGTGCAAGGCAGCCCGGTTGCAGGCGACCGCACTATTAAGGGACTGGATCAGGAAGAACCGCTCGTCTATATG
>DATNMU010000101.1:0-3624 GCA_035602195.1 Candidatus Acidiferrum sp.
TGCGGGCGGAATTTGTGGCGGTTTATCCGTTTGTTAATCGTTGCAGGCATCATAATGGGCGCGGTGGCGGGTGCGTTGTTTGGGTTGCGGGGCGTATTGGCGAAAAAAGCCGCTGAAAGCACGAATGAATTACTGTTGCCCGAGGCACGGTTCGCAGGACTGCTCGTGATTTTTCTAGTCATGACAATGCTGCGCATCTGGTTTGATCTCGCGCAGGGCGATGTCGTGCTCAGCGATCAGCGCGCCGTACGCAAATCAATTGCTGCGGGCTTCCGGCATACCTGGAGAAATCTGGGGCGGCTGCTCGGAAGTTACGTGATCACCACAATCGTGGCAGTGATCATTTTGGTGGCCGGAATATCGCTTTGGATAAAGCTTGTCCCTCCCGCAAGTGTGCTGGGCGCGGTCCTGGTCAGCCAGCTGACACTTTTATTTCTGCTGATTCCGCGCTTCTGGCAGCGGGGCATTGCGGTCTCTTACTATCTGGGAAACATGGTGGAGGCCATCGCCGTAGAGCCCATCACTCCCGTGCCGATCACTCCAGCGGCCGTGAGCGAAGCAATTCCCACACCAGAGATTCCGATTCCTCCACCGGAGCCGCTGGAGTCTTAACGCGGAAGCTGCCTGTAGACCAACTAAGCTAGAGCACGACGATCGTAATTCCCCGATTGCGCCGGCCCAGGTCGGAATCTGCCTTCAGTTCGCTATGCGATTGAAGAAGGCTCCAGACCACCTCGTCGGACTTCGACCAATTCTCGCCGAATATACAGCCACGAATCTGACCGCTCTGCATCATCTCGACGAGACGCTTCTGCACGGCAATACGAATATCGCCGCCCTCGCTCGTTGAGCCATAGCCGTGGATCAGCTTCAGCAGCTTTGTCTTCTCCTGCCGGGCGAGTCTCAGTTCGCGATCCAGCCTCTGCAAGGCGTCGGAGACGGCAGGCATGTCCGATTTGAGGTTTACGGTTTTCACGCTGTGGATTCCGGACTCGAAAATAAAGTTTGGGGTCGCTGCGGCGTCGTTGGGGCTAGCGTTCGATCCGCCTGCACCTTCGCTGAACATCGGGGGGCCCCTCCCCTCCCCCCTCCCCCCTCCCCCCTTTCACTAAGCTTTGGAATCATTATGTTAGCGTGAAATTCCCCGCAAGATCCGGATGTCAAAGAAGTTAGATACTAAGATCTAGACAACAAAGAACTTCAGAGCGCGGCGAATCGGCTTGTGCCAACCGTCACGCCCTCGATCATGATCGCGCAAGTGACGGGCTGTTCACAAGGTTAGATATCACAGCCTGCTTGCGGGAACTTCTTATTTCAGTTTGGAGTCGGACGCTTTCAAATCGCTGATCAGCCGCTGGAAGGCTTCCTGATAGGAGTCGTGGTTCTTCCAGTTGCTGAAGTCGGAGGAAGATCAATGAGCGCTATGGTCCTGGTTTCGACAGTTATACTGACGAGCGCGAAGATCAGGGCTGGAAAGAATGGGCATTCTAGATTTGTTTCGGAAAACTAAGGACGAGGTTCACGGAGCGAGGGTTTTGGCTTGCGCCGTTGACAGTAATTGGATGTCGTTATAGGAAGTTCGAGTGCATCCTCGAAAGATCAACACTTGATGGAGGAAGTTAATGAACCGAGAAAAAGTCAAGAGAATCGCATCAACATTCTTGGCATCAGTTGTCGTGATGAGCATGGCGTGGCAAGCGCAAGCGGAGGACGCCAAAACGCATACGAGTATGGCGCCGCTTGATCAATACCTGATGGCAGATCCGAATGCCGAGATAGCATTAGCACGCAGCGCTGCTCCCGAATCCATCTCACGAGATGCTGAGGTCATGGTCCTCGGACGGCACGGCTACGAAACCGTGGAGAAGGGTAAGAACGGTTTCGTGTGTATCGTCGAACGATCGTGGATGGCTCCCTTCGACGACACCGAGTTTTTGAACCCCGATCAGCGGCTCCCGCTTTGCCTCAATCCGCCCGCCGTGCGATCCCACCTGCCGCTCACTCTCAAGACAACAAAGCTGACATTTGCTGGACTATCCAAAACCCAGATCTTCGACGGTATCAAAGCCGCATTCGACAAGAAAGAACTGCCACTGCCGGAGCCCGGTGCCATGTGCTACATGATGTCGAAGCGGCAGTACTTTGGGCGCAAGTACGGAAATGCGGACCCCCATCTGATGTTTTGGTTTCCCAAAACAGAGGACACGTTTTGGGGCGCAGGGCTCCACGGTTCCCCCGTGTACGTGCATCAATACTCTCCGCAACCAATTACCGAATTCATCATTTCGGTGTCCAAGTGGTCAGATGGAACCGATGCACCCAAGGACTGACGCGCGAATCTCGACTCGATCAAGTCATAACTTGGCGATAAATCTGTTAACGCCAACAATCCATCCGGTAGTGGTCGGTTTTGAATCTATGGCACCCAACGGGCTGGTTCGTTTGGATCGTTTGTGCCTTCCATGGCTTTGTCCATTCGATCGTGCATTTCCTTGAGTGCCTTTTCTTTTTGTTCGGCACTCTTACCGGAAAGCCAGATTCTTCCCCGCTACGAGGAAAACTAAAGCGAATACAAGACCAGCGATGCCGCCTATCATCAACTCGCGCATACCGATCATGCCGCAGCCTCTTTCGCCTCCAATAATCCCACCAATTCCTCTAAACTCCAAGCTTGATCCGTAAGCCCAGCTTCCATCGCGGGCGTGACTCTCAGTGTTTGATGAACTCGGCAGAAGTTGTAAACCGCCCACTACCATCCATCCCCTTCACTTGACGGCTTGCGTTGGCGGCCGCTGATGCCGGACAATACCATGCCATGAACCGTCCTGAGGGACTGACTTTGACAGCTATCCTGACGGCCCTTTGCGACGCAATGGGCTGGGCCACTATTGACTACTCGAGGCCCCACTCTTTGAAGAGGTTCGTGATTTTCACTATCTTCATTTGTATCGGGTACTTTGTGATTTGGTTCTACTGGCAGGGCAGAAACTGGGCCAGAATCGGTGTGCTGCTGACGTCAGGTGCCAGCATCTTCAATCTTCTCAAGTGGAATAGAACATCTCCTGTGCTTCTCACCGTACCAGCGCACATAATGCTGGCGACGGAAGCTGTTCTTGGCGCAGCGCTTTTGTACTATCTGAATACCCGCCCGGTTCTGGAGTTTTTCTACCCCGAGAACAAAGAAGCGATCCCCAGATATGGTTGGGGAAGAATTTTGTTGGGATTGTGGACGGCCTTAAGCGGCTTTCAACACCATTTTCCGGCTCCAAGCCCGCTCGGAGCTACACATCAAGTGGTGCCCACACCACCTACGATCGGGAGTATCGTAGCGGTGCTCGTTGGTGTTTGCTTATTCGCTTGGGGTACGCGTGCAGGCATCGTGCCCCCGTATCGCTTTGCTTCAAAGCCAAGCGCTGATAGACCATCCTGACGCTGCATTATTTCTCGGGAATGATGTAAGTCAAGAGTTTCATTCGCATGATGGCGTAACATCGCCTCTCTGACAATGTCGGCGGTGTCAAGCATCTTTTTGAGCACACTTCAGCATGCACTCGTAGAAGAGCGCCATTTCGCTCTCGTTGAAGCTGTTGCTTTTGCTCCACCAACCCAGGCTCGCTCGTAATC
>DATNMU010000102.1:0-5406 GCA_035602195.1 Candidatus Acidiferrum sp.
ACGCCGATGATGGATGGTGATCGCGCGACCCTGGCCTTGAATGCCGGCGAGTCTACTCTGCGTAGCGTTTTTCGCGACAAAGATGTCGTAGGGAACGTCGAGGAGTTCTGTGCGCTGCCGACAGCTCCCGACGAAGATAGCATGGACTCCCTACCTTGCAGCGCAGGCCACACGGGCTGCTACGTTTCTCCATACGGAGAATTCTATCCTTGCGTGCAATTTCCTTTGTCTTGCGGCAATGTGCGGCAACAGCGCTTCATCGACATCTGGCGTAACTCGGCGCAACTGAAAGAAGTGCGTTCCATTCGCCTGCGCGATCTCTCTGGTTGTTCGCAATGTGCCCATGGCGTGACCTGTAGCCGATGCCCGGGGCTTGCGTTCATGGAAGGAAACATGCGCGGACCCTCCACGCAAGACTGTGAGAAATCATTTGCCCGCACCGGCATCCCGTCGGTGAATCTGCTGGCGAAGAAGAAAGATAAAGTTTCGCCGCCGCGCCTGGTGCAGATTCAGATCGTACCTGGCGTGACTGGTGGCAGGCTTTCCGCAACAGGCGGCGCTGCGGCGGCCGTGGCTTCTTAGGATCAACCTTCCATTCAATTCTTCCGTATACTGCTTCGACGTATGGCCAATATTCTCTACGGCGTGAACGGGGAAGGCGCCGGGCATTCCACGCGCGCGAAAGAAGTTCTCACCCATCTGCAACAGCAGGGGCACACCGTGCACGTCGCCTCATTTGATCGCGGGCTGCGCAATCTCAGCGGCGATTTTGACGTCACAGAAATCTTCGGCTTCCGCATCGCATATGTAAATAATCGTGTGCGCTACAAGCGCACCATCGCCAGAAATCTGATAACGATGCCTCAGGCGGCCAAGAGCGTGAACCGCCTCAAGGGGCTGATCACGAGTTGGAAGATCGACCTGGTGATTACAGACTTCGAGCCGCTGACTTGCCATATCGGTCACGGCATGGGCCTGCCGGTTATTTCGATCGATAATCAACATTGCCTGACCAACGCAGTCGTCTCCTATCCCCGGCAGTACCGGCGCGATGCAGCCGCAACTAAGTTGGTTACGCGACTGATGACTCCCCATGCCGACGCTTATCTGGTGATTTCTTTTTTCGCAGCCCCCGTGAAGAAGCGAAACACGTTTCTTTTTCCGCCGCTATTGCGGCACGAGATTCTCGACGCGGCTCCCACGCAGGGAGAACACGTTCTTGTCTACGTGACGTCGCCTTCACCGGCGCTTGGCAAGATGCTGAGCACGACACGCCAGCGCTTCGTCGGTTATGGCTTCGGCCGCGAGGGTGAAGTGGGAAATATCATTTACAAGAAACCTTCGCTCGGGGGATTTCTACGGGACCTCACCGCAGCAAAAGCTATCATCGCCAACTCCGGATTTTCGCTGGTCACTGAGGCATTGCACTTGGGAAAGCCCTATCTCGGCGTGCCCGTCGAGCACCAGTTCGAACAGATTTTCAATGCTTACTGGCTGCAGAAAACTGGGTATGGCGCGTATTGGGAAGATTTGAATAAAGAGCGCATTGAATCGTTTCTCTACAACCTACCGCTGTATCAAGAAAAACTGGCCGAGTATCCACGACAAGGCAATGGCGCGCTTTTGGCAAAGCTGGACGCTCTCATTGCCGAGTACACATCTTCCCGGGACTAAGGATTGACGTCTGGAAAAAACCTCTCTCCCTTCCTTCAAACCTCCGAAGCATGCGAAATTAGTGTTATGGCTCTTGTCGTCCGTCCTTCGCGCATTCATGCAGCTGGAGTCTTCACCACCACGCCCGTTCGCAAAGGCACCCGAATTGTCGAATATGACGGCCCGCGCATCACTCCCGAAGAAGCCGACCGGCTCTACGATAGCGCGCCTCGCACGTATCTTTACGGTTTGGAAGATGGGAAAACGGTTATCGACGGTGAAGGCCTGGGAGCTTACTTAAACCATTCCTGCGATCCCAACTGCGAGATCGATGAGATCAAGAACCGCGCCTGGATTTTCGCCGTGCGCGACATCGCTGCAGGAGAAGAATTGTTGTGGGATTACAACCTTTACGACGATGACGATCCTGCGCCGTGCCACTGTGGCTCGCCAAGATGCCGAGGCACTATGTACTCGCGCGAATGGATGGCCAAGATGCGTAGAAAGGCCGCCGGCAAGAAGAAGTCGAGGATCAAACTGAGTAAGAACCGAAAGAGATCCCGCAGGTAAGCCTTTTCTGGAGGGCTCTTTGCGCTAGCATGAATCTCTGATCTCACGCCGTTCATCACAGCATTCACTCTGCTACATTGTTCGCTATGGAGAAGATTTCCGCTCAGCCTACCCGCAACTTCGCCAGCGACAATAACGCGGGCGTTCATCCCGAAGTTATCGATGCGATTGCGCGCGCCAATCAGGGCCATGTTGTCGCCTATGGCGATGATCCTTTTACACGGTCGGCTATCAAAAAGTTCGAAGAACATTTCGGGACAGACATCGCAGTTTTTTTTACTTTTAACGGAACCGGAGCGAATGTTCTGAGCCTGCAATCGCTGGCGCGTTCTTTCCACTCGGTCCTATGCAGCGCCTACGCACACATTTACACCGACGAATGCGGCGCCCCGGAGAAACACACGGGTTGCAAGCTCATCCCTCTCCC
This sequence comes from Candidatus Acidiferrum sp., assembly GCA_035602195.1. GTDB lineage: Bacteria > Acidobacteriota > Terriglobia > Terriglobales > Acidobacteriaceae > Sulfotelmatobacter. The sequence goes on from DATNMU010000102.1 coordinate 2,651, forward strand.
GCAAACGGACGGCAAGATTACGGTGGAGTCGGTAAGCCACGCCTATCACGGCATCGGCGATGAACATCACTCACAGCCCCGGGTGATTTCGATTACGCAATCCACGGAAATGGGAACGGTGTACCAACCTTCAGAAATCCAGGCTCTCGCCCGGTTCGCCCATGAGCGCGATATGTTCCTGCACGTTGACGGCGCGCGCATCGCCAATGCCGCCGCATCGCTCGGCCAAAGCTTGCGCCAGGCCACCCGCGATTTAGGTGTGGACGTGCTTTCGTTCGGCGGCACCAAGAATGGAATCATGGGCGGCGAGGCCGTGGTATTTTTCCGGGCGGAACTCGGCCATGACTTCCTGTACTTGCGTAAGCAGAACATGCAGCTGGCATCGAAGATGCGTTTCATCGCGGCGCAATTTGAGGCTTTGCTGACCAACGACCTCTGGCGCCGCAGCGCGGAACACGCGAACCGCATGGCTCGCCTTCTTGAGAAAGAGATCAGCTTAATCCCGGGGGTTAAAATTATGTGGAAAGTGGAGGCGAATGGCGTTTTCGCCCAGATTCCCCGGCACTCGATTGAAAAGATCAAGCAGAATTACTTTTTCTATACCTGGATGGAGGAAGAATCGATTGTGCGCTGGATGTGTTCCTTTGACACCACGGAAGATGATATCCGCAAGTTCGCAAGTGCGGTGGCGGAAGCTGTGAAAGGTTAACTGCAAGGTCTGCAAACTCGCTGTTAGTGATTGCTTTTTGGGCTGCTTTTGACTAAATTGGCCCATTCCCAAAATGTTTGTGAATATAGTCGGGCCGCTTGATTCCAGGAGTCGTTGATGAGCCGGAAGTGGATTAGCCTCTCCATCCTTGTTCTTGTTGCAGTTTCACTGCTCAGCGTTTCCAGCTGTGGCGACCCCCAGGAATTGGTATCGATCAACGTTCAACCTGGAACGGAAACTTTCGGGGCTTCGAATATCCCCGTGCCTGCCGACGCCGGGTTGCAGGTGCAGCTAAGAGCGCTGGGCACCTACGTTCATCCTCCGGTCACGAAGGATATTACGAACCAGGTGACTTGGACCTCGAATGACACGCAGATGGTGACGGTTAGTTCTACCGGCCTGGCGACCGCCACTGGTGGTTCCTGCGGAGGCACCTTGATTTCGGCCACCCTGAACACGAATGCCGATGGGTCCGGAGTTTCCGCCTCCGGGGCTATCGTGACCGGCTCTATGACCGCCGATGTCGTATGTTTCACAAGCACCGGCAGCGGCGGCGGCGCCGGGGAGCCGATTTTGACCGTCAACTTCCTTGGCAACGGAACCGGAACCGTATCCAGCTCTACTTCAGGTTTCAGTTGCGCAACCACAGCGGTCAGCTGCGTTGACAGTTTTCCGGCCGGTACGACCGTTACCCTGACTGCTACCCCGATTGCTCCCTCGGTATTCGGTGGTTGGTCTGGGGCCTGCACCGGGACCTCCACCTGTGTTCTCCTCATGCAAAGCGACACCACGGTGACGGCAACGTTCAATTGAGCAAGGGCGGATAAGCAGTCCAAAGCTCCGCGCCCATCACTCACCTTCGTCCAGCAGCCTACCGAGGGTGGGTTTGTGCTTTGCCGGATTCTTCTTTTTATGAGGAATCATCTTCGCCGCCGGGGGTGCGCCCACGCGTTCTCGTGCCAATTCCTTCACCGCCTGCACTGCGCCGAACCGCTTCAGTTTTTTCTTGCGCGCCATTTTTTTCTGCACTGCTTTCATCTTGCCATAGCTTTGTCAGGGGCAAAACTGTAATAATCATTCTTCGTGGTTTTGTCGGGGTTGGTGAAGGCACCTGCCGGCCGACGACGACAAAGACGATTAACGATCACTCATGGAAGAGCGCGATTTTTTTGACGAACGCACCGAGAAGAAACCAGCAACCCTGAATTGTCCACATTGCCACCAGCCTGCCGAATACGAAGTCACCTGGGTGGTGCGAACCAAGAAGCGTCAGCTTGGCGGACGAGCGGACGAACGCGACCGTGCCCGCTTCGCCAAAGCCCGCTCCTACATGCTCCGCAAAGATGACTTGATGGCCTGCAAGAACATGCGCTGCCGCAAACGGTTTGAGATCTCTGGAGTGCAGTCTGTCGTTTTCACCGACTGAACGGCTTATTGACCACAACGGAACCGCGGTTATAACGAAGGTATCAATTCTTTAGGTTCCTTCGTGCAACTTCGTGTCCTTAGTGGTTAATGGAGTTTATAGGCCATGACAAGTACTAATCGCCAGTAGCTGATTTATACTGACAGGTTTTGCCGCCGCCCCGGAAGCCACAGCGACTAAGGAGTGTTTGTGAAAATCCTGGTTTGCATGAAGCAGGTGCCGCAGAAAGATGCACCGCTCAAACTTAACGACACCGCGGCGTGGATACGCGAGGACGTCTCCTATGAAGTGAACGAACCCGACGCCTTCGCCCTGGAAGAAGCCCTACGCCAACGGGAAAAGCACAGCGGAGAAGTGGTAGTGATTACATCGGGCCCAGCGCGTTCGCAACAAGTGCTGCGCGAAGCCCTCGCCAAGGGAGCCGACCGCGCCATTCACCTCGAAGATAATGCTTTTGTCGGCCTCGATGCTTTAAATACTGCGAAAGCTTTTGCCGCCGCCATCAAAGACGAAAAATTCGATTTGATCTTCACCGGCCTGCAATCCGACGATTACGGCTATGCCCAAACCGGTGTGATCCTCGCAGAACTGCTGGGCTGGCCGCATGCCACCATCATCATG
>DATNMU010000103.1:0-21095 GCA_035602195.1 Candidatus Acidiferrum sp.
AATCGCGATTCGGCAAATCGCCCCGCCTCATATCGATCTTCGCCCACCAACACCGGAACCTCCAGCCGCCGCGCCATCAGCAGAGGCTCATCGCCGAAATCTCGCGGAAAGCCGCCGGGCTCGACCACTCGCACCCCGCGAGTCTTGCGGCCGTACCCGCGCGAGAGCACGTCAAATTTAATTCCCCGGCTCTTCAATAACTCGCACAGCAAAATAACGAACGGGGTTTTTCCCGTGCCTCCGGCCGAAAGATTTCCTACGCTGATCACCGGTCCCTGCAATGCCCGTGCGCGAAACAACCGGCGGTCATAGAGCGCGTTGCGCGCCCCCACCACGCCGCCGTAGATGGCCGCCAGAGGATTCACTTTCATCGCCGCGCCAACAGCCCTTGCAACGCTTCAGCGGTCCGCGCCGTCGCTCCTGACTGTGAGCGCAGCGTTTCGAAAGCGCGTTGGCCTAAAGCTTTTCGCTCCGCGTCATCGGCCAGCAGTTCCATCAGCATTAGAGGCAACTCCGCCGGTCCAACAATCCGTACCGCGTCGCGGCTTTGGAACAAGCTCACGATCTCACGAAAGTTTTCCGTATGATTGCCCACCACCGTGGCCACTCCGCACTGTGCAGCCTCGATGATGTTATGTCCCCCGCGCGGAACCAGGCTTCCACCCACAAACGCAACATCAGCTAAAGCGTACAGCGCCGCCAACTCGCCAATCGTATCCAGCAGCAGTACCCCGCCCGCCAAAGCTTCGCCGCTCCATGCGGACCTTCGCCAGAATCGAATCGACATCTGCCCGAGCAGCGCCGCCACTGCAGAAAATCGCTCGGGATGCCGGGGAGCCAAGATCATTACCGCCCGCGGATGCTGCACCAGCACATTCTCAAACGCTTTCAGCAGCAGCGTTTCCTCTCCCTCCACGGTGCTGCCGCACACCAGCACTGGACCCGCACCCGCCTGAGCGATCGAGGCTCGCAAATTCTCTGCAATTGCAGGGGCCGCTGGCGGCGCTATGTCAAACTTCAAATTTCCCGCAACCCGCACGCGTTCCCCGTTCGCGCCAATATCCCGAAGCCGCGAAACATCCTCAGTTGTCTGCGCCAGAAACAAATCCACATTGCTCAATACCTTTCGCACCAACCAGCGGAACCGCCGGTAGTTCGGCCACGAGCGATCCGAGATACGCGCATTTACCACCGCAACCTGTGCGCCGCTGTCGTGTGCTAGTCGCAGAAAGTTCGGCCAAAACTCGGTCTCGGCAATCACCACCGCCCGTGGCCTTAGCGCCCTCAAATACGGACGAATCGCAAACGCAAAATCCATAGGGAAATAAAACACATTCCTCTCGCCAAAACGCTGGCGCGCCAGCGCCTGCCCGGTATCGGTGGTAGTAGAAATCAAAATTCGATGCTGCGGCAAACGCCGCCGAAGTTCCTCTACTAGACCCGCAATCGCCAGCACCTCACCCACTGAAACCGCATGCACCCAGATCACTGGTTCATTTTTCTGCGACAAAACGAGCCGTGCCGGCACGCGCCCTAGCCTCTCGGCGAATCCTCTGCGGTACTTTCTGTGGCGCGCCATCTGGAAGAGCCAGTAAGGCAGGCTCACCAACATCCCCGCAGCCAGCGCCACGCTGTAAAGAAAGCTATAGAGAGAAGAGATCAAGTCGAGCCATTCTAAAACTTTCGTGCACTTTCGTGCCGGAGCCTGCCCTGAGCGGAGCTGAGAGGTGGTCCAAAGATTTTAAGACAATCCCCTCGCGTCACTCGCGGACTCTGCCTCTATAATCGGTTTCATGCTGTTTGCCCCGAAGCCTGCCTCTCGCTATGCCTTAGTTGTCGCATGCGCCATCGCAACCGCCACCATTTCCCTCGCCGCCAAAGACTTCGTCAAACCCGCCGCCCGCCCTGCCAAAACGTATCCCGCGCATGATTTTCACCCCGATGAACAAGTCGCCATCGCCGCCGACCCCTACGACACCGCCGACAAAGCCAAAACTTTCTCCGTCAACTTCCGCGAGCACGGATTCCTTCCGACCTTTTTCGTCATCACCAACGACGGCGACCAGCCCATCTCCCTCGCGAACATGGACGTAAAGCTCATCACTGCACACCATTCCAAAATTGCCCCAGCGTCCTCCGATGATATCTACCGCCGCCTCACCAATCCTCGCGCCAACACCAACGAAATCCCCCTTCCTATCCCGCAGAAGAAAGTGAAGGGCACCATCAGCCAGAAAGAGCGCGACGAAATCGAGTCCTCCCAATTTGCCGCCAAAGCAGTTGAGCCCCACACCACTCAATCCGGATTCCTCTTCTTCGATGTCGAAGACATCTCTGCCCCTCTCGCCGGAGCCCACATCGACATCACCGGAGTGAATGATGCCAAAGGCATCGAGTTGATGTACTTCGAGATTCAGCTGAAGGAATAAGGAAGGTCGTTCATGTGCTCACTTGCACAATGAAGTCGACGGCCGATTGACACTCCGTAGGATAATTCCCCTCTCCTTGACTTTCGTCATGAAACGCTGGCTGATACTAACTGCGATCGCGGCAGGCGTAGTTTTCCGGTTGGTGGGATATTTTGCTCATCGATCTCTCTGGTTTGACGAAGCTGCTCTTGCCGTGAACATCATCGAGCGCCCGCTTGCGGGCCTTTTCAGGCCGCTTGATTTTCACCAGGGAGCTCCTGTTGGCTTTCTCGTGGCTCAGAAAATTGTCGTATTTATTCTCGGCCCCGGCGAATCCGCTCTCCGTCTACTGCCCCTGGCGTGCGGAGTGTTGACGGTCCTTTTGGCCGTCCGTGTAGCGCCTCTCTATGTCAGCCCCGCCGCAGTTCCTCTGGCGATTGCGCTGGTGGCCCTGAATCCCCCGCTTATTTACTACTCATCGGAAGCCAAACAATATTCCTGCGATGCTCTGGTCGCGCTACTGCTTCTTTGGACTTTTATCGGACTTCTCCGTTCGGATTTGCGCGCAAGCAACGTGGCGGCTTTTGCCCTGATTGGCGCAGTCGCTGTTTGGTTCTCTCATCCCTCGGCTTTCTTGCTGGCGAGCGCGGGACTTGTCTTTCTATTCTTCGCTCGATCTGACAACCTAAAGATCAGTCGACTGGCCTTGGTTTTTGCAGCGTGGGTGGCCAGTTTTGCGATCTTATATTTTGTCTCACTGCGCAATTTGACCAGCGATCCCGCCCTCCTTAATTTTTGGAATCAATACTTCCCTCCACGCCCACTCACAAACGTTCACGCTCTGTCGCGGCTATTCGATATGTTTCTGATTTCGTTTCGCGATCCAGGCGGACTCGCAATCATCCCGGGAGCAGGCTTTTTCCTGGTCGGATGCGCGGCGCTGTTCAAGCGCAATCAGGTCCTCAGCTGGGTTCTCTCCGGATCATTTGCCGGCGTATTCTTGGCCGCACTTCTACACCGCTATCCTTTAGGGGGCAGGCTCTTGCTTTTCGCCACTCCTGTCGTTCTTCTGCTGGTTGCTGAGGGAGTCGCTGCCGTGTCCGCCAAGCTGCCGCATCCGAAGTTCGCATTCCTTGTTATCTCTTGCCTGGTATTGCTCCATCCCGTCCTCTATTCGGTTCGTGATATACGAACCAAACGTGGCGATGACATTCGTTCCGTCATCGACTATGTCCTCGCTCACTCCGCGGCATCGGACCGCTGGTATGTCTACTTTCAAGCCCAACCGCAGATGCGCTACTACTCCGATATTCGCGGATTTCGCTCGAACTGGGCGCTCGGCTCCGATTGCGCAATCGACGGCCGCTGCTATGCCAGGGATATCGATTCACTCACTGGGGCAAGCCGTACCTGGATCATCCTCTCTCATGTCCTCATCCAAGGAAATACCAACGACCGCGCGGTTGTTCTCGAACAACTCGACCGCAAGGGCCGCCGCTTGGACGAATTTAGCGGCCGGGGTGCCTGGGCCTATCTTTATGACCTGAACGTGGCGGCCGGCAACTCCGGCAACTAACCTAGGAGCCCAACTCCGAAACCGTATAATCACCCGGTATGTCTTCCTCCGTCGCCACCGCTTACGAGCCGGTTATCGGCCTTGAAGTGCACGTCCAGCTCTTGACGGCGTCGAAGATTTTTTGTTCCTGCTCCACGCGTTTCGGCGCGCCGCCCAACACGAACGTTTGCCCTGTCTGCCTTGGCATGCCCGGCGCGTTGCCCGTGCTGAATCGCAAAGCCGTCGAATTCGGCATGCTGGCCGCGCTGGCCCTGAATTGCCGCATCAACGAAACCTCAATCTTCGCACGCAAGAATTATTTCTATCCCGACCTGCCCAAGGGATACCAGATTTCCCAATACGACAAGCCGTTAGCTGAGTATGGATACATCGAAGTAGCGAGTTCGAAGCCGGACGCTGGAAACCAGAAACCGAACGCTGAGAACCGGGAACCTGGAACTACGAAAAAAATCGGTATCACCCGCGTCCATCTCGAAGAAGACGCCGGCAAGAGCCTGCACGAGGGCTTTCCGGACTCCGACGAAAAAACCGCCATCGATCTCAACCGCACCGGCGTCCCGCTGATCGAGATTGTCAGCGAACCTGACATCTCCACCCCCGACGAGGCCTATGAATATCTGACTCGCCTGAAAGAAATCGTCCTCTATACCGGCGTCAGCGATTGCAATATGGAAGAGGGTTCGCTGCGCTGCGACGCCAACGTCAGCGTTCGTCCCCGCGGCCAGAAAGAGTTTGGTACCAAGGCCGAAATCAAAAATGTAAACTCATTTCGCTTCATTCGCGAGGCGCTGGAGTACGAGATCGCCCGGCAGATCGAGGTGATCGAATCCGGCGGCAAGATCGTGCAGGAAACTCGCCTCTACAATTCGCACGAAGGCAAGACCTACAGCATGCGCTCGAAAGAGCAGGCGCACGACTACCGCTATTTTCCCGAGCCCGATCTTTTGCCGCTGGTAGTCGACGAAAAGTGGAAGACCGAGATCGCCAGGACTTTGCCTGAACTGCCCGAAGCGCGCCGCGCCCGGCTGGTAAAGGAATATGGCATCACCGAATACGACGCCCAGGTACTCACGGCTTCAAAGTCGCTCGCCGACCAGTTCGAAGACGCTGCGAAGGCCGCGAAGAATCCCAAGCGGGTCGCAAATCTTGTGCAAGGCGAACTGATGGGCCGTCTCAAAGCCACTGGCGCCGAGATCGAGCAGTCTCCAATTTCGATGAAAGGCGTCGCGGTCTCGGCTGACTTGGTCGAGAGCGGCGCCATTTCCGGCAAGATGCTCAAAGATCTCTACGATCTCAGCTTCGCCCGCAACAAAGATTTCCCCGAGATCTACGAGGAAGAAGGCCGACCCCAGCAGTCCTCCGACACTTCCGCTCTGGAAAAAATCGTCGACGAAGTGATAGCCGCAAATCCCAGGCAACTCGAACAATACCGCGCCGGCAAGAAAACCATGCTCGGCTTCTTTGTCGGCCAGGTAATGAAAGCCTCCAAAGGCCAAGCCAATCCCCAGTTGGTAAATGAGTTGTTAATCAAGAAGCTGGAATAACTGCCTCACATTTTAGGCAGCCTATGTAACCAAGGTTCCATCTTTACTTTGGGACTTCCGCAACCTGATCTCTTGCCCTCATCGCCGTTAACATGATTCCGAGCCTCTCCTTCCCAGGCTGACCGCTGGAGGCTGTGCATGAAAATCAAGCTTTGGACCATCGTCCGGATTGCCTCACTCTTAGCTTCGGTTGTAACCCTGGTACTGGTATTGAAAAAGCCGGAACCAGTGGCGCCGCCTCAAACTCGGGCGGCGGTTGCGGCCAACGCGCAATCGTTCGAAGAGAAGATGCAACAGTTAGCACAAGCCGCGCCTTCTCCACCAAGCAGCGGAGGCTATCAGATCATCGCATCTTCCGACCCGGGAACAATTTCCCAGCCCAAATCAGAAGTTCGTCTTACCTCGCAAGAAGTAGGGGCCGCCCTTGCCCAGTCTACAGGCGCGGATCTTTCGCCGAATTCAAACGTCGGCGCCGGCGCTCCGGCCATCAAGGATCAACGGGTCAGCTTCGAAGGCGATATTGTTCGCGGACAATTTCTCACGGAGATCGCGGGTAAGGACGTCTGGGTCACAGTGTCCGGTCACCTCGGCTCGAAAGATGGATACGCCACGTTCGATCCCACAGAATTCAAAGTAGGCGATCTGGCCGTACCGGTTTCGCTGGTGAATCCCTCGCTGCAGAAAAAGCTCGCTGAACAGCGCGATCAGCTCAAACTCCCGGACTACATCGGCGATATCAGGGTCGAGAACGGCGACTTAGTCATCCAGCGCAGATGATTCAGGACCCGGCAATCCCGGATGTTACACTTTGATTTCACCCATCCTTGGCGTTTGCCGGAGTTCTTCCTCTCATGTCTCAGCGTTATACGCCCACGCCGCGTACCCGTCTGGTCCGCGAAGCCGATCGTGCCGTTTATGACCGCGCAGCCGCTTACCGCATTCTTGATGAGGGATTCTTGTGCCACGTTGGCTTCGCCGTCGATGGCCAGCCGTTTGTGATTCCCACTTCCTACGGACGCAAAGATGACAGCCTGTTCATTCATGGCTCCGCCGCCAGCCGCATGTTGCGCCAGATGAAAGATGCCGTTCCGGTCTGCATCACCGTGACCTTGCTCGATGGCCTCGTTCTGGCCCGTTCCATCTTCAATCACTCGATGAATTACCGCTCGGTGGTTGTACTGGGGAAAGCAACGCTGATAGACGATCCGGCCGAGAAGATCGAGGCCTTGCGGTTGCTGTCCGAACACATCATTCCCGGCCGCTGGGCCGACTCGCGTCAGCCTAACGAGCGCGAGCTTAAGGCCACGTCCGTTCTGCGCGTGCCCATCGAAGAGTTCTCGGCGAAAATTCGCCAGGGCCCGGTGGTAGATGACGAAGAGGACTATTCTTTTCCAACGTGGGCAGGAGTGGTGCCATTGAGGACGGTAGCAGGAGAGCCGATTGATGATGGCCGGCTACTGCCGGGGCAGAGTGCCCCGGGGTACGCTCGCAACTACAGTCGGAGACGGTGACGGCCGATAACGCAGACAATGAAATATTCGTGCGTCATCGACAATCGGGGCCGGATTACCTTGCCGAGTGAAGTTCGTAGTCTGCTAGGCCTGTCCGCGGGAGACCGGATAGAATTTGTCCTCAGGGGGCGCAGGGTTATGATTCGACCGTTATATTCCGCGACACGCGCTGCCGGGAACGAACCTGGCGGCAAAAAACGAATAGAGGTTTGGCTCCGACGAATGGGGCACGATAAATAGCGCAGGCAGCCGCCGAGCTACGCTCGAATGGATAGCCGAGGCGGGTTTCCCAACATGAGCAGTGACAGGGCGTCACGGAATCAGCAGTATCTTCCCCGTCGTTTTCCGCCCTTCCAAATCCCGATGGGCCTGCTGTGCCTCAGCTAGCGGGTACGTGTGCGCAATCCGCAGCTTCAGCTTTCCCACGGAGAGCATGCCGAAGACCGCGCTCGAGCGGGCGAGTAGCTCCTCACGGCTGGCGATGTAGAGAGTCAGGGTCGGCCGGGTCATGTATAGAGATCCTTTTTGCGCCAGGACCATGGGGTCGAAAGGAGGCACTGCACCGCTCGATCCGCCAAAGAGCACCATCATTTTGCGCGGGCGGAGGACGTTCAGTCCCTTCTCGAACGTAGTCTTGCCAACTGAGTCGTAAACCACGTCGACACCTTTGCCGCCGGTGAGGCGCTTGGTTTCGGTTTCAAAGTCATCCTTGCTGTAGAGGATTACTTCGTGCGCGCCAGCAGCGCGCGCCAGTTGAGCCTTCTCTTCGGTAGACACTGTGCCAATCACGCGCGCGCCGATATTGTGCGCCATCTGCACCAACAGTTGGCCGATGCCGCCAGCCGCGGCATGAATCAGCGCTGTCTCGCCCTGCTTCAGCGGATAGGTATCGTGCGACAAATAGTGCGCCGTCATTCCCTGGAGCATGACGGCCGCGGCTTGCTGATCGCTGACGCCGTTGGGAACGGGCACCAACCGGTCTGCCGGAATCGCAGCGTATTCCGCATAGGTGCCGAGGACGCCACACCAGGCGGCATGATCTCCCACCTTTACTGTGTGTACATCCGCGCCGATGGCGGTCACCACGCCGGCGCCTTCCTGACCGGGGGACACTGGAAGCGGCGCCTTATATCGGCCCTCGCGGACGTAGACATCAATAAAATTCACGCCCGACGCGGCCAACTTCACCACCGCCTCGTTGGCCTTCGGCTGCGGAATCGGCAACTCCACGAGTTGCATCGCCTCGGGGCCACCGACTTGTTTTACCTGGATCGCTTTCATGCTTGCCTTGGATTCTGCTTTTTGAACAAAGGATTCCGCTCGCCATCTTGTGACGGCACTCTGCTAAACTTGCTCGTCTCAAAGGAGCCTTCCCGATGGCTGAAAAAAAACCACAGACCCTTGCCAACCACGCGCGCATGGATCCACTCTTTCATTTTTTTGTGCTGCCGGTTTTTGGGTTTTCGACCATCGCTGCCGTGGTCTTGTTCATCTGGCATCCCAGTTGGCATGCGGCGTGGCGCTTCGTTTTGCTCTCCGCAGCCACGGTCGCTGTATTCAAGGTGCGCGTCTACGCGCTGCGGGTGCAGGATCGCGTGATTCGTCTGGAGGAGCAACTGCGGCTGACTGCGCTTTTGCCTGAGAGTACGCGGTCGCGTATCCCGGAGTTAAGCGAGGGCCAACTCATTTCACTTCGTTTTGCCTCTGATGCGGAACTACCCGCCCTCACCGAAAAAACACTATCCCAAAAACTTTCTCGAGCGGACATTAAGAAAGCCATCCAGACTTGGCGGCCTGATTACTGGCGCGTTTGACCGATCAAACCAATCAATAAGGCTGGCATCTCAATCGAATCGATCACCTTCTCAAACCTTTCTCCGGGATTTGCCGTCTCAATACGGGACAGTCGTGCGTCGGGTTGGCTGCGGAGCGGTAATCATTGGGGCTGATGCCGAAAGTAACTTGCCCCTGAACCTTTTCGGCGTTGACCCGAAGCAGAGCGCAAGGTACGATTTCGATAGAATTCTGCGGGCTTCGACCAACCGGAGCAATCCGTATCTGCGTATCTGACTGATAAATATGCGAGTTACAAAACTCCAAATGCGGATCGCGATGCTCGCTGCCGTGGCTCTGGCAGCTTCCTCTTGCCAGTCGGCAAAGAAGCCGGCGGTGGTTGTGCCTCCGACAACTGCTCCCACTCTTACGGCTACTGCTCCCGCGCCCACTCCATCTCCCAAAAAATCTCAAGCTGCCTCTTCACCGGTCGCTCCCCCGAAGCAAGACCACGCCCCGGTTCAGGCCAAAGTTGAGGCCGAGCGAAAGCCTGCTTCTCCTCCGCCCGAATCCGACCCCGTAGCCGAGTTGGTCGCTCGTGTCGAAAAGCAATACCAACTGGGATTGGACGCATTCCACTCCGGCCAGAACGACGTGGCCAAGCAGGATTTCGACACTGCTTTCAATCTGTTGCTCGCCACCAACCTCGACGTCCGCTCTGACGACCGCCTGGAAGCGGAATTCGACCGCATTGTTGAAGGCGTGAACCATTTGGATCTCGGCGGCCTGGCGTCAGATGCTGGTCCGCAAAAGTCTGAGCCGGCCCCCATCGACGAGACCAACGGCATCACTCCGTCAGCGGACGCCAATATTCGTGCCAAGGCCCAGGCAGAGATCAAATCGACCCACTCTGACTTGCCGCTGATGATGACCGACCAGGTCGCTGGCTACATTAGCTACTTCTCAAATCGTGGACGCGGCACCTTCGAGCACGCATTCGCCCGATCTGGCCGCTATCACGACATGATGGTTAAGATTCTTAAAGAAGAGGGCGTCCCGCAGGATCTCATTTACCTCGCTCAGGCAGAATCTGGATTTCATCCCCTGGCCGTTTCTCGTGTCGGTGCCCGCGGCATCTGGCAGTTCATGGGCAGTCGCGCCCGCGGCTACGGCTTGCATCACAGTATGTATGTCGACGATCGCCAGGATCCCGAAAAATCTACCCGCGCCGCCGCCCGTCACCTGAGAGACCTTTACGCAGAGTTTGGCGACTGGTATCTCGCCATGGCCGCTTATAACTCCGGTCCTGGCACCGTGCAAGCGGCGGTCAAGCGCACCGGCTATGCCGATTTCTGGGAGCTCTACCGGCGCAACGTTCTTCCCAAGGAAACGCGCAACTACGTTCCTATCATCCTCGCCGTCACCGTCATTACCAAGAATCTGTCGCACTACGGTTTTGATGACGTTTCCATGGACGAGCCGGTGCTCTATGACTCGGTGAATATCAACTATCCGGTCGATCTCCGGCTGGTGGCGGAATGTGTCGACGCCACCCAGGCGCAACTGCAAGAGCTGAATCCCAGCCTGCTGCGCTTGACTACGCCCCGCGAAGGTACCTTCGAGCTTCACTTACCCGTCGGGACAAAGAACCAGTATCAGACTGCCATCGCCGAGATACCGAAGGATATGCGCCTCTGGTGGCGCGTCCACAAGGTTCAGCCCGGCGACACGCTGGCTTCCCTCTCGCGCCAGTATCACATGCCCGCCAAGTCGATTGCGACCGCGAACCACCTCGAAGGAGCCGACCTCGAGGCTGGCGCCAAAGTGCTGATCCCGGTTGCCGCCGGCAAACATCCGTTCAGCGACAACGCCACCTACGCCCGCCGGATTACTCGCTATAGAGTCCGCAAAGGGGACACGGTCGAAACCGTTGCCGAAAACTTCGGGCTTTCCCCGCAGATGGTGCGTCGTTGGAACGGCATACACGGTAGCGATGGCCTGCGCGGACGCAGGGTGCTAGCCCTGCACTTGCCGGTTTCGCCCGACAGCGAAGTAGCTTCCGCCAAGTCAAAATCATCCGTACCTGCGCGGAAGACCACCCAAATCGCTTCGGCCAAGACCCCTGCGAACAAAACCGTACAAACTGCGGAGAACGATTCCTCCGAGCAATCCACCGTGCTTCGCCACAAGGTAAAGTCCGGCGAAACTCTCTACTCAATCGCCAACACTTACAAAACCACGGTGGCCGCCCTCAAGCGCAATAACGGGAACGTCGCTACCCTGCGCCCCGGCATGATTCTAGTCGTGCAGCCCAGCCAGTAAGTCATTCTGTTTAGCAGCTACAACTCCTCTGCGGAGAAACCGGACCCTCCTTTACGGAAGACTTCTAACCCCGCAACTAATTCCTTTCCGGTATTCCGCGAATCTTCTTCCCTTCCGCTCTCCCCTGTGATAACAGGATAGGCAGGGCCATGTGATCGCGGCCCTTGCAGCCTGCACCAAACGTCGTGCTATAATCGCGCGCCGTTCGAGCACCAAGTTTTTTTGGCGGTCTTTTATTTCCGTTCCCGGCAGCCTTGCGCCCTCGCGCCAGGAGGCCAAAACAAGATCAGGAGGAGCAATGACGTTTTACGATCCCACACTTTACAGCCGTGACGATGAAGAAGAGTTTGGAGACACCGGCGCCTACAGCGAGTCGCTGGAAGAAGATTTCGAAGAGGAAGAAGAGGAAGAGGAAGAAGCCGGGGTGCCGGAGCCAGACTTGGGCGAACCGGTAGTGCCGTCTGCTCCTCCTCCCGCACCCAGACCCAAACCTGCCGCGCCGGCCGGTGGCGGTGGCGGCGCCAAAAAGCCCGCTGCCAAAAAGCCTGCTGCCAAAAAGAAAGCGCCAGCTAAGAAAGCAAAGAAGAAGGCGCCCAAGAAAGCGGCCAAGAAAAAGCCGGCCAAAAAGAAAGCAGCTAAGCGCCCCGCAAAGAAGGCGAAGAAGAAAGCAAAAAAGGGTCGCCGTTAAGAGATATTTTCAGAGTAAAAACGCCGCGGCGCGCGCTGCGGCGTTTCTTTTTTCCCCGGAATCCACAGCAGCGGCGGCTGCCGACCAGTCCCGCCTATCGTTCAACCCTCACCATGCCCGGGAGCGTTCAATCTGGACGTGGTGTGTGCGTTTCCTGTCGATGGATTGTTGGATGGTTGTTTTCAAGCGCTCGTGGTCGCCACAAGTGAGCGAAACAAAACGGAAGGGCTGTAGTTCCCACGACAGCGGGCTCAGCATCTTGGCCGCGCCCAGCACCATACCCGCGCCAGTCAGAAACATAACTTTCGCACTGGACCCGGTCTCGACAGGACGAGTCACCGAGAGGAGGCCACCGGTAAGAGAAACTACCTTCAACTTGCCCGGAACACGGCTGCCGTCGTCGAGTCGAAGCACCGCCGGAGTGCGCTCCGTTAAATACACTCGGGTGGTCCGTGCGACGGGCTGCGATTGGGGGAAGGAATTCATGCCTGGGTCCAGTATCCGCCTCCCCAGGCCGCAAGCGCAGGTTACGGAAGGGCTTGTCCGCGGCCAGTTATCCTTTTTTTCTATTTTTTCCCGATCGCCGCCAGGCACTTACCGTACAACTCGAGCAACTGCGCCGCGTACTCGTCCGGCTTCGATGCCGAACCCGTGCCTTGAAATCCCACTCCTGACGAAGTGGTTCGTCCGTACCCGGTGGTCATCGCTACAAATTTCATCAGATCGAGCGCGATATCCTCATTGCGGCGCGCCCCGGCGCGCACTGCTGGACTTTCTTCCATGAGTCCTTCTCCTGTACCGGAAATATAAGGAAGTTGTTCCTCGTCTTCCATGTCTTCCATAGTGCGGTCTTCCATGACGCTCACTACTGCTCCGTCCACGATGATAGCAGGGTCTCGCCGAAGCCGGTTTGTTCGTTTTTCGTAACATTCCCCGGCTTTCCGTCGAAACTCTCCAACAGCGTTCTACTATTCGCGGCGCAGTCCTTCCCCATCGCAAAACTTCTAACCTGACCCGAAAGGACGCCTGATCATGGCAGTCAGAAGACTAGATCCTCCCTCGAAAGCGACCCGAGACGTCACCGTAAAGTTGGACCCCACCAGAATTGATCCGCTTAAATTGAAACTCGGCAAACTGGCCGCCCGCCACGATCCCCGAACTCTCTTGCTGGCGACCTACATGACGCCTGCCTTGCCCGCGCCTCCGCCGCAGATCAATGTCGCAGAGGCCGTGAAAGGCTCCTGGGGCATGATGGATAACGATCAGATCGGCGATTGTACCTGCGCCGCGGCTGGGCACCTGCTCATGGAGTGGACAGCCAGTGCCCAGGGCAAGATGTACACGCCGCCCGATCCGGAAATCGTCGCCGCGTATTCCGCCATCACTGGCTATAACCCCCAGACTGGCGCCAATGACAATGGCGCCCAGGAGATTGATGTCTTAAACTACTGGCGTCAGCAGGGAATTGCCGGCCACAAAATTACTGCGTATTTGGGGCTCGAACCCGCAAACCATGCTCATGTCATGGACGCGGTCTGGATCTTCGGCGGCTGTTACATCGGCATTGCCCTGCCCAAAAGCGCGCAAGCTCAAACCAGAAACAAGCAGCCTTGGTCCGTCCCCCCTCAGGGAACCGGGGGCGACGGAGCTCCCGGCTCCTGGGGAGGACACGCCGTCCCCGTCGTCGCCTACGACTCCCGCAGCCTCACCGTCGTGACTTGGGGCGGACTGCAAACCATGACTTGGGGATTTTGGGCTGCCTATTGCGACGAGGCCTATGCCATTTTGAGTCCCGATTATCTCGAGCAGAAAGGCGGCAAACTGCAGACTCCCGCCGGCTTCGATCAGGAACAACTGCAGGAGGACCTGGCCGACTTGAAATAAGGCCGCCAAGCGCACATTGACCTGCTCGCGAAACGGCTATCGCGCGCCGCAAGAATCCCTGGGGAACCCATGAGCGCTTTAAGCATCGGATTCGACACCATCATCGTCGGTGCGCTCGCCCTGCCTTGGGTGTTGCTCATCCTCCATCTTTTTTTCTCTGAAAACGAGAGCAGCGTGCAGGCTCTCGTGGATTGGGTCAACAAACTGAGCCAGCCCGCCGTAGCGGGCGTCCTGTTGTTCGCAGTGACTTATTCCCTGGGGTCGGCAGTATCGCGCATCGCACAGGATTTTTTCGATGACGACGACCTTCACGTCGGGTTCGGTGGATATTCAATCCAGGTTGGCGTGACGGAAACCAGCATCCGGACCGATGTCTACTGTCAGGCCCTGCGACGGGGAGTGGTGACCGAAAAGCCAAGCGAGCCCTTCGCCGATGAGCGAAAAAGCTTTGGCGTGAATGATTCGAAGTGCGAATACACGGGCCGCTGGATTGTCGCTAGAAGTCATGACTGGGTCACCGGGCAGCAATCGTTGGCCACCAACCTATTTCGCCTTCAGGAAGCAGCGGTATTGTTGAAGGGAACAGACGCCACCGAAAGGATGCGGCAGTTTCACGACCAGATCATGGTGCTTCGCGGCGCCACCTTTGACGGCTTCATCGCTTTCTCTCTTCTGTTGTTCTGGTGGAGTTCCGGATTGCACTCCCGCCTGCGCTGGGCAGTCCCGTTGCTATATCTGTTGCCCGGAGCAGTCGCGTTGTGGCACCACCTTCGCGACCGCGGCGGTGATCCGCCCTATATGGAATTTACTTTGCTGACCCTCGCAGCCGCAGGCTGGTACGTACTCTGGCAGCGCAAGCCGAAGGACGAGAATGCAACTGACTCTAACCCGGCGCACGCCATGATCGAAGTGCGTATTCCCTATCTCGTCCTTGCGATATTCCTCACCGTGGCGGGCTTTCTGGGCTGGTGGGCAACACAGGTTCTCTACGACCAGCAGGTAATCTATTCGTATCGGGCTTTGAGCGAGTCCCCTTCCAAGTAAATAACGTAAGTTACTATCTGACCGCACTCATCCAGTTTAGAATGTCAGCGGGATAATGGATTGAGCGTAACGCAGTCCTCGGGGAGCACCACTCTATCTTGCGCGTAACACGCCGCGAATTTACCCACTCAGCTCTGACCACCGGTGTCGCTGCTGCGCTGCCCGCTGGGTTCTTCTCCGCGTGCAGCATATCGTCGAATGCCGCGCGGGGCGCCAATCCTGCAAGCCCTGCAAGTTCCCACAGATCGCAATTCGATACCTCTGAGATTTCTTTTCCAAAGAATTTCTTTTGGGGCGCAGCCACCGCCGCCTATCAGATCGAAGGCGCGTGGCAAGAAGATGGTAAAGGCGAATCCATCTGGGACCGCTTTGCCCACACCCCCGGCAAAATCAAGAACGGCGACAACGGCGACGTTGCTTGCGATTCCTATCACCGATTGTGCGAAGACATCGCTCTCATGCGTGCGATGAATTTGAACAGCTACCGCTTCTCCATTTCCTGGCCCCGCATTCAGAGTTCAGAGTCTGGTCCGGCAAATTCGAAAGGCGTCGATTACTACAGCCGCCTCGTCGACTCTTTACTCGCAGCCCACATCCGCCCTCTGGTCACGCTATATCACTGGGACTTGCCGCAATCTTTGGAAGATGCCGGAGGCTGGCCCAATCGCGACATCGCCTCGCGCTTTGCCGACTACGTCGAAGTGACAGCGCGAGCCCTCGGCGACCGCGTTTCCGATTGGATCCTCTTCAACGAACCTACGGCCTTCGTCGCTCAGGGCTATCTCGATGGCACCCACGCTCCCGGACGCAAGAGCATCATCGAATTTCTGCGCGCTTCGCACACGGTCAATCTGGCTCAGGGCGCGGGATTCCACGCATTGAAAGCAGTTCGCCCATCGGCGCGCGCAGGCAGCGCCTTCAGCATGTCGGCTTGCGAGCCCGCTACTAATTCCGAAGAAGATAAACTGGCAGCCGACCGCGCCCACGCCATGACCAATCTGTGGTTTCTCGAGCCCGCACTCAAGGGTCGCTATCCGGAAGCCCTCGCGTTTCTTCCCGAAACCATGATGCGCATCAAGTCCGGCGACATGGAAAAAATGCGCGCTCCGCTCGACTTCATCGGCATCAACCTTTACTATCGCATCATCGCCTCAGCCCCCGGCGCGGTTGAAAGAATTTCCGATCCGCGGAAGTGGATTTTTCCCGTGAACATGACCGGCGGACAGGAAGGTCCGAAAACCGACAACGGATGGGAAGTCTGGCCCCAGGCGCTATACGATATCGCGATGCGCATCACCCGCGATTTCAACTCGCCGGAAATCGAGATTACTGAGAGTGGCTGTGCCTATAACGATGGTCCCGCCGGCGGCGTAATTCGCGACCCGCGCCGCATCGAGTATCACCGCCAGTATTTGCAAGCCCTCGCCCGCGCCATTGCCGATGGCGCCAATGTCCGCAGCTATCACGCATGGAGCCTGATGGACAATTTCGAATGGGCCGAAGGTTTCACCCAGCGCTTCGGCCTCGCTTACGTGGACTTCAAAACCCGGCAGCGCACCATCAAAGACTCCGGCCGCTGGTATGCGAAAGTAGCCTCGCAGAACCGCCTGCCCGCAGCAACTTCTCCCGCTTGACCGCCTACCAGTAAAGCTTCATCGCAAACTGAAACTGCCGCGGATCATACGCAGCCGTTGCCTGCCCGGCATTCGTAAACAGCGGGCTCACCGCGGCCACATTGTATCGGTTCGCAATGTTGAACATATCGGCGATCAACTCCACATTGACGCGCTCCCCAAAGTAGATTCGCTTGGCCACGCGCAGATCGTTGAACACCGTCCACGGAGTAACCCCGGCATTGCGCCCAAGGTTGCCATCGAGCGAAAGCAATGTGCCGTTGTAATCCGCGCCGCACGGTTCCTGAAACACTCCCGTCGGCGAAAACTTCGACGGAACTGCCGGAAACCCAAGCCCCGCACATCCCGGATTAACGAAAGTATTCGGGCGCCCAGTCAATGAAGACAACTGAAGATTGTCGCCGTTGCCCGTGATGATGTTGAACGGACGCCCCGAGCCGAACTCTACCAGCGGGGCAATCGTCCAGTAACTGAACAATTTGCTGCCAAAGCCGTCTCCCCCAATTTTTCCGCTCTGGTAGACGCCGCTGAATACAAACCGATGCCGCTGATCGAACAGCGACGTCGACCGGTCTACGCCTGGGTAATAGCTGTCTTGCGGCGTGAGTGTCGCCTGCAGATCGGTCGAGTCGTCAATCGCGTGCGACCAGGTATAGGACGCAAGGAACTCGTAGTGCCGATTAAATCGCTTGCGCAGGTTCGTGCTGAATCCGTGATAGATCGAGCTGCCGTTCGAATAGTTGGCGTCCATGTCGCCAAACGGAATGCAATTGGCCAGGGTCGCAGGATTGCAATTGGCGTTGAATCCCTGGCTGGCCAAGCCCTGCAGCATGCCTTGCGCCAGCGTGACGCAGCCTCCCGCGCCACCGGCAACGAGCGCGTCGGCAATGGAGGCGTTCAGGCCGCTTGGTCGGAAAAAATTCATCAATGCTGCCGGCACATACGCTTGTCCCGTCAGCAGCACGCCGCAAGGAGGAAATGCGGTGGAGGTTCCCACCGTAAAGGGACTGGTAGGGTAATTCGGGCTCGTCGGTGCTATGCCAGCTGCCTTCGCGGCTGCTTGCGCAGCTAGCAGGTTGTTGATCATCAAATCGCCGCGAATCGTATTCGCATTGATCGGCCGATTCAGATGCCGTCCGCCGTTAAAGTTGTACGCCAGGTTCAACGCAAATCCCCCGCCAAGGTCGCGTTCCACTGAGAAGTTCGCCTGCTGCGAATACGCATAAACAAAGTTCTTGCCCTGCGGATAGCCGAAGGGCTGGAAGGCTAGGGGCAGGAACGTCGCAGGGTTCAGATAATTCTGGTTTAGGAAAGTAGAGTTGGATTGAAATGCGTTGAACTGCTGCTGGTTGGGAAGATATCCCAGGTTAGCATTCGCCGCCGGAGATAATGACGGCGCGCACTGCGGCTGACTCAACAGACCCTGGAAGATCGGAATTGCATTCAGGTTGCCCGGATTTCCCGCTCCACTGCAGCCTCCCGTACCGGCAAATATCAACTGACCGCTGGTCGAGCCGTCGGAAGCATCGCCGAGGAAGTAAAGTCCCAGCAGCGGGTGATCATAGAACATCCCGTACGATGCCCGAACCACTGTCTTGCCGTCACCCTTCGGATCCCACGCTAATCCAATCCGCGGCTGAACATTGTTGGTGTCCGTCTGAATCCCCTTCTGCAATCCCAGGAAGTTATAGCCGGCTAACGCGAGCGGCGTAGGCGACTTGAATTGCGGCGGGAACTCAACGTCATAGCGGACCCCATAGTTCAAAGTCAGGTTCGGCCGCACTCGCCACGAATCCTGCCAGAACACTCCCAGCGGCTTGTTCGGAAAAGAATCATGCGGATTGCCGATGCCCTGAATGAAATCCGCGGGCAGACCAGCGCCATACGCCTGCACGGCCGATAAATTTGGAAAAGGATCGTTAGGAATTGGAGATACAAATCCGAGGTTGGCAGAACTGAAGCTGCCAAAGTCATAGACGCCGCCGTAATTTACCGTAAACGTGGCGTCTGTTGGAATGTAATCGAAATCCACACCGAATTTTGTGTTGTGGGTCCCGATCGTCCAGGAAAAATTGTCGGTGATCTGGTAACGCTGCTCGGTGCGTTGGATGAAAGAGTACGGCTCGCGTCCGAAATACGCGAAGCCCGGAATATTAACAGCAGGATCGGATCCCCCCGGAATCTGCGTGTTGTAGAAGTAAGACAAACCACGCCTCGCGTATTGGAAGCGAAGCTCGTTCACTTTGTTAGTTCCGATAGCCCAGGTATCCTGGGCGACGCCGGCGACATCGCGATAGGTCTGCTCCGATGTCCGGGAAAACGCATTTTGCCCGACCGGCTGGTCCTGCCCACTCACTTCGATTCCAGTGACTGTGCCGGGGCTCACATTGGCGCGCAGCGTCAGACGATTGTTGGTGTTGATGTTGTGATCGATGCGTAATGAATAGAGGCTGGTTCCCTCGAAAACTGGAAAGTTCCCGGTTTGCGAAGCCAATGTCTGATATGACGCTGGTACGAAACATGGTGGCGCTGCACAACTCGTGGGGAATCCTCCTACTCCGGGAAAGCCCCCTGTGAGCCCGGTTGGCCAGGCGCCATTCACAGCCATGCCAGAAGACGCGCCCGCTAGCCCCGCATATTGGCCCACTGCCTGAGCAAACTGAGGGTTAGCTTCCGCGGCCAGCGTCGCCGGATTGGTTAGGAAGCCGATCTGATCTGGAGTGAGCTGCAGAGTTCCAAAGGGCAGGCCGACTGCTGTCGTATCAAAAGGCACCAGCCCAAAATTATTTGCCCCGATGTCAGAGAATCCTGTCTCGTGCCGTCGCGTAATTTCGTAAGAAAAATAAAAATACGTCTTATCCTTTTTAATCGGTCCGCCAAAAGCCGCGCCCGCCTGCACTCGCGTGTAAGCAGGATTTGGAACCGTGCTGAACGGATTCACCGCCTGAAAATTCCGGTTGCGCAGATACCCGTAAACGTCGCCATGAAAATCGTTCGATCCTGAACGCGTGATGATGTTCACGACACCACCAGAAGCGCGTCCATACTCCGGCGCATAGTTGTTGGTGATGATCTGAAATTCCTGCACCGCTTCCTGCGAAACCGTAGAACGAACTCCATTCACCCCATTGTCGGTGGCGTCTGCGCCGTCCACATTCACCAGATTCGAACGCGCCCGCTGGCCGCTGATGTTCAGGCCTGAAGTCGGCGCCGCTCCCGTGTTCGGCGCATTGTCGCGCTGCACCTGAGAATCCGTCAGCGTGAAGTTAATGTAGTTCCGCCCGTTGATCGGCAAATTGTCGATGCGCCGTTGCCCAATCGTGTCGGTGGTCGACGTGCGAGAGGTTTCCACCAGATCAGCCTGTGCATTCACCTCCACCACTTCCCGTCCCGTAGCCACGGCCAGGGCAATCGGCAGTTCGACCACTCCGCCCACGGTGATGTTCACATCTTTCGCCTCAGTCTTGCCGAAGCCCGGCGCTTCTACGGTGACGTTGTAACTCGCCGGCGGCAACTGGCGCGCGTTATAACCGCCCTGGCCGTCGCCGGTCGCAGTTCGTTCCACGCCCTTGGCAACGTCCCCAACGGTCACAGTTGCGTTGATCACTACATTCCCCTTGGGATCTTTCACGGTCACGTGGAGATCGCCGGTGGAAGCGCCACCTTGCCCGAAGGCAAGCGCGGAAAACAACGCAAAAAATATCGAGACGGAGAAAACTTTCAAACTCCAGATCATAGAGTCTCCCTTAAGCCCGCTCATCTAGGAGCGGCAGCAGAACAACTCCAACAACTTTTGGACGAAAGTAACAGGGTTCTGGGGTTGGCAGGTTCCCGCTGGTTTTTACACCAGAACGTGGACGAAAACAAGGCAAGAATGATCGAGGTGTTAGGCCAGTTAACCCGCCACTATCACCAGGCACGGCGACGCCGGGCGTCAGGATGCCAGAAATGCTTCTCCGCTGTTTGTGACGGATGTCACAAGGATGCAGAAAAACTCGAGATTCGTATCAGGGTATGCCTTCAGGCATACCGTAATCGTTGCGTTATCATTGCGCCTTTAGGCGCTGCGATGCAACCTGAGATGTGTTCGCGCGTCAGCGATTGAGGTGCGCGCTTGGTTACCTTGCTGGATCTCTTGGCATTCTCTTCAACCGCTGCGAATCGAGTCCTTTGTGCCGCCCTAGAGCCGGCCTGACAAACGCACCGGCACCGCTGGGTTCTGCAATCGCCCCAGCAGCATGGCGGTCCCGCTCACTCGCTCGTAACGCTCGACCACCCGCACCGCCGCGAAGCCGGAGTACGGCCAGGCCAACGCCAGGTAAATCCGTGCCAAGGCTACGGTGCTGTTGCGGCGGAGCAGCAGCGCGTCGTGCACCAACTGTTGCGCCGCCCCGGCAATTCGCTGATCCCCACTCGCCAGAGCCGTTTCACCCACACGCACCAGCACTGCTGCGTTACTTGCGGCCGCGTGCACATACGCCGCCATAGCTCGCAAGCGCTCGCGGCGCACCCCGCGAAATTGATTCGCTGGCAAGCGGCTCCGCAAATATTCGTCTTCCGCGGGATCGATCAGATTACGGAATGCCTCGATGTCGATGGGCCGTATCGAGACAGCCAAGTCGGACCTTGGCTTGGACTGGAGACTTTGCGTGACCGCCAGCCGCAGGATAATAACCAGCGCAAGCGCAGCCGCAATGACGATAACAATGGC
>DATNMU010000104.1:0-6663 GCA_035602195.1 Candidatus Acidiferrum sp.
TGGTGGAGGCGACGGGAGTCGAACTAATCACTATATTGATAACACGTAACTTATTGATTCTAGGAACTGCCACAAAGGCTAAAAAGGCCCCATTGTCCGATCCATTGTACGTTTATTGTACGAAAACACTCTCGCATTGGAGCTCCGCAGAAACCAATGGTGGCCCAAGTATCCCATAGATTCGAGGGCCTGATCGAGAAAAACACCCGCTTCCTTCGTTACCGGAAGCTACGTTTATCCGAGGGGAGGATCCGAACTGGGGAACAATGCGATGCCGAACGCACATTTTTCGCCCTGCGTCAGCCGAATTGGAAGCCCAAACGCCAGAATACTGATCTCCACAATCTTCCGTGCTTGCAGGGATGCTTGTGCCCCGAGTGCCTAGTGTGGGAGGATTGGAGTTCCCGGCGACAATCTATCCCTTGGAGAATCGCGTGTCCTCTGATTCTGCAGCACCCACGCCGTTTATTTTCCAAACGATTGACTCCATCGGTGAGAAGGAATTGGACTCGCTTCCTTATGGAGTCATCCAACTCGACGCTCAAGGCACGGTCCTCCGATATAACTCCTACGAAGAGGGGCTTTCTGGTCTCACCAGGCAGAAGGTTGTGGGAAAGAATTTCTTTAAGCAGATCGCGCCCTGTACTGACATGCAGGAATTCTACGGACGTTTCCGTGAGGGGGTCGCAGCCGGCGAGCTGCACTGCACTTTCCGCTACCACTTCGCGTTCAAGCGGAATCCCCGTGACGTGACCATCACTTTGCTTTACAATGCCCGCGAAAAGCTTACTTGGGTTTTGGTCCAGCCCATCGACTCGCAGACGTAGATCCCCGTCAGCAAAATCGCACGCCGAACGTAGGGCCGTCCCGCCACTCGCGGCAAGTGGTTTCCGACACAAGTGGCGACGCGGTTTACTTTGAAACCAGCAACTCTCAATTGGTGGAAATGGCTTGGTTACATCAACTGTCCCCACGCCAGCGACGGGGCGCTTGAATGTGCGTAAGTAAAGCTGGCGCAGCACAAACTCAAGTGTTCGGCCATTGACCTTTCGTGAAAAACAAGCGATCCGGGAGATGCTAGGATCAGGCCAGCCTGACCGAATAGGCCGAATGAAGGGATCTCAATGGGCGCGGATCATCGCCCGCTCGTCCTGTTAACGGGAGCGTCAGGCTACATCGGCGGGCGCCTGCTAAAAGAGTTGGAGAAAGCGGGCTGGCCAGTTCGTTGCTTAGCTCGGCGCCCTGATTTTCTCAGATCAAGAGTTGCCGCTTCCACCGAAGTCATTAAAGCAGATTGTCTGGATCGCAGTTCACTAGTGCCGGCGATGGCAGGAGTGCAGACGGCGTATTACCTCGTCCACTCCATGGGGTCTTCGGGTAAGTTCGAACAGGAAGACCGCGAAGCCGCCCAAAATTTCGCCGATGTAGCGCGCGATTCTGGAGTACGACGCATTGTCTATCTGGGTGGCTTGGGGAACCAGGACAAGGCGCTCTCCGCTCATTTGCGCAGTCGTCACGAAGTTGCAGACATCCTGCGAAGCTCGGAGATCCCCACCATCGAATTTCGCGCATCCATCGTGATCGGTTCCGGCAGTCTTTCATTTGAAATGATTCGCGCGCTGGTACAGCGGTTGCCGGTGATGATCTGCCCGCGCTGGGTTGCCGTCAAGGCCCAGCCGATTGCGGTCGAAGATGTGGTTGCGTACCTCATGGCTGCGCTGATGTTGCCGGAGGAACAGTGCGGAGTTTTCGAAATTGGCGGCACCGACCAAGTCAGCTACGGCCAGATCATGCAGGAGTATGCCCGGCAATGCGGCCTCCACCGATGGCTGATCCCGGTTCCGATCTTGACGCCTCATCTCTCAAGTTTGTGGTTGGGCTTAATCACGCCCGTTTATGCCCGCATTGGCCGAAAGCTCAT
Organism: Candidatus Acidiferrum sp.; assembly: GCA_035602195.1. Taxonomy (GTDB): domain Bacteria; phylum Acidobacteriota; class Terriglobia; order Terriglobales; family Acidobacteriaceae; genus Sulfotelmatobacter. Next base: position 1,922 of record DATNMU010000104.1, read on the forward strand.
CAATAGTATGCGCCACCCGACTCTGGTGCACGACACCTCCGCTTTGACCGCTTTTGACATCAAACCGAAAAGTTTGCGAGAAGCGATGGAGAGAGCTCTTCACCATGAAGACCAGGAATTTGCCATGACGAGTTGGTGCGACGCTCTTTCCTCGGCGGGGAAGCCGCAGTCTTGGGGCGGAGTCAAGTTTGGCACCAGGCTCGTCGATTCTCGGACCGCGCAAGTATCGGTTCCCCCAGCGGCAGCTTTTGCTCCGATTCAGCGCATCGGAGGTTTGAATGGCTGGTACTTTGCCAATGTTCTTTGGTGGTTTCGAGGCCTCTTAGACCTCGTTGTAGGGGGCGTGGGACTGCGCCGGGGCCGTCGCGATCCTCACACACTTTCCGCAGGCGACGCTCTGGATTTCTGGCGAGTGGAAACCTTTGTGCCCGATCACGAACTCGGTCTGATCGCTGAAATGAAAGTGCCGGGCCGCGCGTGGTTGCAGTTCGAGGTGGAAGCCAATAGCCGAGGCTCCGTCATTCGGCAGACCGCTATTTTTGATCCTGCCGGATTGGCGGGGCTTCTCTATTGGTACACACTTTATCCTGTGCATCGCTGGATTTTCGGCGGCATGCTCAATGAGATTGCAGCTGTTGCGGGACGCGGGACAGCTACTTCTTCCCTTGAGGCATGACGGTCAGTTTCCACAGTGCACAACAGTTCGGTGCTCTCTCTTTGTTCCCGATGTATCGTCAGCAAACAATGATTTGCGATCCTTCCGGATTGCCCGTTACTCGCCCGCAATAAGCTCCCAGCCAATGTGAAGTTTGGCATTATTTCCTGCTCTCTCCTCGTTCGCTTGCCTATTTACATTAACTATGGTTAACTATGGGAGATAATCACCGGTTAATCAGGCCGAAGTTGAACGTGGGACCTCTTCGTTACCTGAGAGGGAAGCAAAATGAGTCTGACGATATGACGAACGTCCATCGGCTGATGCTCATTCTCGCGGTTGTAGCATCTATGCCTCCTTCTCAAGCACTGGCACAAGGCGAAACCACGAGTGCCATCGTTGGCCAAGTTCGGGATACTACCAACGCAGTCGTGCCGGGTGCCGCAGTGGCGATCGCCAACCTTGAGACTGGACTGAGGCGGACCGCCAAGACCGATGACGCTGGCCGGTTCAACTTCCCACAGTTAAAACCTGGCGTCTACTCGGTTAAAGCGGAAGCGCAAGGCTTCGAGCCGCAGCAGAATAACAACGTTATTTCGGGTTTGGGCCAGAAGCAAACCGTGGACTTCACGCTTAAGGTGGCTCGATCCAATGAGACGGTGGAGGTCAGCAGCGAAGCTCCACTTATCAACCCGGAGAACGCGAACACATCCACAACTCTGAATACTTCGGCGCTGGACGACCTTCCGAATCCAGGCGGTGATCTCACCTACCCGCTGCAGTTTTCAGCGGGAGCACTCATCAACACGGCCGGCAGCGGCAACGATTTTGTTGGTGGCACAAACGGCTATGGCAACGTGGAATTCAACGGGCTGCCCGCGCTCTCCAACGGCTACATCGTCGATGGGCTGGAAACGAACGACCCGCTCACGAATCTTAATAGCGGCCTCTCGACCAACCTCGTCTTGGGGTTGAATTCGATTTCAGAAGTGACTGTCAACACTCTTTCCTATTCCGTGGATCAGGGACGGTATGGAGCATCCCAGGTCAACTACGTCACCAAGTCCGGCACGAATCAGTTTCACGGAAATCTCTATGAACTGTGGAATGGTTCGGTGCTGAATGCAGCGGACTACTTTACTAACGCGACGCCGGGAAACCACAAGCCGGGAGCGACCGTGAACCATTTTGGAGGCAGTGTCGGTGGGCCGATCGCGCACGACAAGCTGTTCTTCTTCTTTGATAGTGAATGGGTGGGGATAGCACTGCCCATCGTCACGCCGACGATCGTTCCCAGTAGGGCGTTCCAAGCATATGTGTTGCAGCAACTTTCTGGGGGGCAAACGACCGGCTGCGGCTCCAGCGATCCGAATGAGAACTGTTTGTTCTATCAACAGATCTTCAGCCTCTACGGAAATGCAAACGGCACACCCACAGCAATACTTGGCTGCCCGCTTGGCGCCTCCGGGGATGGTTGCGCCAACCGGCAGAGCATCTCGCACTCGAGCGACGACCACGAGCAGGTCCAGACCGTCCGTCTCGACTACAACATCAACGCGAAAGATACGGCATGGCTTCGTTTCCAGTCGGACACAGGCCTGCAAGCCGCATACACGGATCCCATCAATCCAGTGTTCAATGCGCTTTCGCCGCAACCTCTTTATTCTTTCGCTGCAGGACACACGCACGTTTTCTCGCAGAACCTGGTGAACTACTTCAACCCGGCGTTCTCGTGGTACGAAAGCTTGTTTGGGCCGAGCAACCTTCAGAAGACCCTTTCGGCTTTCCCAATCGTATTGCAGGGTAGCGGCGCGAACGCCTTCACACCCGTTGGAGGGCTTGACAACACTTGGGTACAAGGCAGGCGCGCCTCCCGGTTCTTCATCAATGACAACCTCGCCTGGAGCCGCGGCGCCCACGAGCTACGGTTTGGAACGAATATCCGCATCTTCCGCCTGAACGACTACGACTTCGGCGAAGGCACGGTTCCGACCGTGACGTACGCAAACTTGCAACAATTTATCGATGGGGTCGCAAACACCGCGTCGGAGACATTCCCTTCGCACTTAAACGAGCCCTTCAACTTTCTCAACGTCGACGTCTACGCGCAAGACACCTGGAAAGTGACCAGCACACTAACCTGGACGTTTGGCCTGCGCGACACTTTCAACTCCAATCCGCTGAATCCACATGATCAAGTCGCCCGTCTTCGCGGCTCCTTCAGTTCCATTCCCCATGACAATCAACCGCTGAACACCGTTATTCAAACTCATCTCGGCAATCTGTTCTCGTCCGTGCCGGCGGCTATTTTGCAGCCGAGAACGGCGATTGCGTGGCAGTTCGAGCCGAAATCGGTGCTCCGCGCTGGCTTCGGAATTTTCAGCGATATCTTGCCGGGCACAGTGGCGGATCTGATCGGCACGAATCCTCCCTACGACAAGACGTTTCAAGGAGGAGTGCTTGGCAGCGTCGGGGGTACAGCCATAGCGCCCGGAGCACCCAACAGTGCAGTCGCCGCAATCGTTGCCGCGAATCAGACTTTTACTTCGGGATTCCCCCAAGGCCAGCCTTCTCTTCCACCAGTTGCGATCACAGCCGTACCGGATGGCAAACTCCACGCGCCGTACTTCATGGAGTGGAGCCTGGGAGTCGAACATCAATTCGGAACGACGGCTAGCTTACACGCACAATATGTCGGGACGCGCGCCGTGAACCAGCCCTACTCAACACAAGTCAACGGTTACCAAACCGTGTGTCAGGGCTGTTTTGCGCCATTCCCCTATCTGCAGCCTACCGATGCGCGATTCGCCGCGGTGACACAGTTATCCACCGGTGCGAACAGCCACTACAACGGTCTTCAACTAACCGCGATGAAGCGGCTCGGCCATGGCTTGCAAGGACAGGTCAACTACACCTGGAGCCGCTGCATGGATACGGTCTCGAACGGAGGGTTCCTGCCGTTTTCCGCGGGAGGGATTCTCTCGCCTCTGCCGGGAGACCTGGCCCGCGATTATGGTCCTTGCGACTATGACATCCGGCACAATCTCAACGCGCAGTATGTGTATCAGTTGCCGATTAGAGTGCGGAGTCATTCTCTGGGCTACGCTCTGAACGGCTGGCAGATATCCGGAACAGCGTTTTGGCACAGCGGAGTTCCGTTCTCGGTTCTGAGCACGCCTTATTCGGCAAACGGAAACGGCATCGTGCAGGGCAGCGGGCCGCAGTTTGCCAGTGCTGTTCCCGGCGTCCCGCTGTACGAGCATCATCCTCTTCCGAGTGTGACGCAGGCAGGAACTCTGCAGTGGCTCAATCCGGTCGCATTTGTGTCGGCGGTCGATCCGAGTACAGGGCAGTGCTATGGTGGCGACAGCCCGCAGACTTGTCAATTCGGAAACCTCGGCCGTAATGCCCTGCGCGGTCCAGATTTTCTTTGGAGCGACTTCTACCTGACAAAATGGTTCCCCTTGACTGAGCATGTGAAGCTGCGGTTTGAGGGTCAGTTCTTTAATGTCTTCAACCATCCGAATTTTGGACTTCCAAGCATGGTGTTGGCCGGCATTCCGGGAAAGCCTTCCACGCAGACTGGCTTTGGAGCGCTCACTTACACAACTGCTCCGCCGACCGGATTGCTGGGTGTCGGTTTGGGTGGCGATAGCAGTCCACGAATGATTGCATTTCAGGCACGGGTGGAGTTCTGAGCGTACGCGACGATTCTGTATGGTTGGTCGGCAACTCTTCCGTAAAAAAGAGTACGGGAATCTGTGTCTGTCACCGGGCAGAAAATATTCTTTCCTGCTATTGATCACGTTCTCAAGGCGTCACCGGTGCCGGGTTGTGGCGAGGAGGAAAACCATTGGCGGAGAACTCGCCTCTGCAGAATGTTGTTGTACGAAATTAAAATGTGTCAGTAAACTATTGATAATAAAAGAGATATTGGTGGAGGCGACGGGAGTCGAACCCGCGTCCGAAAATGTTACTGGTCAAGAGACTACATGCTTATTCGCGTTCATGCCCCAGGCATTACCCTGGGACGTTCGCGGCCCACGCTCAGAACGGACAAGAAACGCTAGCCGCTAGCCTGAGATCT
>DATNMU010000105.1:0-25418 GCA_035602195.1 Candidatus Acidiferrum sp.
GTGGCATTTTCCCCGACTACGAGTTACCAGATCACACGGACAAACTGCGCAAGCTCAGCGAGCTACAGGGCGACGATCCACTAATCCTCACGCTTGCGCGCGGCCACTATTGCCCAAAGGAGCACCAGCAACATTTGGAACTCGCTGCGTTCTATCCGAAGATTGCAGTGGCGTACACTCAGATCGCCACGATCGCTACCGACGATCATCATACTTTGCAGGAATTCCGTGCGTCAGTCGGAGCCCAGTGGACATTCCTTTCGGACCCCGACCGAACGATTCAGAAGGATCTTGACATTCAGGAGTACACCGACCCCGAGCACAATCCGATGATCCCGCATACGCTCGTGCTCAAGCCGGGCCTCGTGATTTACAGCATCTATAACGGCTACTGGTTCTGGGGCCGTCCGTCGGTCATCGATCTCTGGCACGACCTGCGCGCTGTGACGAGTGAAATCCGCCCAGACTGGGATCTGAGTACTCCTGGACTCCGCGAGGCATGGAATGCGGGGGACCTCTCGCGTTTCCACGGGTGGAACAAGCAGGCCAGTGTGGAAGATGCCTCGAGTGTACGGAAGAAATAGCAGCGTTTTTTAAACATTTGGTGGTGAAACAGAATCTACAGCAGGGGTCACGTGATTCTCAGGACAGGGGGAAGGCTGCCTTTAACGAATTCCGATTAAATGCCCCTCTCAACTCCCCTGCTGCCGACGGAACCGGTAGAGGCCTCAGACAGGATCTATCCAGTCAGCACGAAGGAGATGGGATAGTGGTCCGATCCTTTGACCGGGCGGTGCACCTGGCCGGTCGATCCTCGTAGCGTACTTCGCGGTCTTCCCGTCAAGGGGTAGCAGGTGAAGCGCCATCTGACCGCTGTCACTCACTTTGACAGGAATGTCATCGTTGACATCTGAGCTACCAGATCCTCGAAGCGATACGCGTCAAGTGACGCTGTGAATTTCCAAGCAAAGCGCTTGTCTTGCCAGAACGATGCAGCGGAGGCGGTTGTTGCCGGACGCTATCGCATCAATCGCCTCCAGTGCTAGTGCCAAATACATCGTGTGGGTTCCGCGTTGGCCACAGCCATCCGGCGATTCGTGGGGGTGTTTAACGTCTTCGAATTCACACTTGCAGAAGGAGATACTGGGCCGCTTTGCTTGACGCTGTTATGGAAGCTTGCATGCAAGCATCTTGGCGTTGAACGGAGGAGTTAGCTATGAGCGCGATCGAATTTGGGCTGGCACCGCAGATACCTTTTGTGGAAACACCGTCGCAGGTGCTGTTCGAGGAGCATTACAACAGAGCGAAAGCCTCGGTGATCCCGTACGAAGAGCTGTCCCAGGTTTCCCGATTGATGGGATCGATGACACACGATACCCGTCTGAAACAGCTAATCGAGCTCAGTGGGAGTCTCGTCTCGACAAGTCTTATGGCTAATGCGGAACTGGGGTCGTTTCTAAAGCATGTGACAAAAACGATGCAGAGGATCATGACCTCAGATTTTGCAGTCATTGGGCAATCACAGGTTGAAGACGGGCGATTTCAGGTCATGGCCTTCGATACGGGGGACGACAGTGCTCTGACCCAGCAGTCAATCGAAGGCTTGGCTGAAGGGTGGGGTAACCTGCTGTCTACTGGTGAGGGCTGGACAGGTAAATTGTGCGATCTTAACGCAAACGATGCGGTCGATGAGGGAAGCAGAGAAGAGCTCTCCATGCAAGGTTGCGTTCTTCCCCTAGTGTCGCGAGAGCGACTTTTGGGTGTGTTCGCCCTCGGGAAGCGTGGCGATTTCTCGTACACCAGGCATGAACTCGAGTATCTGCGACAGATATCGAACCAAGTCGCACTTGTGCTCGAGAACTTTCTGTTGCATACCGAATTGCGAGAACTGAAGGAGGGCTCCGAGGACGAGGCTTATCCCGCCGACGAACCAAGCAGTGAGGCGGGCTTTGAAAAAATCATCGGCCGAAGCGCGGCCCTGCAACGTGTCCTGCGGCAAGTGGAGGTCGTAGCTCCAACCGACTCCGGCGTGCTGATTCAGGGAGAAACGGGCACCGGAAAAGAGCTCATCGCCAAGGCCATCCACAATCGAAGCACACGGCGTGATCGGCCGTTTATAAAAGTGAATTGCGCCGCCATACCTTCCGGATTACTGGAAAGCGAATTGTTTGGGCATGAAAAGGGTGCCTTCACCGGGGCCATTGCGCGAAAGCCCGGCCGTTTCGAGCTGGCGGACAAAGGAACCTTGTTCCTGGACGAGGTCGGGGATATTCCCCTCGACCTACAAGCTAAACTGTTAAGGGTTTTGCAGGAGCATGAATTTGAACGGCTGGGCAGTACGCGGACGCAGCAAGTGGATGTGCGCGTGGTCGCTGCCACACACCGGGATCTGAAGCAGATGGTCGAAGAGGGAACGTTCCGCAGCGATTTGTATTACCGTCTCCATGTGTTCCCGCTGGTGGTTCCTCCTTTAAGAGATCGGGGCGAGGATATTCCGTTCATCGTTCGCCACTTCGTGGGCAAGTATTCCCAGCGAATGAACCGGCACATCGAAACAATTTCGACCCGCACCATGGAAGTGCTCACAAACTATGCTTGGCCAGGAAATGTGCGAGAGTTGCAGAACTTCATCGAGCGAGCTGTGATCCTTTCGCCCGGAACCTCGCTCCGTGCTCCCGTGGAGGAATTGGCACAAGAGACAGTTCAGGGTTCACAGACCCACTTATCGACACTTGAAGAGATGGAACGGGAGCACGTGCTGCGCGCCCTGAAGGAATCGAGCTGGGTAACTGGGGGACCCAAAGGCGCGGCGGTCAAACTGGGGATGAAACGGACCACCCTGGCTTATCGGATCCGCAAATTGGGGATCCCGGTCCGGCCACGGGTGTGAGAAAAGATCATTGCGCACCCCATTGTCGACACCTTCCGACAACGGTCGAGTTTTCCCAGAAAAATAGGAACATGAGTCCACCCTTCGCGAAGCGGTCTTTACTACGTCGCTATCCCGTCCGAGGAACTTTGCCGGCTTCTGTCCTGCCGCGTTCGATACAATGCATGTGCAACATTGTCAGACAGCATTGTTGATTGCCGCATTTCAATGCGCAGGACGAAACGGGCGTTTACGTCCAGGATGGCGGATTGCAGCTACCAAGAACCGCAGTCTGCGACGCTTCGTTTCACTCCACTTCTGACGGGGGCGCGCGTCAATGAGTACGCAAGATCTGCCGACCGTATTCATCGTCGATGATGATACAGACGTGCGTGAGTCTCTGCAGGAGTTGCTGGATTCCGTCGGTCTGCGTTCTCAGTCTTTTGGAACTGCACAAGAATTCCTATCGAGTGCGCGTGGCGAGGGCCCCAGTTGTCTAATTCTGGACGTTAGACTTCCCGGTATTAGCGGCCTGGATCTTCAGCACGAGCTGAAAAGAGGGAGAATTAGTATTCCCATTATTTTTCTCACGGCTCACGCGGACGTTCCGATGTCGGTCAAGGCCATGAAGTCTGGAGCGGTTGAGTTTCTGACCAAGCCATTCAGGCATCAGGATCTCCTCGATGCGGTCCAGCGATCGCTCACTCGCGCTCGCATCCTGCGCGAGAAAGAGCGAGAGTTAACTGCACTGCGACACCGCTGGGAAGGCCTCAGCGTTCGCGAGCGCGAGGTGATGAACCTGGTCGTTCGCGGGATGCTTAACAAGCAAATTGCCGGGGAGCTCGGTGCCAGTGAAGCTACTGTCAAAATGCACCGCAGCCAGGTGATGAAAAAGATGCAGGCTGAGTCATTGCCCGATCTCGTCAGAATGGCGGACAGGCTCAAGTCCAAAATGTAATTAGAGTTTTGCCCCGATCGAGGTTCCAGCGCCAGAGTATCGGTAGTCGGGATCTAATATCCTAAAGTCTAGTTCGGCCAGCCTAAAGTTTGATTGCTCCGATCGCTGCAGTCACGCTAACCTCGGACCATGCTGGGGAACCAAAAGTCCAAGCTGATTGCGATCATTGATGACGACGAGGCCATGCAGGATTCCCTGCAAGATCTAATCGAAGCGGCTGGGCTCCAGGCACGGTGCTTCGGATCGGCGGAAGAATTTCTCGAATCCGATTTGCATCGTCAAGCTGTGTGCCTGATCGTTGATATTCGTATGCCGAAGATGTCGGGGCTGGACTTGCAGGCCAGGCTTAAAGAAGAGGAATGCAATGTTCCGATCATCTTCATCACTGCCCATGGCGACGCCAGGATGCGGGTTCGGGCAATGAGAGAGGGAGCGGTCGAGTTTCTCGCGAAACCATTCGATCATCAACTGTTACTCAAAAGGGTCCGGGCCGCACTTGAGATGTGAGCAGACTCAGGTCATTGCGGCCGCGTGGGAAACTTAGCTCTAGAGGTTTTTTGTGGGAGACTACGCAACAGTCACGAACCCTGGGCTTGATCAGGCCGAACGCACGTTCGAGCGGATCATCGGCAATAGCGCTGCCCTCGAATCTGTTCTCGAGCAAGTGGAGCAGGTTGCTCCCACCGATTCGACTGTCCTCATCGAGGGGGAAACCGGTACAGGAAAAGAGCTCATCGCCCATGCCATTCACAATGCCAGTCAGCGTTGCGGGCGCGCTTTTATAAAACTGAATTGCGCGGCGATTCCGCTGGATCTTCTGGAAAGCGAATTGTTCGGTCATGAGAGGGGTGCTTTTACCGGTGCGATTGCGCAGAAGATCGGGCGCTTCGAAATGGCCGATAAGGGCACGCTATTCTTGGACGAAGTGGGCGATATTCCCCCTGCGCTGCAGCCGAAGTTGTTGCGTGTGCTGCAAGAGCAGGAGTTCGAGCGACTCGGAAGCGGTAGAACTCACAAGGTGGATGTCCGGCTTGTAGCTGCAACCAATCAAAATCTCTTGAAGATGGTAACTCGCGGGCAATTTCGCAGTGATCTCTACTATCGTCTGAACGTCTTCCCCATCTTGTTGCCTGCATTGCGCGAGCGCCGGGAAGACATTCCTTCGCTCGTAACGCACTTCGTGAAGATCTTCAGTCGCCGCATGGGTAAGCGAATCGATAGTATTCCTTCAGAAATGATGGTTGCTTTCCAGGGGCATTCCTGGCCTGGAAATATACGGGAATTGCAGAACTTGGTTGAACGTGCGGTTATCCTTTCGCGCGACGGCGTGCTTCCTAACCCTTTTCACAAAAAGCAAACGGAGCTCATGATCCCCGGTCTGTATCGCACCCGAGCTTTCCACTCATCGATGATCTTGGAAGACTCAGATCGCGCTTTGATTTTGGAGACGCTTGAGCAGGCCGGCTGGATCGTGGGCGGAGCCCGCGGTGCAGCCGCCAAACTGGGACTGAAGCGAACCACACTTCTGGCCAAGATGAAAAGATTGGGAATCTCGCGACCTATTCCTCAGGACGGGACAGACATTCTCGGCATCGCTTGAAGGATGCTCAGCCGTTAGATTCGACGGGCATGAAGAGTCAAGCAGCGGTCGAAGATCGGATGACCATCGCCGGATTTTAGTCTTCCGAGAAAGAAAAGAAGAGCCCCGGCTTCAAACGAGAGTGACAGCGTTTCATTATGCAAGTAAAGCACTCTGAAATCGCAGTGGCAAATCACATTAAAGCAGCTTCCGCGACGCGTCCTGTCATTGGAATCCTGAGCGTCACCGTTTTCTTTAGCGCGGTGGCCTTCGTGGCATGCTGGTCAGAAAAACCCCAGGAAACACCATCCATCACCTTTACCAAGATTCCTCCTGGAGCCAAGGGTGGGCGGGAAAGAGTGGATGCAATCTCCGGCCGCGTCTTTGGGGCTCGACCGGGACAGCGAATTGTAGTTTATGCAAAGAGTGGTCCCTGGTGGATACAGCCTTGGCCAGAACAACCGTTTGTACAGATCAAACCCGATTCGACATGGGATACCCAGACGCACCTGGGATACGAGTACGCCGCATTGCTCGTGAATGCAGATTATCACCCAGCGCCAACGATCGATGTAGCTCCTACTGTTGGTGGTTCTGTGGAGGCGTTGAGAATAGTTAATGGAGTCGGATCTCTACCGGACCTCCCCATCGTGCCACTGCGCTTCAGCGGATATGACTGGAAGGTTCGCACTGTCTCAGCGGCGCGGGGCGGGCTGAATAATCTCTACGATGCGGATAACGCCTGGACCGACCAAAGTGGCGCCTTGCACTTGAGGGTCAGCAACAAGCCGGCAGGCTGGACTTGCGCGCAAGTGATTATTGCTCGCAGCCTTGGGTACGGTACGTACAATTTTGTTATTCGCGACACTGCTCGTTTAGATCCTGCTGTGGTTCTCAGTTTACACACGTATGATGACTTGGCAGGTGAGCAACATTTCCGAGAATGGGATATCGAAATTGGGCGCTGGGGTCGCACAGCTAGCAGAGAAAACGCGCAATTCGGCATTCAACCTTTCTATGTTCCTGGCAACCTCGCTCGGTTCACAGAGTCGCCCGGCACACTCACTTACTCGATGCTTTGGGAGCCCGGGCGTGCCGTGTTCAAGGCATTCCGAGGAAACTCGATTCGATCGAATGCGCGTCCGTTCTACGAGCACAGTTTCACCGCGGGAGTACCGTCACCCGGCCAAGAGCTGCTGGAAGCAATGTTTTACATCGTTGCCAGCAAGAAGAGCCCACTACAAAAGAACACGGAAGTCATCATCGACAAGTTCGAATATCTTCCTTGACCAGTCTCTCTGAATTCCGGTTGCGGGTCGGCGCGGCGGCTGCCGCCTTGCTGATTCTCTGCGCTATCCCCTCGAAAGCTCTCGATCCGCATCGGATGATTTCGCAATATGCGCGCGATCGTTGGACAATCGAGAACGAGTTTCCAGGCGGGGCGATATCGGCGATCGCGCAAACGCCGGACGGTTATCTTTGGATTGGCACTGACAAGGGTCTGTTCCGTTTCGACGGGCTTAGCTTTCGCGCTTTTCAGCAGGCGAGCCCAGAGTCTTTGCCCATCGGCCCCGTTCAGAAATTGATGACCGACAATACCGGCAATCTCTGGGTTCTCTTGGCCAATACCAAGCTGTTGCGGTTTCATGGCGGAAAATTCGAACTCGGGCGCGGGGAAGCGGAAATTGGAGTGACCGCGATCGGAAAGCGCGCGAACGGCGCTCCTCTATTTGCATCGCTTGCGTATGGCGCGCTCACTTATCAAGACGGGAAGTTCCTATCGATCTCCCCTTCAGCGAATCTCAGCTCCGCGGCGACTGCCCCATCTTCCGACGATCTCTCAACCCGACTGAGTTGGGCCACCAGCGTCGCAGCTCACAGCCTCGCCCAGCCTGGCCCAGTGACGTCTATGGTGGAAACTGCTGACGGCCGCGTCTGGCTCGGTACACGCGACCAAGGTCTGTTTTATCTGGACCACGGGCGGATTTCGCCGGTACGTCTGCCGGGTGAGAGCCGTAACGTTCGGTCCTTAGTTCCGTTGGAAAATGGGGACCTGTGGATCGGAACGGAAAGAGGTATTTTTCGCTGGAACGGAAAAGCAGTTAGTCAAACTGGCATTAGCCCCGCCTTGCGTCAAGCTGAAGTTCGCGCCATGATCCGCGACCGCGACTCGAACGTTTGGGTAGGGACCACTGCCGGACTCGTCAGGGTCAACAAGGAAGGGGTCTCCTTTGACGACGTTGGTCCGGACCACACGAAACCAGTGACGGCCCTTTTTGAAGATCGAGAAGGAAATCTGTGGATAGGACGTTCGCAAGGCATCGAGAGACTCCGCGAAAGCGCGTTCGTCACGTATCCGTTTAAGACGTCGCAAGAGGAGAGCGGTGGACCTGTTTTCGTCGACGCTACCGGGCGCGTGTGGTTCGGGTCGTTCAACGGTGGTCTACAGTGGCTCAGACAGGGACAAGGCGGAACGGTCTTAAATGACGGGTTGAACCACGACGTGGTCTATTCCATCACAGGAGACGACAACGAGCTATGGGTTGGGAGACAGCGTGGCGGACTGACGCACTTACGCTACGGCGCTGGTCGAATCAGGGCAAGAACCTACACGGTTTCCGATGGGCTCCCGGAAAACAGCGTGTACGCCGTATATCGAAGTCGGGACGGCTCGGCATGGGCTGCCACTCTTAACGCTGGTATCAGTCAATTCGTGGACGGTCATTTCAAAACCTACTCCATCGCGAATGGCTTGCCATCGAATACGATCACTGCGATCGCTGACAGTTCCGATGGCACAATGTGGTTCGGCACACCAAACGGCTTGGTTGCGTACTCGAGAAACACGTGGAGCGTTTTTACATCTCGTGATGGTTTGCCCAACGACAACATCACCTGCTTGCTTACAGATTCGACGGGCACTCTGTGGATCGGAACCGTCTCGGGCCTTGCTCTGCTGCGATCGGGCCATATCAAAAAGCCTGACTCTATGCCTTCGTCTTTGCGGGAAGGGATCCTCGGAATTGCCGGGGACAACATCGGAAGTCTCTGGATTGCAACTTCAAATCACATATTGTCCGTCAAACGCGAGCGACTGCTGTCAGCCACACTGACTGAATCCGACATTCGAGACTACGGAGTCGAGGATGGTCTCATCGGCAGACAGGGCGTGAAGCGATTTCGATCGGTATTTGAGGATGCAGAAGGGAAAATCTGGTTTTCCACCGATCGAGGTCTGGCTGTAGTCGACCCCCTCCGAGCAGATCGTGAATCTGCTCCTGTCATTGTACAAATCGAGAGTTTGTCTGCGGACGGCAACTCGCTCGACCTTGAGCCGCCAATTCGTGTTGCTCCGGATACTCACCGCCTGACCTTCAGGTTCTCCGGGCTCAGTCTTTCTGATTCGAAGCGGATTCAGTTTAGATACAAACTGGAAGGATTTGACAGAGACTGGAGCGAACCAGTCTCCACTCGCGCGGCCGTATACACACATGTTGATTGGGGCTCCTATGCGTTTCGCGTCAGGGCTAGCAATAGCGCGGGTATTTGGAACGATCAGGCTGCGGAGCTTTCCTTCAGTATCGCGCCCACGTGGTACCAAACAAAAGCGTTTCGAGTCCTTCTTGCGGCTTCCTTATTGCTTGGCACCTGGGTACTTCATCGATGGCGTGTTCATCAGCTCAAGCGTCAGGAAAAGCGTCTGCGGGACGTTGTGGAAACAATTCCGGCGATGACCTTCACCACATCTTCCGACGGCTCCACCACATTTGTGAATAAGCGCTGGACCGAATACACCGGGCTTTCTGTCGAGCAGAGTTCAGGCACAGGTTGGCAGCGCGCGATCCATCGCGAAGATATTGCGCGCCATTCCGAAAAGTGGCGCATCTCCGTTGCAGCCGGACAGCTTTTCGAAGACGAGGCGCGGTTCCGTTGCGCCGTTGACGGGGGATATCGCTGGTTTCTGGTGCGTGGAGTCCCACTTCGAGATCAGCACGAAAACATTGTTAGATGGTATGGAACCCTCACGGACATTGAAGATCGCAAGCGCGCCGAGGAAACGTTACAGCGAAGCCAGTTTTATATCAGTGAAGGGCAGCGCGTTGCCCATATGGGAAGTTGGGCCTTCAACGCATCTGGATTCGAATACTGGTCCTCCGAGTTGTTTCAGATCCATGGTCTTGATCCGAGTGGCAAGCCGCCAACAGTGGAAGAATACTTGGCTCTTGTACACCCGGAAGATCGCGCTTTCATGAAACAAGGTATTGCGAAGATGTTGGATGACCATCGCGCATTCGACTTCACAAAACGAATTGTGCGGACTGACGGAGAGATTCGTCACGTACGTTGTGTGGGGGTTCCGGTCGCGCAAGGGGGGATTTTCCGGGGTTTCCTTGGGACAGGGATGGATGTTACTGAGCAAGAGCGACTAACGGAGGAACTGCGCCGGAGTGAAAGTCATCTTGGCGAAGCGCAAAAGCTGACCCATACGGGCAGCTGGGCCTGGCGCGTAGCGGATCGGAAGGTGGTGCACCTCTCCGAGGAGTTTTACCGGATTTGCGGCTACGATCCAGCTGAGGGAGCGCCGACTTTTGAAGAATGTTTCGAACGCGTCCACCCGGAGGATCGCCTTAAGTGGAAGGGCATTATCGAACGGGCAATCGTGGAAAAAGCCGATTATGATCGGGAGTTCCGTATCCTTTTACCGAATGGAATGGTGAAGTGGATCCATACGGTTGGCCATCCCGTCTTTTCCGATGCCGGAGACCTGGAGCAATTCGTAGGCAGCTCGACCGACATCACAGCGCTCAAATCTGCCGAGCAAGAGCGTGAAAAACTGCGACAGCTTGAGGGTAATCTGGCACACACCAATCGAGTGAGCACGTTAGGGGAAATGGCCGCGTCGCTGGCACATGAGATCAAGCAGCCCATCGCTGCCGCCATCACCAGCGCCAACAGCTGCATTGAATGGCTAGCACACGAACCGCCCAATCTTGATCGGGCCCGTGCGGCAGCAGCCAGAATCGATAAGTATGGGAATCGTGCGGCCGATATCATCGATCGGATACGTTCGTTCTACAAGAAGTCGCCTCCGCAACGTGAGTTGGTCGAGGTGAACAGAATCATCCACGAAATTCTTACGCTGCTGGATGGCGAGGCTATCCGATCATCTGTGACCATTCGTACGGAACTTGCCGCTGAACTGCCCGTAGTCATGACGGACCGTGTGCAGCTACAGCAGGTGTTCATGAACCTGACGCTCAACGCCATCGAAGCGATGAAGGACTCAGGCGGAGAACTCACGGTGAAATCAGAACTGGAACAAGACGGGCAGTTATTGTTCTCGGTCAGCGATACAGGCCCAGGACTGCCATCTGAGAATGTTGACCAGATCTTTTCTGCTTTCTTCACCACCAAGTCGAAAGGCAGCGGCATGGGGTTGGCCATCAGCCGTTCCATTGTGGAGTCGCACGGCGGCCGTTTGTGGGCAACCGCAAATAACGGACGAGGCGCCACCTTTCATTTCACTTTGCCGACCGAGATGCCGTAGTCATCGCGTCTGGTGACCTATGTTTTTGGAGTTGGGCGTACTCGGCTTTGGCTTGTCGATAGATGGGAACATCGGCGTCGGCGTCTTTCCAAATGCTAAGGAATTCTTCGTAAGATTTGCGGGCGGATGCGTTGTCGCCCATCATCTTCTGCGCGCGGCCGAGTTGGAGCCGGGCCAGGGGTCCGATGACATGTCTCACGCTAAAGCCGGGATTGTCGATCAGCTTTCGGAACTGAGCCACGGCTGATTGGCCATCGCCGACCCCCACGTATGCGAGTCCGCGGATGTAGGCGGGGTACACAGAATCGAACGATCCCGTAAACGCCAGATCGTACTTGGCAGTGCCGCGGAGCAGATCGATGGCTGCCGCCGGGTCGTGTTGCCGCAGCTTGATCGCGGCCCGGATGGTGGGAATGAAGTAATGCTGCACGAGCGTGTCCTCGGGCCTTTCCGCGCTGATTTGGTCTACGAGTTTACCGGCTTCCGCTGTTCGTCCTGATCGCGCGAGCGCGAGCGCCAGGGCGATCTTGCTATTGCGATCCAGCGGGCTTCCAGCTGCCTTACCTTCATAGCGTCGAGCTTGCACGTCGTTTCCGACTTCGGCATCCTCCAGGGCAGAGAAGACCACCCACCAGTCAGCATTGCTAGCCTTCGAGGTTCGCCCCAAAGCTTGCAGGCGCAGACGTTCGGCGGAGCGAAAGCGACCCTGCTGAATCTCGATCAAGGAGTGTTCATAAAGGAAGTCTTCTCGATAGCCGCCTCGCTCCTCCTCCTTGAGAATCTTTTCGACGTTGTCCCGGTCGCCTGTAGCGAATGCCACAATTAGCCTCTCCCGCCGGATTAGTGAATTGTCGAGTTTAAGGGTATCCGCTTGGGCGAGCCATGACTTTGCCTCATTGAATCTGCTTGCGAACCTGATGGACTGTATCGCGCTACCGAAATAATATGGGCTTGGCCGCAACCGTGCAGTCTCAGCCGCTTCGTCAGCGGCGCGGTCGGGCTGGCCGAGATGCACAAATGCAGCTCTGAGGTTGGCATGAGCGAGCACATCCCGAGGAAATACTTCTAAGAAACGAAGCACGGAAGAATATTCTTTTTCCCAGTCGCCGGTCACCCGGCCGTAATAGTCGATTTCGTTATTCAACCGGTCTCTCTCGGTCAATCGGTCACGGAGTTGGTACGCATGCGTGTACGAAGCCGCCGACAACTCAGTGTTACCCAGGAAAAGGTAGGCCGCGCCCATGCGCCAATACATTAGGGCAAAGTTTGGATCTAGTTCGACGGCTTGCTGATTGAGTTTGAGCGCCCCCTCAGCGTCGCCGGCGAGGTAGAGTTTGGCCCCTTGAGTGCCGGCCTGTAGAGCCTCGGGCGAAGCGCTGAGCGCCTTTTCGAGGGGCTGATTGAAGCGTGCCAGCGAATCTGAGGGCTCTCGGAGCTTCGAGCGAAGGCGTACTGCTGTAACGCCCAGCTCGTGGACGACTTCATTCCTGCTGTTGATGTCCTCCTGCTCCTCAGCCAAGGTCGCTCCTGATCCGCAGTCGACTGCCCTCATCTCCAGTTGATATCGGTTACCGGCGTCGGCGATTGAATCAGAGACCACCATCTTGCTGTTGGTCTTACTACAAATCTGGCGTGCGATCCCAGGGGTGATCCTTGTGGTCGGCGCAAGTTTCAGTTGTCCCATGCTGGCGTACGCTTTATCCAATCCCAGCACGTTTAAGTATGGCGTCTGCTCCATTTCATAGCGCAATGCATTGTTCAAAGCGTCGTCGAAAACAGGGTCGTTCGTTCGGTTGTCGACATCGGCCAGCACGATTGTGTCGGTCGGAGCGAGAGTGATGCGATGGCGATAAACTTCGTAGCGCCAGACACTGAGCGCGCCGACCGCGAGCAGCGCGCCTGCCGCCAGCGCCCGCCGCGTCCACCGCCTTGCTGGATGGACCTCCCGCGTGATCCGCTTGAGATCATCCTTGAGTGCGGTCGCTGATTGGTAACGTCGATTGCGGTCCTTCTCGAGTGCCTTCGCCAGCACGAGATCGAGGCTGCGGGGCAAAACCGGATTGCGGGCTCTGGCCGGAGCGGGAGGCTGATGCAGGATGGCCTCGTGAACCTCCACGAGCGTTTGCCCTGTAAATGCCCGCTGTCCGCAGGCCATCTCATAAACCACTAATCCGAACGAGAACAGGTCACTTCGTGTATCGAGTTCCTCATGCCGTACCTGCTCGGGCGACATGTATTGTGCCGTCCCCGCGGTAGTTCCCGTGCGGGTGAGCGCCTTCGTCAGACTTTCGGTCGAAGGAGTTGCGCGTTCTGTAGCTCTCACTGCCTCCGCGCTGTCCAGGACCACGTCACTGCCGGCCAACTTCGCCAATCCGAAGTCCAGTATTTTTACCGTGCCAGACTTGCACAGGAAGATATTTGCCGGCTTGACGTCGCGGTGAATGATGCCTTTGTCATGCGCGGCCTGCAAGCCATCGCAAATTTGGGCGGAGATCCCTAACAGTTCAGGCAGCGGTAGCCGTTTTTGCTTCGAGGCAGACAGGTGATCACGCAGGTTCTCTCCTTGAAGAAGCTCCATGGCAATGAAAGGCTGTCCCTCATGCTCTTCAATTTCGTAGATGGTGCAGATATTGGGATGGCTCAGTGCCGAGGCGGTCTGGGCTTCACGCTCAAAACGCTTGAGGGCAAACGCATCACCGGCGAACTCTTCTGGTAAAAACTTCAACGCTACCAGCCGACCCAGTTTGAGATCCTCCGCTTTGAAAACCATTCCCATGCCACCGCCCCCGATGACATCGAGTACGCGGTAGTGCGAAACCTTCTTGCCAGTAAGCGAGCTTGATTGAAGCGGCGCTTCCGCGGCCTCTCCGGGTGCGATTCCCGGCGCTGACTCCAGGTACTCGGTCGTGACCATCAATCGATAGCCACGCCGCGCCAACGTCTCGATGTACCGAGGGTTGTCCGCTGAATCCCCTAGGGCGCGGCGTAGGGCCTTGATCGTCGCATTGATGCTTTGGTCGAAATCCACAACCGTATCGTTCGGCCAAAGCCCGCTCTTGATTTCCTCGCGGGTGACGATCTTGCCTTCCCGTTCAAGGAGCATCCGCAAAACCTGAAACACTTGTTCTCGGAGGAGAACTCTATTGTTAGGATCGGGTGCCTTAATTGATCGGAGCTCGCCAGTGCTGAGGTCGAGCTCGAAGGCTCCGAATCGAACGCGTCCTGAGGAAAGGGTGTACATGGGAGCCGTACACAGAATATAGAGTAAGAAGCTGTACAAATGTGACCCGACATTGTCAAAATAGAGCTGAGGCAGCATCAAGGCCGCTCGGCGAATTTCCTTAAGAATCATTAACTTCCTGCTTTCACTCCTATTTCATCGCAAAGTCACCGCTGTTCCATTTACACCAGTCTTGCCCTTGCGGTAAACAGGCGAGCATAGGCGCGATTGATGAAACGATATTGGGTTCGCGGCATGCCAGGGGGCCAAACGTCCAAGGTGATTGCCATCATCGATGACAATGAGTCGATGCGGGACTCACTGCGTGATCTAATCGAGTCGGGGGGATTTGAGGCACAATGCTTCGGATCAGCCAAAGCGTTCCTTGAATCCGATTTGCATCGCATGGCCGGGTGCTTGATCGTTGACATCCTCATGCCGAAGATGTCGGGTCTGGAGTTGCAGGCCAGACTGAAACAAGAGGAATGGAACGTTCCCATCATTTTTATTACGGCGTTTGACGATGCCCAGATACGGGCTCAAGCCATGAAAGAGGGTGCAGTCGCGTTCCTCGCAAAACCATTCGACCATCAGCTGTTGCTTAAAATCCTGCGATGCACCCTCGATAGTGAGACGTATGACGTCGGCTCACCGCGCTGTGCAATTGCGTCATGAAGCGCTCGCGCTTCATGAAGTCCCCGAGATCGTTTCCCACATTTTGATTAACGCTTCCTCTACGTGAGATGAAAAACGACTTACGGGGTCGCTGCCCGTCCGAATGGAATGGTGAAGTGGATCCACACGGTTGGACATCCCGTCCTTTCCGAACGCCGGAGACTTGGAGGGGTTCGTGGGCAGTTCAACCGATATCACGGAGCGCAAATCTTCCGAGCAAGAGCGTGAGAAACTGCGACAACTCGAAGCCGATCTGGCACATATCGATCGTGTGAGTACGTTGGGCGAAATGGCAGCATCACTGGCACACGAAATCAAGCAGCCCATCGCTGCCGCCATCACCAGCGCCAACAGCTGCATTGAATGGCTGGCCCACGAACCGCCCAATCTGGATCGGGCTCGTGCGGCAGCAGCCAGAATCGATAAGTATGGAAATCGAGCGGCTGAGATCATCGACCGTATACGTTCTCTCTACAAGAAATCTCCTCCGCAACACGAGTTGGTCGACGTGAACGGAATTATCCAGGAAATGCTTACGCCGCTGAAAGGTGAGGCCACTCGACACTCGGTTGCCATGGGCACGGAACTTGCCGCCGAACTGCCTAAAATCATGGTAGACCGTGTGCAGCTGCAGCAGGTGCTCATGAACCTCGTTCTCAACGCCATCGAAGCTATGAAGGACTCAGGCGGAGAGCTTACGGTGAAGTCGGAACTGCTGGACGGTCAACTCCAGTTCTCGGTCAGAGACACGGGCGTTGGGTTGCCAATGGAGAAGATGGATCAGATCTTTTCTGCGTTCTTTACCACCAAGCCGCAGGGGAGCGGCATGGGGTTGGCCATTAGCCGTTCCATTGTGGAGTCGCATGGCGGACGCTTGTGGGCAGCTGCCAACGACGGACGAGGAGCAACATTTCACTTCACCTTGCCGACCCAAGTGACAGAGTCATCACCTTTGGTTGCGTAAACGCTTTCCTTTCCCCACTCTTTGGAAGCACCCAAGAATCTTCTGGATCTTTTAAATCTACAGCTGTCGTTGCAGTGAATCCAGTTCGGTGCGACACGTGTCGCTGAACTGACTCAACGGATCTTTTCCATTCGCAGCCTGAGACTCAATCTGCTCGGCTGTAAGGTTGGGTTGTGGATACGTGCTCACAATAGTCTTTATGACCTGTTCAGCTTCTTGCAAAACGGACTCCGACGAACTGAGCCGAATGCGGCTCAGCAGCGCGTAAACGGGTAACATTTTCTGAAGATCGCTGGCATTGTGCTGCATGGCGTCAACCAGCAAGCGCGCGCTTTCACCAATAAAGTCGGAATATAACGCCTCCCGTCGCTCAATCTGCTTTCCCAACAAGTCGCGCCGGTCCTGATGCCTCGCTGTGATCCACGTCCCTATGGCCGAGCCCAATGCGCCCACTAGCGAACCAGCGATGGCCGCTAGGGCAGTGATCATCACGGAATTCATAGGTGCCCCGCCGCATCTGCTCCTTTCTGCCGGGGGCCTTCTGATCCGGGGAATGCGAGTTTGTCCCGGTGACAAAGGTTGAACGGTGTGAGAGCAGAGTTCATTTGAATCAGCCTTTCTTTAACTGCTCCCTGGCGGCCGTGACAACCTGATCCGGTTCGAATCCAAACTTCTTTTGCAGTTCCTTCAGGGGAGCGGACGCGCCAAAAGTATTCATGCCGATAACCCGGCCGGAATTGCCAACGTATCGATCCCATCCCAAAATTGAGCCCTGCTCCACCGCTACCCGGGCTTTCACGTTGGGCGGCAGAACGCGGTCGCGGTACGCCTGCGGCTGATGCTCGAAGATTTCCCATGAGGGCATGGACACTACGCGCGAGCGAATGCCTTCCGATAGCAGAGTCTCGTGGGCAGCGATTGCAAGGCTGAGCTCGCTGCCGGAAGCAATGATGATCACTTCCGGATTTCCGCCGGGAGCGTCCGCGAGCACATACGCTCCCTGCGCGACGCCGGAAGCCGGAGCATACTTGTTGCGATCGAGAGTTGGTAAAGGCTGACGGGATAACGCCAGCACCACCGGCTGGTGCCGCAGCTGCATCATGAAGCGGTATGCTTCCACTACCTCGTTGGCATCTCCCGGGCGAAGTGTGATCAGCCCTGGTATCGCACGCAGCGATATGAGGTGCTCGATCGGCTGGTGAGTGGGACCGTCTTCACCATCGCCCATGGCGTCATGCGTGAAAACAAAATTACTGGGCAGTTCCATGAGGGCGGCCAAACGAATCGCCGGACGCGCATAGTCGCTGAATATGAAGAATGACGCGCCAAATGCTCGCAGCTTGGATAAAGAGAGTCCGTTGACGATTGCAGCCATCGCGTGCTCGCGGATGCCGAAGTGCAGCGTTTTTCCCTCCGGGGTGTCGGCCTGAAAATCTCGTGCCCCTGGATAGGTGAAGAGCGTTTTGTTGGACGGACCAAGGTCGGCAGATCCCCCAAGGAACCACGGAATGTTCTGGGCAAGAAGGTTCAGAACTTTTCCTGAAGCATCACGTCCAGCGATACCCTTCGCATCGGCAGGAAACAGGGGAAGGTTGCGGTCCCATCCCGTCGGAAGCTCACGCTTCTGCATCAACTCAACTTCGACTGCGAGGTCTGGATATTGAGAGCGGTACGACTCGAACAGTTTCCCCCAATTCTTTCGGGCTTCAGCACCACGTTTGCCGATCCCGTCTTTAAAGTGGTCGTACACGCCATCGGGAACAAAGAACTTTGCATCTTCGGGAAATCCATACGCCCTCTTGCATAACCGAACCTCGTCTTCACCGAGAGGCTCTCCATGCGCGGCGGCAGTGTCTTGTTTATGCGGTGAACCGTATCCTATATGACTGTCGAGAACAATGAATGTAGGGCGGCCTTTCGTCTTCCGAAAGATCTCGAGGGCTTGTTCGATGCGCTCGATGTCGTTCGCATCGCCGACTCGCAGGACATTCCATCCGTACGCGATGAATCGTGTCTGAACGTCTTCGGTGAACGCGATGCGCGTGTTGCCTTCGATCGTAATGTGATTGTTGTCGTAAATCCAGCACAGGTTGTCGAGCCCAAGATGTCCGGCCAGTGATGCAGCCTCCGACGCAATACCCTCCATCATGCACCCGTCACCACACACCGTATAAATGTTGTAGTTGAAGATCTCGAAGCCCGGCCGATTGTAGTGGTGGGCGAGCCATTTCTCCGCGATTGCCATGCCAACGCTCGTTGCCGCACCCTGCCCGAGTGGGCCAGTCGTGGTCTCAACACCAGAGACCCAGTGGTATTCAGGATGCCCGGGAGCCTTGCTGTTGAGTTGGCGGAAGCGGCGGATATCGTCGAGCGTGACCGAAGGTTGCCCCAATGTTTCGTACTCGGCATTCACGGCTTGAACGCCGGTGAGATGGAGCGCAGACCAGAGCAACATCGAAGCGTGGCCGTTCGACAGCACGAAGCGATCACGATTGGGCCAGATCGGGTCCTGCGGATCGAATTTGAGGACACGATTCCATATCGTATAGACGAGCGGCGCGAGCGCCATTGGCGTTCCGGGATGCCCGGAGTTAGCCTGCTGCACGGCATCGATGGCGAGCGTGCGAATCGTGTTGATGCACAACTGATCGAGTTGTGCGGTGCTCAGATTATCAACTGGAGCTATTGCGGTACTCATAACTGCCTCCGTAGTAAGTATTCAAATGGTCTCTCGACAGCTACGCCGGAATTGCAGACGCCTTGGCTTCGACTTCGCTGGCCGCCTTTTTTTCAAGTGCGGCAACTTTGCTCAGACGTCTCAGGTGACGTTCGGCCTGGCTGAACTCGGCTGCAAGAAAAGTTTCGACAAGGTCCCAGGCCACCATGGTCCCCATGACCCGGCCACCGAGACAAATAATGTTCATGTGATCGTCCTCGACCCCTTGCCGGGCAGAGAAGTGATCATTGATCAGGGCGGCGCGGACTCCCAGAATTTTGTTGGCGCAGACGGAAGCACCCACCCCGCTTCCGCAAACAGCAACCCCGCGCTCCGCCTTGCCTGACGTCACTGCCCGCGCCAAAGGAATAACGAAATCCGGGTAGTCGTCGCCTGGCTCGAGACGGTTTGCGCCGAAGTCAACAACTTCATGACCCGCGGCAGTGAGGCGGCTGCGAAGGTCCTCTTTCAATCCAAACCCGCCGTGGTCGGCAGCGATTCCAATGCGCATGTCCTCTCCTTTATTAGTGGGCGCAGAATAACCCGACTTCACTCCGGTAAACCGCGCTCTCTCAAGCGACTTCTGTATTCAATTGCTTAACAACTTGGCCCGCGGCAGCACGATCCGCCAAAACCACCGCATGATCCCTGCTGACGTGGCCGGCTGGAATGGAAGCATCTCCAGCTTCCAGGCGAGCAAGCATTCCAGCTTTCTCGGCTCCGGTGGCTAGCCACAGCACGCGACGGGAGCGATTGATGATCGGGTAGGTTAGCGTCATGCGCCGGCGGTTCTGGTAGATTCCCGTGAGTGCAACGTCTGCATCTTTCACGTCGAGGACCCGGTCTCCCGGGACCAGCGAAGCGGTGTGGCCGTCGGGTCCGAGCCCCAAATGAACAAGATCAAGCACAGGCGGTGAACCTGCGATTTCGCGCAGAGTCAGTGCATATCGCATGCCAGCCGCCTGCAGATCCGCAGCCTCTACGGGCATGGCATGGATCTGCTCAGGGCGTAAAGGTGCATGCTCCAGCAAACTTTCGCGCAGATGAGTGAGGTTTCTGTCGGCATCACCTTCGGGTGCGACTCTTTCGTCCACCTGGACGACATGCACGCCCTTCCACGGCACATCTTCGTGCGCGAGATCGCGAAGCATGATCCACGGGGTTTTGCCCCCACTCACTGCCATGACAAATTTGCCGCGAGTCGCGACCGCGTCTCGCGCTTCTTTAGCGATGAGCTTCGCAGCTGCGAGTGCGACGGCGTCGGCATCGGCATAGACTTCGATCTTCATCAGGCTGCCTCACTTGCGACTGCGAACGCTTTCTTTTCGCCGG
Organism: Candidatus Acidiferrum sp.; assembly: GCA_035602195.1. Taxonomy (GTDB): domain Bacteria; phylum Acidobacteriota; class Terriglobia; order Terriglobales; family Acidobacteriaceae; genus Sulfotelmatobacter. Next base: position 19,862 of record DATNMU010000105.1, read on the forward strand.
GGTTGCTCCAGCCTCCAGTTGGCGCCACTCGATCAACTTCTTTCGGGCCCCAGGTGTTGGGGGTGTACTGATAAACCGGAGTGCCCTTCTTCAGTACGGGTTCAACAATGCGCCATGCCTCTTCGACATAGTCTTCGCGGGCGAACAGCGTACTATCCCCATCCATAGCCGCTCCGAGCACGCGCTCGTACGCGTCCATCTCATCAGCGCGTGGAGAATGGTTGGCTACCATCTCGCCGGCCTCGAGTGCGAGTCCTTCAGCGTTAGGAGCGAGGTTCATCATCCCCATCGCGATGGTGATTTCGGGACTCAATCGGAGGCGGAGGTGGTTTTCGACCAACTGGCTGTCGGGAATCAGGGTTGGCGGCTTGCGAAACTTAGCGAAGATCTCGGTGCAAGTCGTCGGCAAACATTTGCCTGCGCGAATGTAGAACGGCACACCTTTCCACCGCCAGGAATTGATTTCCAGTTTCACTGCTGCAAAGGTTTCGGTCTGCGAATCCTTCGTCACGCCGTTTTCATCGCGGTAGCCCCGGAACTGGCCGCGCACCAGGTTCTTCTCCTCGATCGGTGGAATCGCTCGCAGCACTTTGGCCTTTTCGTCGCGGATTGACTCGCTGTCGGTGCGGACGGGCGGTTCCATCATCAGATTCGACAACACCTGGAATAGGTGGTTCTGCACCACGTCTCGGATAGTTCCAGTCTGATCGTAAAACCCTCCGCGGCCCTGTACCCCGAAGTCTTCCGCCATCGTGATCTCGACGCTCTCGATGTGGTTGCGGTTCCAAAAAGATTCCACAAAAGTGTTGGCGAAGCGGAACGCCAGCACATTGTTCACAGCGCGCTTACCAAGATAATGGTCAATACGGAAGATGTCGGCTTCGTCGAAGGTCCCAAGCAGAACCTTGTTCAGTTCCTGCGCGGACGCGAGATCGTGCCCGAAAGGCTTCTCCACAATGACCCTCGCGCCATGTCCGCAGTTGGATTCGGCCAGATGTTGGACGACCGTTTCAAACAGAACGGGCGGGATTGCCAGATAATGTGCCGGGCGTTTCGCATCTTTGAGCTCCCCGCGAAGCGCGGTGAAGGTTGCCGGATCCTGGTAGTCCCCGTCCACATACCGCAAAAGGCCGACGAGTTTTTCGAAAGCGGCGGGATCAAGCCCGCCATGTTTCTCCAGACTGTCTTTGGCGCGAGCGCGAAGCTGATCAAGATTCCATCCAGCTTTGGCCACGCCGACCACGGGTACGTTGAGGTGTCCTCGTTTCACCATCGCCTGTAGGGACGGAAAAATCTTTTTGTAGGCAAGATCGCCCGTTGCGCCGAAGAAAACGAGTGCATCCGAGTGGAAATTGGTCATGAACATCTCTCCTTTAAGCAGCCTCAGAGTTTTCTTTCGGCTTTTCCAAATGTCCGCCGAATTCAAAACGCATTGCGGACAGGAGTTTGTCGGCGTAGTCGGCTTCGCCGCGTGAGCTGAAACGCTCGTACAGCGAGGCGGTGAGTACCGGAGTCGGAACTGCTTCATCAATTGCGGCTTTGATCGTCCAGCGGCCTTCGCCGGAATCGGACACCCGGCCTGCAAACTTCGCAAGCCCGGGATCCTGAATCAAGGCGGTTGCAGTTAGGTCCAGCAGCCACGATGCGATTACGCTCCCGCGGCGCCACACTTCCGCGACATCTCGCAGATTGAAGTCGTACTGGTAGTGTTCCGGGTCGCGCAGTGGGGTTGTTTCAGCATCAACGCCGTGCTGTTGCTTGCCAACATTAGCCGAGCGCAACACGGATAGGCCTTCCGCATAGGCCGCCATGATTCCGTACTCGATTCCGTTGTGGACCATCTTGACGAAATGGCCGCCGCCATTCGGGCCGCAATGCAGGTAGCCTTGCTCAGCGGTGCCATCGAGTTTCTCGCGCCCTGGGGTACGCGATATGTCGCCGATTCCCGGAGCGAGCGCCGAGAAAATAGGATCGAGGTGCTGGACGACATCCTTCTCGCCGCCGATCATCATGCAGTAGCCACGCTCGAGGCCCCACACACCGCCACTGGTGCCCACGTCCACGTAGTGAATCTTTTTTGGCGCCAGGTCTTTTGCGCGCTTAATGTCGTCGACATAGTAGGAGTTTCCACCGTCAATAAGGATGTCGCCTGCTTCGAGGTGCGGTAACAGATCGGTGATGGTCTGATCGACAACCGCCGCAGGAACCATCAACCACACTGCACGTGGTTTCTCCAGTTTCTTCACCAAATCGATCAGAGAATCTGCTCCGATCGCGTTGTCTTTGACTAGACCGGCCACCGCTTGTGGCGACCTGTCAAACACAACGCACTTGTGTTCCTTCTTGATTAGCCGCCGCACCATGTTGGCGCCCATCCGGCCCAGCCCTATCATTCCAAGTTGCATGAGTCCTCCTCGTTAGATTGCGGATGTGTTTTGTTTCAACTTGCTACGCGGCAGATGGCGTCACGCAAACGATCCATGGCAACCGCTACACTTTCGTTTGTGGCGAAGATCGACGATCCGGCCACGAGTACGTTCGCTCCAGCATCCACTGCGAGCGGAGCGGTTGTTTCATCGATGCCTCCGTCCACGGCTAACTCGCAGGCGGGTTTGATCTGCCCGATCATCTTCGCCACGCGGCGGATCTTGGGCAAGGTCGAGTGCAGGAAATGCTGATGCCCGAAACCCGGATTGACAGTCATCACCAGCACCTGGTCGAGATCGGGCAATATCTCCTCTAGGACGCCGGCCGGCGTCGCCGGATTAATAACTACGCCCGCGCGCTTTCCCAGAGTTCGAATGCGCTGAATGGTGCGATGCAAATTGTTGTTACCTTCCCAATGGACGAGAAGGGAATCAGAACCGGACCGGTCAAATTCGTCCAGAAAAAAGTCTGGGTCGGAAATCATCAGGTGCGTCTCGAACTTAAGCTGCGTGACGGGTCGAAGTGACCGCACAATTGGCGCTCCCATCGCGATGTTGGGCACGAAATGTCCATCCATCACGTCAATATGAATCCGGTCGGCGCCTGCCAGATCGGCTTCCGCGACGTGCGCTCCCAGGCGCGCAAAGTTGGCCGCTAGTATCGAAGGAGCAAGTTTGACAACACCGTTTTGCATATTCTCTACTTCTCGCTTTTTAACGGACGGCAGCGTGGCTGTTGACGCGTGCATTCTCGAAAATATCCACATATTCGCGATAGCGGCGGGCGATCTCGGCCACCGCGGCATTGCGTGTGATCTTCTGTGCCCGCATATCGACCAGCGGATCCCAGAAGCTGGTGCGTCCCACAGCGAATCCGATGAAGCCGTCGACCGCAGCTGCAGTGGTGAGCCACTCGCGCACCTTCTCGTCGTTCTCTCCACGGCCTAGGATGATGCAGCCGACTTTGTCGCGATGTCCGCGACGTGCAACCGCGACAATCTTTTCGCAGTCTGCGCGCCGGTCGAGGCCCTCGATCTTCCAGACGTCCGGCTCGACTTGAGCATCCTGGAGCTGCAACATGGTCTCGGCCATTAGCCGGGGGCGAAGCTCCAGGTCGTACGCCTTCTTGTCTCCCCTGAACTGATCGAGTTGTGACTTCTCCGCGGGAACCAGCAACTCGAACATGAACTTGCTGCGACCTGTACTGTGGAGGTAGTCTGAAAGCTTTCTCAGGCGATCTGCTTGCCGCTTATTCAGAGCGCGATCACCCTCGGGGTTGTAGCGAACGAGGACCTTGCAGAAAGTTGGCTGGAAGGTCTCAATGTGTTTGGCGAATTCCTCGCCGTATTGGAAGTCGAACTCTTCCTGACCACTCTTCTCCGCCGGGCAGGCAGTTGTGTACTGGTGTGCCGAGGCATCCCGGAGGATCGCAGCGCCGAATTGCTCGTCAACAAGGATGCCGGCCTTCCCCTGCGACACTCCGGTTTCGAGCGCGGCTTTGAAGCCATCGTAAATGACTTGCTTGGTGGCGGCGATCTCTGCTGTCTGAGCGGCGGTGAGCGAGCCGGGCCAGCCAAACATTTTGGCCTGGAACGATCCCCGGTGATCAAACGGGAGGACATAAAGAGGTTGATCAAAGCCGATAGTGGTCATTGCGACTCCTTCATTGTTCGGTAACGGCGAATCAAAGTGTTGGTCGAACTGTCGTGGTTAAGCACGGGCTCGGCCGGGTTCTCCAGTTCTGGAATGATGCGCTGCGCAAGGACCTTGCCTAGCTCAACACCCCACTGATCGAACGAATCAATATTCCAGACCACGCCTTGAGTGAAGACCGAGTGCTCATAAAGCGCGATAAGCTTGCCCAGTGTTTCGGGGTTGAGCCGTTCAGCGAGGATCGTATTTGAGGGGCGATTGCCTTCAAAGACGCGATGCGGCACAAGCCAGTCCGCAGTGCCCTCCGCTTTCACTTGCTCTGGCGTCTTACCAAATGCCAGCGCTTCCGTTTGAGCGAAAACATTGGCGAGCAGCACGTCATGGTGACGGCCCAGCGGATTTAAGGCCTTCGCAAACCCGATGAAGTCGCAGGGAATGAGGCGCGTGCCTTGATGAATCAGCTGATAGAAAGAGTGTTGACCGTTGGTCCCGGGTTCGCCCCAGTAGATGGGCCCGGTGTCGTGCGAGACAGGCTTCCCGGCTAGCGTGACATGCTTCCCGTTGCTTTCCATTGTGAGTTGCTGCAAATAGGCGGGAAAGCGTTTCAGGTACTGTTCGTAAGGCAATACAGCGACTGTGTCCGCACCGAGGAAATCGTTGTTCCACACCGCTAGCAGGCCCATGAGAACCGGCAGATTGGCCTCCAATGGAGCCGTGCGGAAGTGCTTATCCACTTCGTGGAAGCCGCTCAACATTGCTCGGAAGTTTTCGGGACCGACGGCAATCATGGTCGAAAGGCCGATCGCCGAGTCCATGGAATAGCGTCCGCCAACCCAATCCCAGAATCCGAACATGTTCGCGGTATCAATACCGAATTTCGAGACCTCAGTTGCGTTCGTCGAAACCGCGACAAAGTGTTTTGCGACCGACTTTTCATCGCCTCCCAGTCCGGCCAGCGACCAAGCGCGAGCGGTCTGAGCATTCGTCATGGTTTCGAGAGTAGTGAAAGTTTTTGATGAGACGATGAATAGCGTCTCCGCCGGATCGAGATCCTGCACCGCCTCGGCGAAGTCCGTTCCATCCACATTCGAGACAAAGCGAAAGGTCATCGAGCGTTCCGAGTAGTGCTTGAGCGCCTCGTACGCCATGACCGGACCAAGATCGGAGCCGCCGATTCCGATGTTTATGACATTCCGAATGCGTTTTCCGGTATGGCCCTTCCACTCGCCGCTGCGCAGACGATTGGAAAAGTCAGCCATCCGGTCGAGCACAGCGTGGACTTCGGGCACGACATTCTTTCCCTCCACAAAGATCGATTCATCTTTCGGAGCACGCAGAGCCACGTGCAGAACCGCTCGCTTTTCGGTGATGTTGATCTTCTCCCCGCTGAACATGGCGTCGATCCGTGCTCGCAAACCGGACTCTGCGGCAAGCTGGAGAAGGAGCTTGAGAGTCTCATCAGTAACACGATTCTTGGA